>JBAYLE010000031.1:0-2801 GCA_041664225.1 Parcubacteria group bacterium | reverse complement strand
GTACCTATCTCTCTCCTCTAAATGGTGGTGGCTATTGCGGTGATGGATATTGTTCCGGCAAAGAAACAACTTGTAACTGTGAGAAGGATTGCGGGGAACCGATTGGTTGCCCTTGTACTTATACTTATGCTTCAACTTGGGATGCTTGTCAGAGTAATAACATTCAATTTAAAACAGTAATTAGCTCTCTACCTTCCGGTTGTATTGGAACTCCGGATAGTCAACCATGTGTTTATGAAGATACAACCGTGAAGAGTTGTTATGTTCAATCTGATTGTCCGAGTAATAGTACGGTTACTTTAAATGCTGATAAAGTCTGCACAGCTACATTTACTAAAAAGGTATATGCCTCGGCATTTTCTAATTCAGTTTATGCCTCAGCATTTACTAAGATGATTAATGCCGTATTGTTTACTAAAACAGCTAATGCGGCGGGAAATACCTATTACGTCTCTCCATCCGGCAATGATTCAAGCGCCGGAACTTCTGCTTCACCATTTAAGACGATTCAGCATGCCGCTGATATTGTTAACCCGGGCGACACGGTGATAGTCGAAGATGGTACGTATTCCGGTATTTCTGGAGGGACCATGATTCGAGCAACAAGGTCAGGAACAAGCAACGCCTATATTACTTATAAAGCACGAAATATAGGCAGAGCGGTATTAGATGGAAATAATAATAGTGGTTTAACTGCTTTTTATATTCCCGGTTCTTATATTAACGTGTCAGGATTTGAAATCAAAGGATTTTCTGGCGCTGGGATTGACGTATATGCCCCATCTACTAATACTAATTTTAGTGATTTGATTATCCATGATATTGGACAGCTTTGTCTACCTACTGATGACGAAGACGGAAGAAGTGCCTTTTTTCTCGCCAATCCAAGTTATGTCACTATTGAAAGAAGTTTAATGTATGATATCGGTAGGTTTGCTAACGGTGAAAATGGGTGTAACCAAGGGACAGATACTAGCTATCAGCGTTTAGATCACGGACTTTATATTGATGGTATTAACCATGCTGTTATAAAGAATAATATATTTTATAATATTAATAACGGATGGTCCCTTCAGATTTATTCTGGCGAAGGAAGAACTGCTTCCTATTTAAATTTCGTAAATAATACTTCGGAAAACGGCAATCCCTATAGTCCAGGTGGACATGTTATTTTGTGGGGGAATTTTAGTAATTCTTCGATCGCCAATAATATTTTTAAAGATCAATCTGCTGCCGCGGTCCACATTTACCAAGGTTCATATTCATATTCTAATGTCAATATTAATAATAATATTATCAGTGGTGGTAATGGAATAATAAATTCTGGAACAGCAACTGGCATTACCATAAGTAATAATTTAAATAATACTAATCCATTATTTGTAAATGAATCGGCACATGATTATTCATTGCAGAGTAATTCTCCGGCTATCGACATGGGCTTAACTTTTTCAAGTGTCACAAATGATTATAATAATGTATCTCGTCCGAAAGGTAGTGCCTATGACATCGGTGCCTATGAATCAACAGGAACTAATACATCCGCTTCCGTCTATTACGTCTCTCCATCCGGCAATGATTCAAGCGCCGGAACTTCTGCTTCACCATTTAAGACGATTCAGAAAGGAGTTGGTGTCGCTCAGCCAGGGGATACGGTTATAGTTAAAGACGGCACATATACAAGTTCGGCTGAAGATTTAGTCATGTTCTATCACGGAGGCGCGGCCGGAAATAATATTACGGTTAAGGCCGAACATACTGGTAGTGCTATTTTAGATGGTCTAGGAGTTAGTAAGCGCTGTTTCAATTTCCAAGATGATATTTCCTATATAACCATATCCGGTTTTGAAATTAAAAATTTTATTGCGGGTTCCGCTTTCCAACTAAATACCCCAACTCATCCGAACACAAACATTACAATAAGCGATAATCATATTCATGATATCGGCCGAATCTGTAATGATAATTATGGCGGACAAGGGATATATCTACATGGCGCCAAATCAATTACTATCGAAAGAAATATTTTTAATAATATTGGTCGTCTAGCCCCTGGCGAAAGTGCAGTCCCTGGCGGAACTGTTTGCACCGGTTTAACAAATAGTTACTATCAGAATCAAGATCATGGTATCTATATAGATGGCTCTAATGGAGTAATCATTCGTAATAATATCTTTTACCACATGAAAAGTGGTTGGAGCATTCATGTTTATAGTGGCTCTAGTTTAACTTCATCAAATATTTCTATTTTAAATAATACTTTTGTCAATGGTAACCCATATCGAGACGGAAGCCATGTTATTTTAGATGGAACTGTTACTAACGCAAATATCAAAAATAATATTTTTCATGGTCAGGTAATGGCTGGGATAGCTTTGTATGACGATGCCGTTACTCACCTCACCAATATTTCTATCACAAACAATATTGCTTTTGCCGGCGCCGGTGCGAATGGTCTTATTGTCACCGAAACACCGCCTGGCGTTACCCTAGCAAATAATATAACTAACACTGACCCCAAGATGGTAAATCCTAATCCTGATGTTAATGACTTCCGTCTTCAATCAAGCAGTCCCGCTATTAATAAAGGAGTAGACGTTGGGTTGACTAAAGACTTTCTGGGCAATCCAATCGTCGGCCTTCCTGACATCGGTGCCCATGAATCAACTGGAAATAATACCACCATCTCCACCTACTACATCTCTCCATCTGGAAATGATTCAAATCCTGGTACTTCTGCTTCGCCATTCAAAACAATCCAACATGCCGCTGATATTGTTAACCCCGGCGACACAGTTATT
>JBAYLE010000030.1:0-3203 GCA_041664225.1 Parcubacteria group bacterium | reverse complement strand
TTCCAATTTCATTGCCATTTTTAAAAATGGTCGGTGCAAATTTTAACGGAGTGAATAAAAAATTAATTTTAAAAACAGCAATTTTGTCTTTGGGGTTGTTATTTTTCTTTGTGTATCAAACTAATGCTGCCGCCCCCTCACAATGCACAGGCAGTTGCGGTAGTCCGCAGACCGGATGTAGCGCACCTGATTGGGCAGGTGTTTTTCAGCCCCAATGTAATAGCACCTATTCTGGCCAATGTTTGAATATGAGTTCGTATTTATCTGCCTTGGCCGCGGATTGTACCAGTCGTAACCAAGCGAGTTTAGTGGGCGGTGATTGCAGTAATATTACGGCTAGTGGAATTTATGGAGCTTGCGCTGCCGCAATGGCTACTTATGTAGAAAGTAACCCCGTTACTCCACCTCCACCTCCACCTCCACCTCCCCCTCCAACGCCCACGCCTACCCCAACTCCTCCCGGCGGCGGCATCTACATTCCGGACAACACTGGTTTGCCGGATCCGGAAGGCGGTATCGCAACAATTTTATCCAAATTGCTAACTTGGCTTTTGGGGATAGTTGGTGTGATAGCTATAATCAGCTTTGTTATTTCCGGAATAATGTATTTGGTTTCAACGGGTGACGAAGATATGATTAAGCGCGCCAAGCAGAACATGACTTGGGCGATTCTCGGAGTCATTGTTGCACTGGCGGGATTTGTGATTCTGCAAGCAGTCGATTTTATGTTGCGAGGGCAGATGTTCTAAGATATTTTTGAAAATAAATTTTTTACAAAAAAATACGGCAACTCTTCATGAGAGTTGCCGGTCTTCTTTTTTTGCGCGTCCTCCTGGCGCGCCAATTATCATATTCCGTATATGATGGCATCAGCTTTGAGACCGCCGTCCATTATCCATCCATCAGCTCTTTCATCCGAGTGAAAATGGAAATGTAAGGGTTGTCCATTGCTTTTGCCTTTGGGGCTCCACTGGCCGTCGCAGTCGCCATTTGGCTGTAACTGGCAGGTATATATATTTTCCTGCGTTACGAATTTCACAGTGTCACCCTCGTGTGTGCTGGTCGTGACCAACATATCAACTTCCAAGGGGTTTTTCTGCCCATATTTCTTAGCCGCCTCAACCATCGTGGCGTGTATACTATACTTGCCAGAGATGGTTATCTTGTTTGCTCCCGATTCTTTCTGTGGTTCGGGCGCAGGAGCCGGTGCTGCTGTGGGTGCCGGATTCGGCTTCGGAGCCTGTTTGACAGGGATATCCATCGATATCATTTGCGCCTTCGGCTTACTGAAATCCGGAGTGAGCTCGCCGTTTATTCTTTTGGCTGTTCTCCAGACTCGCCTATGCTCTGGCGACATACAATTCTCGTCACCCTTGCATCTCTTATAATCTTCGCCAGCATCCTTGGTGTCCTGAGAAAGATCTTCATCATTGGCCACCTTCACAGCATGTTCGGCTCTTCTGAGTTCTATGGCTGTCTTGGAAGTTCCTGCTGCGCCATAAAATGCGCTGTTGGTGAAATACAAAGGTATTTGGATTACGCACACCAGAAGTCCTATTACAGCATAGCCAACGATGATCTTCTTATAGTAGACCTCAGTAGTCCATTTGAAGAATGCTGAAAATCCGATTACGGTGATAAACATGAGTGCCGTAAATGTCAAGCTAATCGCCTGCCCCAAGGACATAAAATATTCCAAGGGTAAACTTGCGATAAACATGAAGACGATACTTAACCACAGCGAGGTGAGTGCAGGAGCAACAACAATAATATTGTTAGTGACTCCATTTGCATCAACATCTGTTCCACCCGCCACACGGCGAGTTACCTCCAGAGTGGCTAAGATTGCCCAAATGTCTGGTGTCGTAACAAAAAAATATATTGCTGAGGCGTACAGAAACCAGAAAACATAAACAATAATAACCCCATGGCCGTTATATTTTAAGGCTATGCCCAGAACAATCAAGGTGAAAGAAAGTATCATGCCTATCAATACACGGCTGCGGAGTTGCCCTGACAAAATGGCGTTCAATACTCTATATAGTCTTATCATTTATCTTCCTCCATGTTTTCTTTTAGGTTAAAGGCTGTAGATAATATAAGCTACTGCCCCCAGGAACAAAGCCAGTCCGATGATTTTATATATCATAGATTTTAGCTTTGCTTCCCCTTCCTTTTTTTTGGGGATAAAGTTGCCTCTCCAATCTTCCTTTGGTTTTCCGCCAGAATCAATCTCGAAGAAACGATTCTCAAGGGCAGTGTTAATTTTGTCCAGCGTCAATTCTGAAAATGAAGAAATGCCGAGTCCGGCGAAAATAGTCCTCTTAAACCAGTTGTTGCCTTTGATCCATTCTTTGATGGTCTCTCTGAAAAATGGATCCATGACAATAGAGCCACCCACGATACATTGCCTTTTAGCTTCAGCAGGACCAAGTTCCTTGATGACTTTAGCCAACTGCCGAAGAAAATCCAAGGCAAAGTTTTTTTCGGGATCAGGGATAGTCTCTGTTTTCACATCCTTGCCCGTACCCCTTTTAACTGTCTTGGCGTCCTGTGGTATGCCTACGACGACATAACGGAAGTGATTCCGCTCATAACCCTCGCAGTGTTTTTCAAGAAAATCCGTAAGATTTTTTTTCGTTTCATTGTCATCTCCAAGTTGTGCCCAAAGTTTGCCCCAGCGGCGCTCATCTTCAAGAGAAAGCCCCAAAAATGTCGGTAGCTTGTTCTTGATTTCTTGCGGCGCTTTCTCAAAAAAATTTGTAATCAGCGTAATCCATTGTCCAGCCTCATTTACTCCCTTGAAAACATCTTTAAAATCTACCATCTTTGCACCTCCCAAGTGTATTTTTTTTATCGTTATTTATTGTTGTCAAGGAGCCAGAGCCCCCGGTTATCCCAGAGGCCCATCACTTATCGTGACCTTCTATACTAGCACAAAAAGAGGCCAAAGTCAATAACTAGGCGCTTTTTGCCTAAATAAAGGCATATTTCACGGTATTGACTTTTTTGAACCATTTGCTATACTCTATTTGTAATGATAGTTGAGAAGTGGTCCGCGTGAGCGGGTCTTTTTTTAAGAAAATTAACAATAGGACGAATAAGACAAAAAACCTTATCCGACTTATAAAAATTATGGCAAAAAAGAAACAAACTAAAGAAGAAAAAGCTTCTCAATCCGGCGGATTGGGTGATTTTGGCGG
>JBAYLE010000029.1:0-3259 GCA_041664225.1 Parcubacteria group bacterium | reverse complement strand
CGATAAAGCGCGGTTATTTCTTTTGGGATATTCAATTTGGCCTTGGGGGAAATAATGGAAAGAATTTTTTTCAAAGAGGAAACGGATTCTTTGGCGGGAACATATTCCTCTTTGCAATCACAAAGCTTGCGCACCAGGCGCTGGCCGATCAGGGCATTGATCGATGGTGCGATGAGAGATGGCTTGACGCCCATCTCGATCAGGCGGGGCAGGGTGCCCACTGCGCTGTTGGTGTGAATTGTTGAAAGCACTAAATGCCCAGTCAAAGCCGAATTAACGGCGATGTCCGCAGTTTCTTCATCGCGAATTTCACCGACAAGAATAATATCTGGATCTTGACGGACAATAGCGCGCAGTCCGGTCGCAAAAGTATAACCGCGTGATTTTTCAACTTGTGTTTGGGAAATGCCGCGGACTTCATATTCAATCGGATCTTCAATGGTGATAATTTTAGTTTCCGGGTCGTTAAGTTTATTGATCATGGCGTAAAGTGTGGTGGTTTTTCCACTGCCGGTCGGACCAGTGGTCAGAATCATGCCGTTAGGAGCTGAGATCTGCTTTTGGACCTCTTCGTGAGCCAGTCCGCGAAGACCCAAGTTCTCAATGTCCACTTGGATTGAAGCTGGATCGAGTAGACGCATAACTACACTTTCTCCATAACTGCCTGGGATGATGGAAACGCGGATCGACACTTTTTTAGAATCGATGTTAACGTCAAAAGTTCCATCTTGCGCGATGTCGCGGAGATTTATTTTCATGCCGGACATCATCTTTATCCGTGAAATAATTGTTTTGAAAACCGTAAGCGGAAGCTCGGCGACATCATGCAAGACGCCGTCGATGCGGTAGCGCAGGCGGAAATCTTTTTCCTGCGGTTCGATGTGGACATCGCTGGCGCCCAGTTTATAGGCGCCGCCCATAATTACGTTCAGGATCTGGGTCGTCGGAAGTTCATTGATCCTTTGTTTGAGTGTAATCAAATCTTTCAGGTACTGGTCGAATTTTGCCAGGTCTTCACCGGTCAAAGTTATGCTTAGCTGTGAAAGGATATCCGTGAAAATTATTTTTTTGTATTTCTCCCATATTTTTTCCATGTTGTAGCGGGAGACAACAAAAATTTTTAGTTCCCAGCTGCGCTCTTGAGTCAGGCCTTGCAAAAAATTAACAGTTTTCGGTTGGGTAGGGTCAGTTGAAATGAGGGTTACTTTCTTCCCTGTTTTTTGGATGGCTGCAACGTTAAATTCCCGGGATTCTTTCTCGGTAATTGTTTTCAGGCTCTCAAGACTGATCGGGATAAGATTGGTATCGATGTATGGAAAATTTATCTCTGCTGCGAAAGCGGAGGCTTGTTCTTCTTCGGACTTGTGACGCATCGTCGTTAGAACTTTCTCGGCGGCCTCGTCTTTAGTTTTAATTCGGCTTTGTTTTTTTGAAACTTTAGGCATGGTATTGGTTTTGTTTTTCTGAGTTTATTTTAACATAAAAAAAATCTTTTAGATAGAATTAAAAAAATCCGCTTCAGCGGATCGCGGGTGGGCATATGGAAATTTTCTAAACGCCCATCTCCTTTATCCTTTTAGAAAGCATTTCGCCAATCTCGGTTAAGTTATTTGAAGGCAAATTTATTTCCAGAAAATCTTTTTTGTCGATGGCGCCGTCGAGGTGCTTGTGGACCAATTGCAATAAATCCAAAGAAGTCGTTTTTATTTTAGCGACTGCTGAAGTTGGCGTGTCATTGTAAATTAGAATAAAAATTTTTCCATCACTGTAATTTTCCTGGAGCTTTTCCAAGATTGCGCTCACATCATTGATGCTGGCTCGGCTTTGGATAAAGTCTTCCAAAGACAGTTCTGACCAGACGAGTTGTGACTTTTCATCCCATTTTAGCTTAGCCATTGCTCGTCCCCAAAGTTTCAAGATGTGCAGCGGTTGGGTTTTGTAGAGCCAACGGATAATTTCTTGTTGGTTCGCTCCTTTATCCATGAGGGCCGCCGCGGAAAGCAACGCTTTTGGCGTCGTATTCTTTTTTTGGAAACTGTCAGTAGCGCTAATGATCCCGGTTAGCAGGCAATCTGCTATGTTTTTATCAATCGCGGCGGGATCGATATTTTCCAAAACATTGCTGAGAATTTCACTGCAAGAAGAAGCGATCACATCCACTAGATTTATTTGCCCGAAGTTTTCGTTGTTGCTCCGATGGTCGATGTTGACGACCGGAACTTCAAAAAATAAATCCGGATTTTTTTCATAAATTTTTCCCAACTTCAAAAGATCAGAACTGTCGAGCACGATAATCAGGTCATATTTGAATTTGGCCAGAACAAAAGAAAAGTCGCGCGGGTCAATGGTGCCTTTTTCCGGAGTGATGTGAATATTGAGCTTAGTGTCTTTTTCTTCCGTGTGTACGTTGGCGATTTTATTGAAGGTGGTGTCAAATTGCAAAATAAAATCGCGGGCACCAGTGATTTCGGTGAGAATCCTCTCCGGTCTTGGGAGGTATGAATACTTTGGATCAAGGTTGTTTGAGAAAGCAATTGTCGGAGTGCTGCCTCTTTTTTCCAGAAAAAAATAAAGCGCCCAAGCAGAGCCAACAGCGTCACCGCTGGGATTTTCCGGAATTAGGAGCAAAACTTCTTTGGATTCTCCGAGGAATTTTTTTAATTGTTCTTGGGGTTCTAGGGACATAAAAGAATAGTTATTTTTAGAATAGTATTGTAGGATAGCAAATGGAATTATTTGTGTCAATAAAAGGGCTTTAAATTTGACTTTTTTGGCTATTTAAGGTGAAATAAGGAAGATGAAAAAGTTTATTACAACTAACGCGAAACAAACTCAAAAACTCGGGGAAATTTTGGCTGGGGAGCTTAAGGGCGGAGTAGTCATCTGTCTTTCTGGCGATCTGGGTTCTGGCAAGACTACCTTTACGCAAGGATTACTTAAAGGATTGAAGGTTGAGGGGCCATATACTAGTCCAACCTTTGTAATTATGAAAAAATATAAAAAGAATATTTTTCATTTTGACGCATACAGAGTTGAAGCCAGGGATATTTTGAATTTAGGCTGGGAAGAAATCATTGCCAAAAAGAATAATGTTATAATAGTTGAGTGGGCGGATCGGATTAAAAAAATTATTCCCAAAAAATCTTTGTGGATAAAGTTTGAGTGGCGAGGTGAAAATAAAAGAAAAATAATTATTAATAATTAATATAAATATGATAAAAACAAAAATTATCATTTTATCTCTGGCGATATTATTTTT
>JBAYLE010000028.1:0-4399 GCA_041664225.1 Parcubacteria group bacterium | reverse complement strand
GTTGCCACTGATTATCTGGCGCAAGCAATAAAGAAAAAATATCCTGACAAGAAAGTTTTCGTGTCTTATAACAGGCTTGGCAGTGAACAGATTGTCTTGGCGCGAGAAACTCTAGCAAAACGCGATCAGCTAAAAATGAAAGATGGAAAAATAAGGATTGGATATTTTTCCGGATCGAAAAGCCACAATAAGGATTTTAACACGATCACTGATGTCATAATTAAAATTTTAAGAGAAAATGCAAATGCCATTTTGATGGTTGTCGGCCATCTTGATCTGGATGAAAAATTTTCCCAAGTCGCAACTCAAATAGAGCGCATTGCTTTTGTTTCAGTGCAAAAATTGCCGGAATTAATCTTAAGAGCTGATATTAATATAGCCCCCCTGGAAATTAATAATCCATTTTGTCAGGCCAAATCAGCGCTTAAATTTTTTGAAGCCGGCCTCTTGGAAGTGCCAACCGTCGCTTCCGCGGTGCCAGACTTCAGGAGATGCATCCGTAACGGGGAAAACGGTTTTGTGGCAGAAAATAATGCTGACTGGGAAGATTTTTTGACGAGATTGGTTCAGAATAAAAATCTGCGCGAAGAAATCGGACGACAAGCCAAAAAAGATGCTCTGAAAAATCATAATGCTGCCAATAAACAAGAAATAGAGGAGTTTGTGGAATTTATACGAAGCGACCTTAAAAACCATAGCCTGGCTATAAGAATGGAAAAGTTACCAAAAATAAGCATTATAACAGTTATTCTAAACGGTGAAACTAGTCTGGAAGCCTGTATCTTGAGCGTAGCCCAACAAACATATCCAAATAAAGAGCATATTTTTATGGACGGTCTTTCAACTGATAATTCTCTCCAGATAATTCGTAACTTTGCAGAAAAATACCCGCATATAAGGTGGTTTTCGGAAAAAGATGAAGGGATTTATGACGCAATGAATCGGGGAATCGATATGGCTGCTGGTGGGTGGGTTTATTTTTTGGGAAGCGATGATGTTTTGTATGATAGTAATGTTTTAGAATCAATTTTTGGCAATGAAACTGAACATCAAACAGATGTTATTTGCGGAAACGTAAAGCTGAAACAGTCGGAGGTTATTTTTAGAAATAATCCTTCTTTGTCGCAAATACTCGAGCGAGGCATCCATCATCAGGCAATTTTTTGTAAAAAAAGATTATTCGCCAAACATGGTAGATTTGAAATTAAATATCGACGCTTTGCTGATTGGGCTTTTAATATGCGATGGTTTAATGACAAGGATGTTAAAAAAATATATCTCGATCAAACCATCGCGGTATACAACGAAACCGGGTTTTCCTCTCAGGGTCGGGATAAAGACTTTGAAAATGAAAAAGAAATGCTGATAAAAAAACATTTTTCTCCGATTATCTTTTTATTTTATAAAAGCGGTCTTTCTATGGCTCTTGACATTGCGCAAAAGGGGATTCGAGTTTTGCGCGAAAGAGGAATCTGGAGTTTCGTAGAAAATATTTGCAAGTATGTCATTTATGGGCGAAAATATTTCAAGAACGGTATAAATTGCCCAACAAGTAAACTCGATGTATGATAAAGTTACAATCATAACAATAAACTTAATTTCAGTTTGTGTTTGAAAAACTAAAAAATTTGAAAAAAGAGAATATTTATCTCGCTCTAGCGTTGATTTTTGGTCTGGCGGTGGCGATATTTAATCCTCCTTTTGATGGAGTTCCGGATGAACACGCGCATTATTGGAAGGCCTGGTCAGTGGCAGAAGGAAACCTTGTTTGCCATCCGGACAACCAGATCCCTAAAAGCGCGATTGAATTACCGGATAATATTCTGAAAGTTTCCGTCCCTGGCAGCAGCAAGAAAATCGTTTTTAACGGTTTGCTTGTCAAATTGGTAGAGAAAGATTCCGGAGAGATGGCAACTGGCGGATCGGCAATTTGCGGCGCGACTCCCTTGGGCTATATTCCTCAAGCCATTGGGCTGAAAATCGGTCAAACACTGCATCTAAGCGCGCTCGCTGATTTCTATCTTGCTCGATTGTTGAATTTGCTTGCGTCAATCCTGCTGGTCTATTGGGCGATACGCATCATTCCATTCGGGAAAATAGTTTTGTTGCTCATCGGACTTTTGCCTATGACAATCCAACAATTCTCCTCGCTTAGCTATGATTCGTTGCATATCGCGTCCACATTCCTTTTTATCGCGTATGTCCTGAAACTTGCGTGTGAAAAGGACGCGCGCTTGTCCGGCAGGCAAATAATCACACTGCTTGTGATCGCTTTGTTTGGATTTAATGTGAAAACAGGCTATTTCTTGTTGTCTTTTCTTGTTTTTATCCTCCCAGTCGGCAAATTCAAAGATAAGAAACAATACTGGCTGTTCACAATCGGCTTTGTTTTGATAAACACAATCATTTTTTTAGGCTTGTATAAATATTTTCAAGGGTCAGGAGATGCAGCCGCGCAGTCAGAGAGCGCAATAAACGCGTCCAGACAGATGGCGTATGTCCTGAACCATCCAGTGGATTTTTTCAGCGTTCTTTTTAATCAGGTATATGACAAATTCAATTTTTATATGGAGACTTTCTTATTTAAATCTGGCTGGCTAAAAAATGATATGCCGCAGATTTGGTATGTCTTCGTGATGATTGGCATGTTTTTGCTCGCAAGAAATGAAAAAGAGACCATCGAATTAACAAAAAAACAGCGCTTTATATTCTTATTCGTGTTCCTGATGAATTTTGTGCTTGTGTATTTGGGTCTTTATCTCGCATGGACGAAAGTCAGTTTTGATAAGATATCCGGTGTACAAGGCAGGTATTTCTTGGGCATATTTCCGCTCCTCTTGCTTTTTTTCTACAAGTCAGGATTTTCATTCAAGTTTGAATTTATCAGGAAGCATATTCAAGCATGCATCATAATTTTCTTTTTGGCTGCGTTTTTGTTTGTTTTCCAAAACATTTACGAGACTTATTACGATAAAACGCCTAAAGAAGCAACAAATACCGTTCAAATAAAAGAGTAGTATGAAGCGATTAAATCTTGGTTGTGGAAGAAAAATTAAGGACGGATATGTTAATCTGGACCTTTATCCATTGCCAGGCGTCGATGTTGTAGCAGATATTGAGAAAGAGCTCCCTTTTGAAAATGACACTTTTGACGAGATACTCACAGAGCATGTTTTGGAACACATGCATGATCTGGATCCTCTCTTACGTGAACTGCATCGCATCACCAAAAGAGGAGGACTGATCAAAATTTTTGTGCCTCATTTTTCTAATTTCGGAGCCTACACCGATCCAACGCACAAGCGATTCTTTGGCTATTTTACTATGGATTATTATACCGAAAAAAACGAGATGAATTTTTATACACCAGTCCGGTTTAGAATAAGAAAAAAGAAGCTTTGCTTCTACATCACAAAAACAAGTCGTTATTCATTTGAAAATAAGCCTCTTGCCTATATTGTAAATCTTGCGCCCTTGGTGTATGAACGATTTTTTTGCTGGATCATCCCCGCGCAGGAGGTATATTATGAAATAGAGCCAGTTAAGGCGGAATAAATGAAAAAAATAAAAGCATGATTTCAATAACAATTCCGGTTTATAACGCAGAATACACTCTTTCGAAATGTATCGAAAGTATCCTGCAAAATACTTATGGCGATTATGAAATCATTCTGATAAATGACGGATCTTCCGACAATTCCTGGAAGATCATGGAGGAGTACGAAGCCAAATATCCAAATGAAATAAGGATTTTCAATCAGGAAAATCAGGGCGTGGCCAAGACGAGGAATGCCGGTCTTAGCTATGCCAAATCAAAATATGTAATGTTTATTGACTGCGACGACTGGATTGACAGCGATTATTTACAAAAATTTATTGAAGAAATTGAATCGAAAAATTTAGATATGGTAATTGGTGGTTATCGCCGAACGGCCGGCGAAAAAATGTTATACGAAATGCGCCTGCAAAATACCGAGTGGTCAAAATATATGACTATGGCGCCGTGGGCCAAAATATACCGAAAAGATTTTCTAACACAAAATAAGATCGAATTTCTGGATAACAATATAGGCGAAGATGTGTTTTTCAATCTGCGGGCCATTAATCTGACAAACAAAGTTTCCATCATCGATTATTGCGGGTACAACTGGTCTTACAATCAAAAATCGGTTTCCAACACCAAACAAAAAACCATGCAGAGCTCATTGAATGTGACGCGTTTGCTTGACGCTTGCTATGACAAATTGAAAGAAATTGGAGCCATCGACAAACCGGAAGTGGAATTTTATTTCACCAGATATATAGTCTGGTATCTTTTATTCGCGGGCAGGAAGTCGAGTTATGAAGAGATATTGGCGGAATTTACAAAAACTTTCGAATGGCTGAAAAATAAATTTCC
>JBAYLE010000027.1:0-4554 GCA_041664225.1 Parcubacteria group bacterium | reverse complement strand
AGTGGAATTTTATTTCACCAGATATATAGTCTGGTATCTTTTATTCGCGGGCAGGAAGTCGAGTTATGAAGAGATATTGGCGGAATTTACAAAAACTTTCGAATGGCTGAAAAATAAATTTCCGGCGTTTTTGAAAAATAAAAATATCAGTCTGCTTTATCCAAAAGGCGAAACATTACGAAACCGGATGGCGGTTTTCGCCTTTATATTTTTTTATCGCCTCAAGCTGATAAAAGTCTTTCTCAAGCTGTATGCCAGTTAAAATCTAGTGACTATTATTTGTGTAACTGAGACTGTAAATTTTAGCCAGAATGGAAGCAAAAAATGCCGGCCAGATCATTTCAAATATTTTTTTGTCTTCATTTTGTCTGCGATTTTCGGCGATGCCATGGCTAGTCTCGCTTTCCGCATAAATCCGGTGTGAAACCAGAGCTTTTTTTACCCAGATAAAACTGCCTGCTTTTTGCGCCAAGTCATACCAGGCCTTCCAATCCATATTTACGCTGAAATTTTCATCGAATTTAAAATCACCTAAGATTTCTTTTTGAAAAGTGACAGCTGGGCATCCGATCGGATTGCCAAAAGCCAGTAGTCTCTGTTTGTTATCAACCCGGTAATTTTTATTTCCAAAACATAGCCGTAACATCGTTCTTTTCACAAAAAAGTTCAATGAACTGTTGCGGATAAATGTATGCCGACTATCGTTTACTAGTTCGTTGTAATCCGAAAAAATAATGAGCGCGTCTTTTCGTGATTGGGCAGCCTGGATGATTTCTTCGGCATATTCAGGCGAATATTTATCGTCTTGATGCGCCAGAGTAACATATTCAGTCTTTGCTTGAGAAAGAGCGAAATTCCAATCATTAGCAATGCCCGATCTCCGCGGATTTATGAATAATTGCAAACCATTTTTTTTCGCTAAATCTTGCAAAAAAACACTCGGTGTCGAAGTGCAAATGATGATTTCACTTGGAACAGTTTGTTTTTTGAGTGATTCAAGACATTCTTCCAAAAAAGGAGATTCTTTGTATGCCAAAACTGCGAAGGTGTGTTCGGTCATTGGTTATTTTTTTTCTAATTTACTTAGCGCTTCCTTTCTCACGATTTCCGAAATATTTCTTTCCGCCCTTTCTATGATGCTCAGCATCTTGAAAAGGATCAGAAAAATCACTACGAAACCGATAAAAATCAAGGTGTTAAGATTCTCGCCCAAACCGATTTTCTCGCTGATCATATGGCTGATGTTGGGGAAAATAGCGAAAGCAAAAATGCTCGCCCAGATCACAATTGTAACCGCGAATTTAAAAAATGTTTGCCCCTGCGCTCTCTTGAAAAATTTAAAAGAGCCATTAACGATAAAAACGAACGCGATAAGGCCGAGAATTATTTGATAGATAGAGATATTCATTTAGGCTGAAATTATCATTTTAATTAGAGTTTTGAGGCCGTTTTTAAAATTCATTTTGTCTTTTTTGTTCATTGAATATTCCGTGTAGCGGACTTCGATAGGAATTTCCATAAATTTTAATTTGTTCCTTGAAATTTCGCGGATAACCTCACTGTCATATTCATAGCGGTCAGTCTTGGTGTCGATCAGGCCGATGGCTTTTTTTGAATAAGCCCGAAATCCGGATTGGCTGTCAGTTACCCAGAGTCCATAAATCAAAAAGGTGAAAAAATTCCCCATATGATTGGCAAGGATTTTATATTTTGGCATGCCCTCAGGATTTTTGAGGCGCGTCCCCAAAACAACATCGAATCCCTGCTCAATAAAAGCGATCATCTTGGGAATATCATGCGGATTGTGTTGTCCGTCGCCGTCCAAAGTAACCGCAATATCCGCGTCCAAAAGCTTAGCTGCTTCGATGCCGGTTTTGACCGCGGCGCCTTTGCCGCGATTGATAAAGTGTTTGAGCGCGACCACGCCTTCAATTTCTCCGGCTTTCTGGTAAGTTTCATCCATACTGCCATCATCCACGACAATAATTGAGGTAAATCCGGATGCGCGAATTTCCCGAAGGACGTCCTGGATAACCCTGCTTTCGTTATAAGCGGGGATTATCGCGAATATTTTTTTGTTTGTGTCTTTGTCTTCCATATTAAAATTATACCTCAAAAGCGAAGATTGGCGCAATTTTTTCTCTTGACCGTGATTTTTGTGCTACAATAAGAAAGTTATGTTCAACTTTTTGAAAAAAACTTTTTTAAACGGAGGCGCTTTGGCCAAGAATAGCGCAATTTTGTTCGCGGGCATTATGGGGGCGAGCGTTTTGAACTATGTTTTTCATTTGGTCATCGGACGAATGGTGAGCGTGGAAGAATATGGAAAAATCGAGTCATTGAATTCGCTCATATACATCATTTTGATTCCCACTGCCACTCTCACGATGATTGTCACAAAATATGGCGCCGGCTTCAAGGCGCAAGATGACAGGGCTGGCAATCGCGCCTTTGGACGCTACTTGGAAAAAAAGCTTTTTTGGTATGGTCTGCCAGTTTTTGCGTTTTTTTTGTTGATCACTCCTTATGTCGGTAACTTTTTGAAAATTGAAGAAAGGTGGCCGCTCATCATGCTTTGGATTTTGATGTTCATCTCATTTTTTGCCGCAGTCAATTCGGGAATTCTCAATGGTTGGCAAAAATTCAAGAATATCAGCGTGATGAATGTCTTGGGCGCCGCAGTTAAGCTGGTTTTTTGCGTTATACTCTTGAAAATAGGCTTTGCTTTGAGCGGTGTCATAGGCAGTTTTGTGCTAGGAGGAATAGCTTCATATATAGCTTCGGTTGTCGCGCTTAGATTTATTTTTTCTGCGAAAGTTGACAAACTGGTCAAGCCGGCGATGCAAGAATCTCTGAAGGCGTTCATCGTTCCATTTTTCATCGGTAATTTAGCGGTTAATATTCTGGGTAACGCCGATATGATTCTGGCCAAACATATTTTAGATCCGACGCAGGCCGGGCAATATGGGGCACTGACTATCGTTTCCAAGATTATTTTATTCGCCACTGGCGTCATTGCCACTGTTCTTTTTTCTATTTCTTCCGAAAATCATCACAAGAAAATCGACTCCTTCGCGATTTTCAAAAACGCTTCCTGCATCATGTTGGCGATTTCTCTTGGCGCCGTTATTTTCTATTTCTTGTTCCCGGGATTTATCCTCAAGATGCTCTTTGGCAACAAATATGTCGATATTGCCGGCTTTCTGGGCTGGTTTGCCATCATGGCCGCGCTTTTTTCTTATTTGCACCTCATTTTCCAGTATCTGCTCTCAATCCAAAAAACCAAAATTGTCTACAGCTTGCTTATGATTTCCTTCGTTTCTTCGCTTTTAATCCTGTTTACCGGACATGATATTTATGGCATACTGAAGGTGGCAATAATTTCCCAAATCATGGGAATTATTGTTGGGGTTTATTATATACTTAAAGCCAAAGATGGAAAGCAACGAAAAACTGATTTCAATTATAATCCCGGCGTATAACGAAGAAAAGAATATTCCCCTCATTTATCATGAGCTCCAGGGGGTTTTTTCGTCCTTGCCAAACTACCAATTTGAAATTATTTTCGTAAATGACGGCAGCGCTGACAATTCTTGGGCGGAAATTGAAAAGTTGGCTACGCAAGACAAAACCGTCAGGGGCATTTCCTTTAGCCGCAATTTCGGTCATCAAGCAGCCATTGAGGCCGGCTTGGAGTCCGCCAAAGGTGATGCGGTCATTATGATGGATGGGGATCTCCAGCATCCGCCGGCGCTTATTCCCAATTTGGTTGAAAATTGGGAAAAGGGTTTTCATATTGTCAACACAAAAAGGCTCAGAACCGAAAAAGAATCTATTTTCAAAAAAATAACTTCCAAAATATTTTATTGGCTGATAAATAAAATATCCGACATCCACCTGGATCAGGGCTCAGCTGATTTTCGCCTTTTAGACAAGAAGGCGGTCATGGAACTCGCCAGATTCAAAGAAAAAGACAAATTTTACCGTGGCTTGGTAAAATGGATTGGATTTAGGGTTGCTTTCGTTGAATACGAGGCTGGATTGCGCAGTTCTGGAAAATCATCCTATACGCTAAAAAAAATGCTGACTTTCGCGAGAATCGGCATCACATCTTTCAGTATGTTGCCGATGAAAATAATTATTCTACTCGGCTCTGGCTTGTTCTCCATCGGGACTATTTTGCTGTTGGTAATGCTCTACTATCGCTGGTTTGTAGACGTCGGATTTTTCAGCGGCAATGCAATTTTGGCCGCCTTTATTATTGTCAGCAATGGTTTCATTATTATGATCATCGGCATTCTTTCTGTTTATCAAATGACAATGTTCAAAGAACTCAAAAACCGGCCGAATTATATAATTTCTGAAGAAGTTAATTCAAATCAAGGCTAAGCCCTGAAAAAAAATATGGATAATCCGAAAATTTCCGTGATAATGCCGGCGTATAACGCCGAAAAATATATTGCAGAAGCGATTGAAAGCATTTTAAATCAAACTTTCAAAGATTTTGAATTTATTGTTATTGATGATTACTCGGCTGACGGCACTGGAAAAATT
>JBAYLE010000026.1:0-5360 GCA_041664225.1 Parcubacteria group bacterium | reverse complement strand
TGGGATCGGGGTGAAATTGATATTACCAAAGAAAAAGAAACCAGTGCGAAAATTAAAAAACTAAAACCGGCGATTATTATAAATTCCGCGGCATATAATGCCGTTGACAAGGCCGAAGAAAAAAAGGAATTTGTGCTGGCCAAAAAAATCAATGGGCTTGCTCCCGGATATCTCGCTAAAATTGCTAAATCAATCGATGCCACTTTTGTGCATTATTCCAGCGACTATATTTTTAACGGGGAACCGGTTATAAACTTTGAACCGGCTGGATGCACGGGCAGTTGTTCAGGTTGCGGTTTGCACCAAAATTTTGTGCCTCAAATCGGCTTTGATGAAAAATCTAAACCCAAGCCCATTTCCAATTACGGCAGATCTAAGCTTTTGGGCGAAAGGGAAGTCCAAAAAATCAAAGGCAAAAATTATATCATCAGATTATCAAAGCTTTTTGGAAAACCGGCCAAGGCTGAAAATGCGAAGCGGAGCTTTTTTGACGTTATGCTGGAAGCCGGAAAAAAGAATAAAACCATTCACCCCGTTAAATCCGGCAAGGCTGGTGTCCGTGATGGCGGACAATTTAATGGGGTAAAGGTGGTGGACGAGGAAACGAGCTGCTTCACTTATGCTCCAGATTTAGCCAAAAAAACCAAGGAAATCATTGAGTCTAAAAAACCTTTGGGTATTTATCATGTTACCAATAGCGACCCTTGCACTTGGTATGAGGCAGTTGTAGAATTATATCGTCAGGCGAAAATAAAGACCAAGGTAGTTCCGGTTGCATCTTCTGAATTTCCACGGCCAGCCAAAAGACCAGCATATTCAGTTTTGCTAAATACGAAGCTGAACCCGATGCGAAGTTATGAAGACGCGTTAAAAGAATATTTAAAAAATAAAATATGAAAGGAATAATTTTATCCGGAGGAACAGCCACTCGGCTTTTTCCTCTCACTGCCACAACCTCCAAACAATTGCTTCCGGTTTATGACCGGCAGATGATTTTTTATCCGCTCAACACCTTGATCAAGGCTGGCATCAAGGATATATTGGTCATTGTTGCGCCGGATCACAGCGGTCAATATTTGAATCTGTTGGGATCGATTTTCAAAAATCACGGAATCCATCTTTATTTTGAAGTGCAAAAATTGCCCAAAGGCCTGGCGGATGCTTTCATTATGGGCGAGTCTTTTATTGATGAAGATAACGTCGCGATGGTTTTGGGAGATAATATTTTTGAAGATGACTTGTCAGAATCCATAAAGAACTTTAAATCGGGCGGACGAGTATTTGCCAAAAAAGTTGCCGATCCGGAGCGGTTCGGCGTGGTTAAATTTGATGATAATAATAAAGCTTTACAGATTATTGAAAAGCCGAAGGAATGGATCAGCGACTACGCGGTGACCGGACTATATGTTTATGACAATAGAGTGGTTAATATTGCCAAAAATATTATACCGTCAGACCGCGGCGAGATTGAAATTACTTCGATTAATAATCATTATCTGGATCTGGGGGAATTGGACGTGAAAATAATTGAGGGTGATTGGCTGGATGCGGGCACATTTGATTCGCTTCTGGAAGCGAGCAGTATCGTTAAGGAAAAACAATTATACAAGAATTTCGATCCATTGATCGATGAGGCTATCGCAGAATTTAACGAAGAACTGAAAGCGATCGCCAAAAAGAAACTTTTATAAATTTAAAATATACAAATATGCCGCAAAAAATTAAAAAAGCTATCATTGCTGTCGCTGGTTCGGGCACCAGACTATTGCCAGCCACCAAATCCATGCCCAAAGAAATGCTGCCGATTGTTGATACGCCCATAATCCATCTAGTGGTTGAGGAGCTGGTTGAGGCCGGCATCGAGGATATTATTTTTGTCACGCGCTGGGATAAAAAACCGCTGGAAGATTATTTTGATCACAGTCTGGCCTTGGAAGATGATCTAAAAAAGAACGGGAAAATTGAATTAGCAGAGAGGATTGAAAAGATTGCTGAAATGGCAAACTTTATTTATGTGCGGCAGAAAGGACCATACGGGAACGGCACGCCAGTATTGTCAGCTGCCAGCCTAGTTGATGATGAACCCTTCGTTTTTGTTTTCGGCGATGATTTGGTAAAATCAAAAGTTTCCTTTACGAAGCAGATGGTGGAGGATTATGAAAAACACGGCAATCTTATAATCGGTGCACAGGAAGTGTCTTTGTCGGAAGTTGTTCGGTATGGCATTGTCAAACTGAAGGAGGGTACTGACCAACTGGAAGACATCATAGAAAAACCCAGCGTAGAAAATACTCCGTCTCAGCTTGCGACATTTGGCAGATATATTTTAAACCAAGATATCATTGATATATTAAAAAATACGCCCTTGGGAAAAGGAAATGAACTTTGGTTGGTTGATGCCATCAAGGAATATGTAAAACGCGGCAATATATTCAGAGCTAAAGAAATCAAAGACGGTCAATGGCTGACAACTGGCGACCCGCTTAATTATCTGAAAGCCACTTTTGCTTATGCGCTTGATAGAGATGACTTGAAAAATGACATGATCGAATATATTAATAAGCTTTGTAAATAATTTGTGAAAATCGCAATTCAAGCGGCGGATCTGGATCATGGCCGAATCGATGGCACGCGCGTATATATTTTAAATTGCTTGAAATACTTTGGAAAGTTGGATCCAGCCAGCGAGTTTTTGATTTACCATAAAAATAAATTCAACCCGGAACTAACGCCGCCTAACTTTCCAAATTACAAAATCAAAACCATTTCCGCGCCGGCCCTTTGGACGCAGACGCGGTTTGCCTATGAAATCTGGAAAGACAAACCGGATGCGCTCTGGATGCCGATGCATAATCTGCCAGCTATACATAGCTCGAAAGTGAAGACATTTGTTACGATCCATGATTTGGCTTTCAAATTTTTCCCCGAAAGTTTTCCCAAAAAAGATATACTTAAGCTGAATTTTCTGACTGACCGAGCTATCCGACATACGGATCGCTTGATTGCAATTTCACAGGCGACCAAAGATGACATTTTAAAAATTTATCCTGAAATTTCAGCCGACAAAATCCGGGTTATTTATCATGGTTTCGATCCTGAAGTTTATGAACAGCCACGTGACACAGAAAAAGAACAAGAGATAAAAAAGCGACTGGGAATCAAGGGAGATTATTTATTTTATATCGGGGCAATTCAGCCACGAAAAAACCTTGAGGTTTTCATCGAGGCCTTTAATATGGTCAAAAGTAGGCGAAAAAGCGACTTAAATTTGGTTTTTGCCGGTGAAAAGGCTTGGCTTAGCGAAAATACAATAAAAAAGGCTAAGGCTAGCGCCTTTAGTGATGACATTAAAATGCCCGGAAGGCTCAAATTTTGCGATATAGGGCACCTATGCCGAGGGGCCGGCATATTCATATTCCCTTCACTTTATGAGGGTTTTGGGATACCGCCACTGGAAGCCATGGCTGCTAAAGTCCCGGTAATTTTGGCTAACAATTCAAGTTTGCCGGAAGTGGGCGGCGGCGCAGCGTTATATTTCGACGCTGAGAAACCAGAAGATTTAGCAGATAAAATCGAAAAGGTCTTAGAAGATGAAAATCTGCGCTCGGAAATGATAGCTAAGGGGCTGGAACAAATCAAAAAATTTTCTTGGGAGAAGTGCGCCCGAGAAACTCTTGAGTATTTGAAGAGCTAATCTTTTTCCGCGAAAAATAAGATTTGGAAGAAAGAATACAAAATGAAAGCTGTTGCGGCAACCACAACCAAGCTTTCAAACCAGCCCAGCCTAAAGAGCGAATTAATGATCAATATTAACCCGACAATCACCAAAAAAACGGTGATTTTATTTTTTTTCCAAGAATGATTGAGGCTGGCGTCATGCCAAATTCTGTTGCGTTTTCCCAAATAAGCGATGCCCAAAATGATCACGACGATAAAAATAATCAGTTTAGTGAAACTTAAGTGACCGGAAATATATCCAGGGACGACGCCTTCGAAAATCAGATTGAGAAAGAATACCAAAAGCGACAGGCTCAAGATGTCCACCAAGATTTTATAGATTATTTTTTCAAGCTGTTTACTCATAAAAATTTAATTTGGTGTGGTGAATCCATAATTCAGCATCGCTTTATGTTTGATATCCGAGAGCGTATCACGCATGTTATTCCAATTTACGTTTCTTGATAAAGTCAGACTGGCTTGTTGTATGTTTTTCATATCAATATCATCGAGCGCAAACTGGTAATCATTTCCTAAAAATTGCGCCAAATTTTCAACTGGGACGGAGCAGCTATAGGAATCTAACGGCCATAGATTTTTTTTCAATACGCAGCTCAAATTAAAATCCAAACTTTTTTCATCGACAGGAATGGGAGTGCGCTGGAGATATGTTTTTAAAATTTCCGCATCCATAATTTCTTTTTTCTGATTATCTTGAATCAAAAAATATTTTTTGGAATCACGCGTCAAAAAAACAGTGCCATCAGGGTGCGGACGATCTATGGTGAAGAGCTTGTCCCGTTGATACAACCCAATTTCAGCTTCGGTGGCCGGAATTACATCATTCCAAAGATATCCAAAAGACAAGAAAGTAATCGGATTATTGAAGGGCATAACTTTGCCGCCTACGACTACAAAAACAGAATTATCAAAAGAGAGAAGCGTTCCATTGGCGAAGCTGCCATCCGCCGGAATGTCAGCCGGAGAATCTACCAATTGCGCGTCCGGCGGAAAAGCAAAGGCCTGGTAGGTCTTGCGCGCTTCAATTTTTTTACCGCGGAAAGATGGGGCATCCTCAGCCGCTGCTATCTGCAGAGTAGCAGTGGAAAAATTTTCGCTCGTGTACGCATTGAAAATTTCCTTGCCCTGGTCGGATCCGCGGTCATAAAGGGTGGTGCTGCTGGTCGTATTGCGGTTTGTCGTGTTCAGAATAAATGTTTGGGAGGGGAAAAAGATGCGGTAAGCGAAATAAATCCCGCCAATGATGAAGATGAAATATAAAAGCCAACGCATTTTTTGGTAGCGTTTCTGCCAGATTGGTTCCAGAATAACTTCTTGCGTCAAATCAAACATATAAAATAAAGTTATTGCCTGAATAAATAAATTCTACCGTTAATTGTGATATTTTGCACGGCTGGCAGAATAACCGGTGATTTGTAGGCATCTATCTTGCTGATCGGCGGAGTAATCATCGTTGTGTTGGTTATTTGATATTTCCGAATCGGCACCAAATTGTTCCATATCCCGCTTTTGCGATAAAGGTTCAAGCTGTCATCGGGAATAATTAGATAAATGTTGCGGAAATTAGATCGGTTGATCCTGTTGAGATCCGCTGGGTTGAAAAAATACACCGCTTGTTTTCC
>JBAYLE010000025.1:0-5439 GCA_041664225.1 Parcubacteria group bacterium | reverse complement strand
TTTTCCACTTTTTAGTGGTGCTTTTGGTTGTGCCGCGGCGGCCAACTTATCTGTCTGTTCGGAAGCATCTTTTAGAGCTTGTGTAGCAGTATCCCACTCGGATTGTGCAACACAATATCCAGCTACCACTCTATCATATACCGTTAGAGCATTTGCACTCAATAGAGAAACAATTGCATTTCCACCAGTATAAACTGTAGCAGCTACAAGTAGTGTGGAAACTATAGCTTTTCCCACATTAGCCGCTTCAATTTGCTTTTCAGTGGGACTACAAAAGAATCCCTTAACTGTAGCACACCCACCAACCAACACAATTGCCATCAACATAACCAATAATTTCTTCATACATCCTCCTTTTTTTCTGAATCATCCGGTTCTACCGGATCGTCTTCTGTTTCTTTATTGACATCCAATTCTTCCCAGGCTATTGGAGTTTTGGTAATTATACCAATTATAAGTATAAGTATACCCACAATTAATCCCTGCGTGGGACCATCAATAATCATGCCCCATTTAAACTGCGCATAGGAAGCTATCAATGTAACAACACCCAAAAGAAGCCTTTTGCTATAATACCACATAGTTACTTGTTTCTTGCATTTATCTTGAGATTTCATAACCACACTCCTTCAAGTTATATTTATGTAAATTCCATTGATATTTATTAAAAAATATAAATATATACAATATAAATAGTTTTAGTGTTAAACTAAAAAAGGATACCTATGAGCACAGAATTTCAAATTATATTTACTGCCATTATGACACTTCTTGCAGGGCTGGCTCTGTTTGTATTGAAAAACGTCTTCAAAAAGCTTGAAGAATTGGATGGTGATTTAAAAGTGTTATCTGGAAAAGTCTCGACTAATGGAGAAAGGCTAACTAAAGTTGAAACCAAGATTGAAATTTGCCCGTACTGTGGTTTGCATAGAATACATCCTGGCGAAAGGGGCATCGATCAATGAAAACTTCTTTGTGGGAAATGGTTTTATCATTTTGTAGTATCATGTTAATTTTTACAGCTGTATTCTTTTTTATTGTTGCCTTATATCCATTTAAGATTTTAATAGTAAAATCTCCAGTGAAAGTATTAAATCCAATAGTACAGCAAGGTGATGTGGTATTTACTGAGATGGAATATACACAAAATACCACCGACACGTCAGAGGTTGTAGCACAAGTTAAAACCGCGGCTGGATCTGTAATAGCTTCTCATATTATGGGACTAAAATTAGAACAGGGAACGCATAAAAAGAGAGTTGGATTTGTATTACCAAGACAAATTAAATGCCCCAAAAACGAGAAATACATTAAAGCTCGCCTAGAAATAACTTCCAAATATATAATTTTGGGATTCAGACGTATAAGTATTTCTTATTGCACAGAAGAATTTAAGATAGTAGCAAAGGAATGATACTATGACAAAAGCTTTTATAACGCTATACATAATTTTATCGTTGTTTTTATTTTTTGTATTGTTTGTGCCAATTGATAATATGCAATTAACTAAAAATAACAATAGATTAAGAATATTAAATACCAATAAAGAAGTAAAAATTGGCACAAAACTCTGGTATGAAGTAGATTATGATAAGAAGTTTGATGCGTTCGGCGTAATAACAAAGGGAGTATTAGTAAATGATAGGTATATGCTTACTGATAAACCAATACTGGGCAATTTGGAATCAGGCAAACATGTAATAGTAGCAAGCTTTGATATACCCAAAACTGATTTTGTCTTGGGTAAGACAAAATTTATCATAAAAATAGACTACTATATATTCAGCGGTCTGCGTATTTTATGTGATGAAGTAGAATCAGAAGAATTTACTATAGTAAAATGAGGGTTTTGTATGCTAAACTGGAGAATGTTAAGATTGATAGCCTCTACTCTGGGTGTATTAATGACTGTTTTTTTCGTGACTATTGTGATTATGTTTATATACCCCTATACGGTTGCCAAAATAAAATGTCCGGCTGAAATAATGAACAATGATAGAAAGGTAAAGGTTGGCGATGTTTTACATTATAAACTACCATACGACACATCGTTTGCAATGCCAGAGATGGTATCACAGCAGCTAATAATAGGCAATCATACTATTGCTTCTTATGATGCACCAAAGTTGAAAATTGAACCAGATAAAGATTATATTGATATGCAGTTATCAATTCCCAAAACAGCTGATATAGGCAAGGCTAGAGTTAAATTAATATTAAGATATAAAACCTTTTATGGATTGCGGATAGTAGATAGACAGAGAGAAACAGAATCATTCACAATAACAACGGAGCAATAATATGAGTAATCTTGTGAACTTCATTAAAAATAATTTGTTTGATAGTAAAGGATTAAGCTCCAGGCGCGCAAATAAACAATGGTTATTAAAACATCATCCAGAGACGTATAATCTAATTTTAGAATTAACATCATTCATAGATACAACTGATATAAGTAGAAGATTATACCACATATATAACAATATGTGGTATGTGCCCAAATGTCCAGTGTGTGACATTAATGTAGACTTTCTTGGTTTTGCAAAAAATTACCGAATTTATTGTTCACGCAAATGTTCTGCTATTGTAAGAGGTGGGGCAATGATAAAACCGAAGAAGATTAAGATATTAAAAACCAGAGAAGAAATAAATGAAAAACGTAAACAAACTTGCTTGTTAAAATATGGAGTAGAACACCATTCGCAATCTAAGAGCATCAAAAACAAGACAATTGAAACTAATTTAATAAGATATGGGACATTAAATCCCGGACAGAATGAAAAAATAAAAGATAAAATCAAACAGACGTGTTTAGAAAAGTATGGAGTAGACAACCCATTTAAGTCCAAATCGGTTCAACAGAAGATAAAAAACAATACAGACCAAGACCAAAGAAGTAAAAGTATTGAATTAACTTATATAAATAGACTAATTAAAAAATGGCCTGCTATTGTAAATAAATTTAATCAAGAGAATTATATAGTATTGAACGATCCAAGTGAATTTAGAAAGACCAATATGATTAGATACACCTGCCCCCACGGCCATAATCATGTAACTAATTTAGGAAATTGGACCAAAGGTGTTAGATGTGTTTATTGTAAAGATCCGTTTAGATCAAATCATGAAACAGAAATAAAGAATTTTCTTGAATCATATGGTGTATATGTGGAGTGCAATAGAAGATATATAATTCCACCTTATGAAATTGATATATTCTTACCAGACCATAAGATTGCAATTGAAATTGATGGGATTTTCTGGCATAATGATTCATTTAAAGATAAAAATTATCATTTAATGAAAACTGAACTTTGTACAGCAAAAGACATATATCTGATTCATGTATTTGAGGACGAATGGTTGTATAAGCAAGAGATAGTAAAGTCTATGATACTAAGTAAGTTGGGTATATTTGATCGGATGGTTGACGCAAGACAGTGTGAAGTAAGAAACGTAGACAACAGGAGTGATTTTTTGGACGCTAATCATATACAAGGCAATTGTATAAGCAGTATTAATTTTGGACTGTATTATGATAATGAATTAATATCTGTGATGACCTTTGGTAATAGTAACAAATTACAATGGGAAATGTTACGTTTTTGTAATAAATTAAACACACAAGTTATCAGTGGCGCAAGCAAACTGTTCCAGTATTTTACTGCTAACTATAATATAGATAAAATCACATCTTATATAGATAGACGATGGAGCAATGGTAATCTACATAAACAAATAGGATTTAAGCTTAATAGTGTCTCGGATATAAACTATTCTTATATAATAAATAAAAATAGAGAACCTAGATATAATTGGCGTAAAGATATATTACCTGAAAAATTAATTAAATTTGATTCAAGTTTATCTGAGTGGCAGAATATGCAAGCAAATGGATATAATAGAATATGGGATTGTGGTAATTATGTATTTAATTGGAGCAAATAATGAGTAAAAAGTCAGAGCTGATAGATAGAATTAAGAGGCGCCTGGGGCATCCTATGGTGAAAGTAGAGGTAGACGACACCCAGATAATTGATAATATAAACTATGCTAGAAACAAGTTTATTAAGTTTGCGGCAGGCCAAGCCACTCAAGAAGTGTATTTTACTATGATGTTATCAGGGGGTCAGTACCTATACGACCTACCCGACGGCACCGTTGAGGTGATAGGTTATGAATCAAGTAGCTCTGAGTTGGGTGGTATTAATACCTTATTTACTCTAGGCAACTATTTGTATCAGCATGGGGCATATGGTATACTATCTCCCGCAGCTGCTGGAGGAACAGGCGACTATAACCTAATTAGCTATCATATTGCAATTGACTTTCTTGAGACTATTGAACGGTACAATCCAGACAGCTATAGATTTAGATACACAAAACCGCAAATCTACTTGAAATCCAACCACCACCTGCAACCGGAAATTCATTCATTTTAGATGATGTTGAATATGATAGCCCTGGATTTATTTTAGTTAGGGCTGTAATGATAGAAGGTAGTATGCTGTCATGTTGGGATGGGGTGGATAGTGTAGACCTAAACCTATATGACTATGGTTGGGTGGAAGATTATGCCACTGCCAGAACTAAGCTCACTCTTGGATTGGTAAGGCGTAAGTTTGCAAATTTCACAGCTTTAGGGAACCAAGGCACCACAATGGATGGAGCTGAATTAATTTCAGAAGCCAAGGAAGAGATTGAGGCACTTGAAACCAGCCTGCAACTGCAAGAGGTGTTCGTGGGCTGGCCTATTATTATAGGGAGTATGTTATTATTTTTATTAAACTATTCTACTATATTCAACCTTTTTGTTCCTTTTATATAAATATATATAGGAGGGAACAATAAATGCCAAGAAAACGGAAGCAGTACCATTTTATATACAAGACCACTTGTTTAGTCACTAATAAATTTTATATTGGGATGCACTCTACTGATGATCTCAAAGATGGATATTTAGGATCAGGAAGACATTTACTATACTCTATAAAGAAGTATGGTAGGGATAATCATAATCTTGAGATCCTTGAGTATTTTTCGGATAGAAAATCTCTTATAAAAAGAGAAGAAGAAATTGTAAATGAAGAAATGATTGCACATTCGTTATGCATGAATTTAATAAAAGGTGGACATGCGGACCAAAATGGAAGAACAGAGACTACTATAGAAAGAATACGTTGCAACACCAAAGCAGCTATGTGGCGCCTCGATGTAAGAGAAAAATATTTAGCCGGAATAAAAGACAGGGTATTTACCGAAGAACATATAAAGAATGTAAAGAAAGCAAACACTGGTAGAAAGAAAACACCAGAAGAGAACAAAAAAAGAAGCGCATCTTTATTGTTATATTACCAACATAATGAAGTGCCAGAAGAAACTAGAAAGATACTGTCGGAGAAAAGTAAAGAACTGTGGGCCAATAGAACTGATAGGGAA
>JBAYLE010000024.1:0-5995 GCA_041664225.1 Parcubacteria group bacterium | reverse complement strand
GCATATTGAAATCGGAAAAGATTTGGATATTTTGGATTTGGAACGCGGAGCCAAGATCGGGGGTTACCGTGGCTATTATGTGAAAAATGAAGGTGCTTCGCTGATGATGGCCTTCATGATGTATGCGATGCACAAGATGGTGGAGAAAGGATATGCACCAATGATTCCGCCGACACTGATCAAAGAATTTCCATTATTCGGCAGTGGATATTTCAAGGGCTTGGAATATGATCCGGAGGAGGATGAGATCTACGAAGTAGCGACGCCGGATAAAGAAGCAGATGGCAGCAAATGTAAAGAAAAAAAATTTCTGATCGGCACAGCCGAACCATCGCTTTTGGCATATTATTCAGGCGAGGTTCTAGGTGAATCGCAATTGCCGATGAAACTTTGTGGCTATAGCCAATGTTACCGCAGTGAAATTGGAAGTTATGGTAAAGATACCAAGGGAATATATCGCGTGCATGAGTTTATGAAAGTTGAGCAAGTGATTTTGGGAAAAACGGATATTAAAGAAGCAGAAAAATTGCAGGAAGAAATGGTGGCGATTTCCAGAGAGATGCATGAGGAATTAGAAATTCCATATCGGCAAATTATTATTTGCACTGGTGACTTGGGTGCGGGCAAATATCGACAATATGATCTGGAAGCGTGGCTTCCTGGACTCAATCGCTGGGGCGAAACCGGATCAGCCAGTATCTTCTTGGATTGGCAAGCTCGCCGCTTAAATGTGAAATACAAGGATAAAGATGGCAACAAAAAATATGTCTATATGCTCAATAACACTGCGCTTCCATCTCCGCGAATTTTTATCGCGATTCTGGAAAATTTCCAGCAAGCGGACGGCAGCGTGAAAATCCCGGAAGTCCTGCAAAAATACATGCCAGGGAATATCGCTATAATTAAGCGAAAATAAGTGGATATCTTGAGGCTCTGCAGTCAAAGTGGTATAATTAATTTGCATTTTAATTATTAATAAAAAAATAAAAATATGAAAAAAGCAATCGGGATTATCTTCTCGGCCGCGCTGTTGTTTTCCTGTAGTCTGGCACTGGCTGAAGATGGCCAATCTCCCGCAGAACAACACAGAGAAGAGGTAAAAAACAGAATAGAAACCAGAAAGACCACTTTAGCGGAAATCAAATCTGAATGGAAAGAAAAAAGAGCGGAATTTCTGAATAAACTGAAAGCGGAAAAAGAGGAGTTAAAAAACAAATTCAAGGAAAAATTCACTGAGGAAAAATGCGAGAGAGTGCAAGCGAGGATTGAAAATAGGAACGGGTTTTTCAAAGGAACCTATGAAAAACATACGGCGGTTTATGTGAATCTTGTTGATCGCATAAACAAGTTTATCACTAAGGCCGAGGAGCAAAAGATAAATACAGACACCATCAAGGCTCATTTGGCTGAATTGCAGACGAAGATTGATAAATTCAAAGACGACTATGCCGCTTATTCTGCAAAACTTGGAGAAACAAAGAATTATACCTGCGGACATTCGGAAGGAGAGTTTAGAGGAGTTTTGCTTGAGTCAAAAACACTTTTGAAACAAGTGCATGCTGATGCGGCGGATATTCGAAAATATGTACGCGAGACAATATTGGTTGATTTGAAAGCTTTGAAAGCTCAGATGCCGAAAAGCGAGGAAAATGATTAACAATAATAATTAAAAAAACAAAAAATGAACAACAAAAAAATTATTATAGCGCTTGTAATTTTGGCTGTAATTGCTGCGGTGGCCATCGTGGCGGTTACATTGAAAAATGACAGTCCAGCACCGGTGGTTGAAACACAGGCGCCGATAACAAAAAACACGACTAATGATTCGGCGGCTGCCGACGCGGGTAAAAACGTAAATAGCAATAACAGTGATGTAAAAGGAATTGAGTCTGATTTGAATTCTGTTTCAGATGATAATTTTAGCGAAAACAACCTCTCTGATTCAGAAATGGGGCTTTAAAAAGGGCCTTGACACGCAAAAAAACTTTATATAAAATTAACTTAGCACTCTAATGATTAGAGTGCTAAGCGTTTAAAAAGCTAATAAATAATTTTTCAAATTTATGAACCTAAAACCACTCCACGACAACGTAGTCGTGAAAGCCATTGCGGCAGACGAAGTGACCAAGTCCGGCATTGTAATTCCGGAAACAATCGACAAAGAAAAACCGGAAAAGGGAGAAATCATTGCGGTCGGACCGGGAAAGCTTTTGGAAAACGGACAGCGCGCGTCGATGTCAGTAAAAATTGGAGACAAAGTAATATTTAAAAAATATTCTCCGGATGAAATTAAAGTTGATGAAGTTGAATACCTAGTCATCAGTGAAGGTGACATCATTGCTATTTTGGAATAATTTACTAAAAACTATTAACTAAAAACTAAGAACTAATCATATGGCAAAGCAAATTATTTTTGATGAGATGGCTAGGAGCACACTCAAAAAAGGCGTCGATAAATTAGCGAACGCGGTGAAAATAACTTTGGGGCCCAAAGGTCGAAACGTGGTGATTGACAAAAGTTATGGTGCGCCGGTCATTACCAAGGATGGAGTAACTGTAGCGAAGGAAATTGAATTGGAAGATAAATTCGAAAATATTGGGGCCGAGCTGATTAAAGAAGTGGCCTCCAAAACCAACGAAGCGGCTGGCGACGGTACCACGACGGCGACTGTTTTGGCGCAAGCTATGATTACTGAGGGTCTGAAATTGGTTTCTTCCGGGGTGAGTCCAATTGAGATCAAACATGAGATGGAAGAGAAACTAGCTGAAGTCGTTGAAAAATTAAAAAAAATTAGTAAGAAAGTTTCCACCAAAGAAGAAATCGCGCAGGTGGCATCCATCAGCGCTAATGACAAAGAAATCGGAAAAATAATCGCTGAAGCAATGGAATCCGTCGGCAAGGATGGTGTGATCACGGTGGAAGAGGGTCAATCTTTTGGAGTAGAAAAAGAAGTGGTAGAAGGCATGCAGTTTGATAAGGGATATATTTCCCCATATATGATTACCAATGCCGAATCGATGAAATCCGAATTCGAAGATCCATATATTTTGATTACTGACAAAAAAATTACTTCCATTCAGGAAGTTTTGCCACTTTTAGAAAAGGTGGCGCAAAGCGGTAAAAAAGACATTGTGATTATAGCGGAAGAAATCGAGGGCGACGCGCTAGCGACTTTTGTGGTAAATAAATTGCGCGGAACATTCAATGTTTTGGGTATCAAAGCGCCTGGCTTTGGTGATCGCAAAAAGGCAATACTCGAAGACATCGCCATCGTTACTGGCGCCAAGGTTATTTCTGAAGAAGTCGGATTGAAATTGGAAAAAGCCGAACTGAGTGATTTAGGCAAGGCGCGCCGAGTCGTCGCTTCCAAAGATGATACGACAATCGTTGAAGGCAAGGGCGACGCGGAAAAATTAAAGGCGAGAATCGAACAAATTAGAAAAGAAAAAGAATTGGCGGAATCCGATTATGATAAAGACAAATTGCAAGAACGTCTGGCAAAACTTTCCGGTGGAGTGGCAGTCATCAAAGTTGGCGCGGCGACAGAAGCGGAAATGAAAGAGAAAAAGGATCGCATTGAAGATGCTTTGAACGCGACGCGCGCGGCGATTGAAGAAGGGTTTGTGCCGGGTGGTGGTTTGGCCTTGGCGCAAGCCAGCAATGCCTTCGATGAACTCACAGATAAAAAAGAAGACAAGCCGGGGGCGCGTATTATTGATTCAGCGATTCTGGAACCGATCAAGCAGATTGCGGCTAATGCCGGCAAAGACGGATCGCTTATTTTGTATAACATTATTGGTGAACATAAAAAAGGCAACGCGAATATTGGCTACAATGCGGCGGCGGATAAATTCGAAGATTTGGTAGCAGCGGGGATTATTGACCCAACTAAGGTTGTACGCAGTGCGTTGGAGCATGCAGTGAGTGCGGCGAGTATGTTTCTCACCACTGAAGTTGTGATTGCAGACAAGCCGGAAAAAAAGGAAGAACACGGCCATGGCATGCCAGGCATGGATCCAAGTATGATGATGTAATATAGGCCTCTATCAAGCGGACAGTCCGCCTTTTGGCGGACTGTCCGAGAAGCCCTTGACAGGTTTTATGTAATCGGGTAAACTTAAGTAGCCTTTAAAGGTAAGTAATTAACAATCAAAACACCAAAAAACATTAACTGAAAATTTAGTGAAATTAGGGTGAATTAAGAATACATCTTTGTGTGTAAAAATGTTGCATATAAAGATGTGTTTTTTGTTCCCACTCACCATGAGTAGGTATCGAGAGGCAAGAACTTTAATAATTTCATATATGTTCAGCAAGTAAAAATAATCGCAATTTTTTGCGATTAGTCCTTTCCGACGAAAGTCGGAATATAGAGTCTATTCAAACTTAGAGAATTAAAACTTCTTTATAAAGTCTTAGGTTGAAATCTAAGCAGAATTTGCAAAGTTTTTTTGACCACCGCCTCGGCGGGGTCAAAAAGAATTCGCTTTGCTCATTCTTTTTGAGAGTTTGATCCTAGCTCAGGATGAACGCTGGCGGCGTGGATAAGGCATGCAAGTCGAGTGGGTTTAGGCCCACGGCAAACGGGTTAGTAATACATAGGAACGTTCCCAAAAGTCGTGAATAATCCGGAGAAATCCGGGATAATACACGATATGCTCTACGGAGTAAAGATTTATCGCTTTTGGAGCGGCCTGTGTCCTATCAGCTTGTTGGTAGTGTAAAGGACTACCAAGGCTATGACGGGTAGGGGGTGTGAGAGCACGATCCCCAACATTGGAACTGAGACACTGTCCAAACTCCTACGGGAGGCTGCAGTCGAGAATATTCCACAATGGTCGAAAGACTGATGGAGCGACGCCGCGTGCAGGATGAAGGCCCTTGGGTCGTAAACTGCTTTTTTAGGGGAAGAATTTGTGACGGTACCCTAAGAATAAGAGGCTACTAACTCTGTGCCAGCAGTAGCGGTAATACAGAGGCCTCAAGCGTTATCCGGATTCATTGGGCGTAAAGAGCATGTAGGCGGATATATTAGTCAGATGTCAAATCTTCGAGCTCAACTCGAAAACTGCATTTGAAACGGTATATCTTGAGAGAGTGAGAGATTAATGGAACATATGGTGTAGCAGTGAAATGCGTTGATATCATATGGAACACCAAAGGCGAAGGCATTTAATTGGCACTCTTCTGACGCTGAGATGCGAAAGCGTGGGTAGCGAATGGGATTAGATACCCCAGTAGTCCACGCCGTAAACGATGCATACTAGGTATTACGAGAATCGACCCTCGTAGTGTCGTAGCTAACGCGTTAAGTATGCCGCCTGGGAAGTACGGCCGCAAGGCTAAAACTCAAAGGAATAGACGGGGATCCGCACAAGCGGTGGAGCATGTGGTTTAATTCGACGGTAAGCGAGGAACCTCACCAGGGCTTGAAACTAGACTGCATTGTACAGAAATGTACAAGCCTTCGAGGGTGTCTAGCAGGCGCTGCACGGTTGTCGTCAGCTCGTGTCGTAAGATGTTCTGTTAAGTCAGGAAACGAGCGCAACCCCTATCGTGTGTTATATTGTCACACGAGACTGCCCGGAACTTTGTCCATAAAATTATTTTGTGGGTAGGGTTTCGGGAGGAAGGTGGGGATGACGTCAAATCAGCGTGGCCCTTTGACGCCCTGGGCAACACACGTGCTACAATGGTTATTACAAAGGGTTGCCAAGTCGCAAGACGGAGCTAATCCCAAAAAAATAATCTCAGTTCGGATTGAGGTCTGCAACTCGACCTCATGAAGCTGGAATCGCTAGTAATCGTAGATCAGAATGCTACGGTGAATACGTTCTCGGATCTTGTACTCACCGCCCGTCACACCAAGAGAGTCGGTAACACCCAAAGACCCTGTTTTATAGCAGGGGCCACGGTGGGATCGATGATAAGGGTGAAGTCGTAACAAGGCATCGGTAGCGGAAGCTGTCGATGGATCACCTCCTTTCTAGGGAG
>JBAYLE010000023.1:0-6298 GCA_041664225.1 Parcubacteria group bacterium | reverse complement strand
TTTGCAAAACTGCAGACAATAGTTAATGACGCCAAAACTACGGAGGTTAACAAAATAATTTTTACTGCCGCTTCTCTTTTGGGCGTCGGTGATATTCACATCGAACCGGGAGCGGAAGATGTAAAAGTGCGTTTTAGAATCGACGGTATTTTGCAAACCGTCGTGACCCTGCCTCTCAATGAATACCCGTCGCTTCTGGGAGAAATAAAAATTCTTTCCGGCGTAAAAACCGAGGTGCGTGAAGGCGTGATCGACAGCCGGTTCTCCATCAAATTTGACGAAGATATCAAAAATGTGCGTGAGCGTTCGGTGGACGTGCGTGTTTCCATAATTTTAGGCGGCTACGGAGAAACCGTGGTAATGCGCCTCCTCAGCAAAGCTTCAGTAAACTTGGATATCAATAAATTGGCTATCCGAGAACAAAATCTTAAAAAAATTATCCATGAAATTTCTAAACCTAACGGCGTAATCTTAAACACTGGTCCGACCGGTTCAGGAAAAACTACCACCCTCTACAGTATTTTGAATTATCTCAACAAACCGGAAATAAAAATCATCACGGTTGAAGATCCGATTGAATACCAGATTGACGGCATTTTGCAAACTCCCGTCAACGAAAAAGAGGGTTATACTTTTTCCACCGCCTTGCGCGCGCTCTTGCGCCAAAACCCTGACATTATGATGATCGGTGAAATCAGAGACAATGAAACCGCCCAGATAGCCGTGCAAGCGGCGCTTACCGGGCACTTGGTTCTCTCCACGCTCCACACCAACAACGCCGCCGGCGCCGTGCAAAGAATGTTTAATATGGGCATCTCATCTTCTGATGTCGCTTCCGCCACCAACGCTTTCATCGCCCAGCGCCTCGTGCGAAAATTATGCGATTGCAAAGAAAAAGTCGCGCCGACATCCATTGAAAAAGAAAAAATTGAAATGGTTATGAAATCAATTTCGCAAAAAGCTGACGTAAAAGTTCCGCCGATCACCAAAATTTATAAACCAAAGGGCTGCGAAAAATGCAATCATATAGGATATAAGGGGCGTCTGACCGTGATGGAAGTTTTTGTGATTGATCGCGACATTCAAGCGCTTATCAATAGCGGCGCCATTACATCTGAATTGCAAGATAAGGCCGTCGAAAACGGCATGATCACGATGGCGCAAGACGGCATCTTGAAAGTCCTGGAAGGCGAAACGACGATTGAAGAAGTGGAACGCGTTACAGATCTGTAGTCTTTGGTTTATAGTTTATAGTTTTTAGAAATAATAAAAGGCGGGGTATTCTCCTGCCTTTTTTTGCCAGCCTCGCTGGCTTATTTTTTATACACCACCTTATTATCTTTCCCTAAAAATGTTCTTTCCCCTTTTGCATTTCTTATCGGAATCGCAGCCTTATGCACCTCATCCCCTTGCACGTTATGCATTAAGCCGCATGAGATACAAATATTTGTCCTGGGATTAATCATGCCTCCGCACTTCTCATCACTACATTTCATGGTCTACCCCTTTCTCCTCTTGAGATTGTTATGCTCGGTCCTGTCCTCGTGCCGAGAATATAGACCGATCCTCTCCCGCTCTTTTCTGCCCATTCCATAAATTCATCTTCGCCTTTCACCTTTTCACCGCCCTTTTCAAAATGAATAGCGGCGGTAAGTCCTGAAACATCAATACATTTAATCTTCATTTTTCCCCTCCTAAAAAACTAATTTTATTTTTTATTTTGTTTCATGCTCTATGTTCCATGAGCAACACTAATCTGCAGGCAAATCCGAAAAGTAAGACCCTTCGGGAAGGAACAATGTCGAGGCATAGCACAGCTTGCACCGCACTACCCATATCTGGACAAAAAAGTTCCCAATATTGAGGACAAAAGATAGAAGTCCCCAAATTGCCTACAGTTTACTGCTAGTCATCGAGTTTTATTCCCACGCGAATTGCACCTTAATCTAAATCGGCACTGATAATATTACTTTTCTGCCTTCCTAAAGCACAATTAGTGTGGGAATAAAGGATGACTGAGTATCCTAGCATAGCTTTGAAAATTTGTCAAGTAGGGGTATAATGGGGACATATGCTTACAAATTCGCAAGAACAACCCGAAGATCAGAATTTTGACGCTACTTTGCGTCCGCAGGCTTTTTTTGAATACATCGGCCAAGAAAAAGTTAAGAAAAATTTGGACATTTTGATCCAAGCCGCCAAAAAAAGAGTGGAACCAATCGAGCATATCTTGCTTTATGGCCCAGCCGGACTAGGGAAAACAACTTTGGCCAACATTATCGCCAAAGAAATGGGCGTGAATATCAAAACTACTTCCGGACCGGCGATTGAAAGAGTTGGAGACTTTGGTTCGATTCTGACCAACCTTTCCGACGGAGACGTGCTTTTTATTGATGAAATCCATCGCCTGAATAAATCCATCGAGGAAATTCTTTATCCGGCCATGGAAGATTTCAAATTAGACATCATCATCGGCAAGGGTCCCTCCGCCCGCACCATTCAACTGGACCTGCCGAAATTTACCCTGATCGGCGCGACCACCAAGCTCGGATCCCTTTCTAATCCCTTGAGGAATCGCTTTGGCGCAACCTATCGTTTGGAGTTTTACAATCATCCGGAAATCAAAGATATTTTGAAGCGCTCCAGCCGGATTTTGGATGTTGCCGTCGAAGATTCTGGCCTCGACAAAATTGCCAGTTGCGCGCGCCAAACACCGCGCGTCGCCAACCGCCTCTTGAAAAGAGTGCGTGATTTTTCTCAAATCAAGAATCACAAAACAGTGGACAGCGTCGTCGCCAGTGAAGCTTTGGAGATGATTGACGTGGATCATATTGGCCTTGAACCGGCTGACCGCCATATTATCCGCACAATTATTGAAAAATTCAATGGCGGGCCGGTTGGGCTTTCCACAATTGCCGCCGCCACTTCGGAAGAAATCAAAACAATTGAGGATGTTTACGAGCCATATCTAATTCAAATCGGATTTTTAGCGCGCACCCCGCGCGGCCGGGTAGTGACTGAAAGCGGTTACAAGCATCTCGGTATTCCCTATTCCAATTCGGAACAAAATAGGCTAATATAGACTTATAAAACTTCGGGGGCTCTGAGCGGACCCAAAATAACAAAAACAAAAATGGTTTCCCTAATCATTCTGTCTCTATACGCGATCATTATTCTCATTTATTCTTTGATTTCGCTTTTTATCGTCTACCATCTTGTAAAATATTCTATTGACCAGGAATTTAAAACAGTTATGCTGGTTTTTTTTGTAGTTATTTCCGCTGGACTTATCCTTAGTAATTTAATGTTATTTTTTTCCATCGATTGGAATCTTCTAATGTATAAGCTACTCCCATGAAAAATTTTGAGAGCTTCCATTTTTCCGGACAAAAAGAGGGTGAAAAAATATTGCTGGTAACCCGCCGGCATTGGTTTAATATTTTAGAAAATTTGGCTTCAGTTTTCGCCATGCTTTTGATGCTTATCGGCAGCTATATAATTTTGCCCCGGCTTTTCCCAGTCTTCAGTGCTCAGGATTTTCAGGGAATTTTTTTATTCTTGGAAAATTTGTTCGCGATGATCATCTGGATTATTTTTTTTCTGATTTGGATTGATTATTATTTTGATGTCTGGATAATCACCAATTGCCGGATAGTAAACGTTGAACAAAAAGGTCTTTTCAGCCGGGAGGTCAGCGAATTGGAATTGGAAAAAATCCAGGACATCACCACTGATGTTCTCGGCATTATCCCCACCTTTCTGAATTATGGCGACGTTTTGATCCAAACCGCCGGAGAAAAAGAGCGCTTTGCTTTCAGAGACGTTCCGGATCCGTACGCCATTAAGGATTTGATCATGAACCTGCAAAAACAGCAGGAGAAACAGGAAACTGAATCGATTGGCGCCATGATTGAGAAAAAAATTCACGCAGGTGTCGCTGGATCCTAACGCAAATTTCAAAAAAATTCCTTTCTACAAATTGGGGTGAAAAATAAAAAGACAAATTTGTTTTTTATTGTAATTCTGCTTAGCGCAGGATTTTTTGGTTTTTCTCTGTTTTCCTACGCCGCTGAAAATACTTTGGTCATTTCTGAATTAGCCGCCGGCATTGGCAGCGCTGGCAATGAGTTTGTAGAAATTTATAATTACGGAGACACGGGCATAAATCTAAAGGAAAGCGGCCTAAAGTTCAAAATTATCAGCTCTTCCGGAACGGCCACCTCCAAAACCATTTCCTGGGTCAACGAAGTGATCCCAGCCAAGGGCTATTTTCTCTTCGGAGCTGGCGACGTAGGAACTGAATTTGACGCGACTTATGGCGGAACGCTCCTCACTGGAAACGGCGGAGCAATGATTACCGACAAAGATGGCCATATTCTTGATAGAGCAACTTGGTCAGATCTTGAGACCGGAGAGTCTTTGCAAAGAAAAGATGGCGATTTTGAAAAAGATAACAATGCCAGCTTTACTTTGAACGACAGCCCGGATCCACAAAACAGCGAGCATACTGAAGATAAGGATGACCCGGAACCGCTTCCAGAACCGGAAGTTTTTTCCGATCAAATTATTATTAACGAGCTTTTGCCGGCTCCGGCTGCGAACTCAGAACTTTCGGAATTCGTGGAACTTTTTAACGGCGGAGATACTGATGAAAAATTAGATGGCTGGTATTTGTACGACCGCGCTAAAAAAGCCTGTGACCTTTCCGGGCAAACTATAGAAGCAAGCGGTTTTTTGGTAATTAAAAATGATCCGAATAAAAAATGTACACTGGCCCTCAATGACACTCAAGGAGAACTTTTGGGGCTCTATAACCCAAAAGATGTTCTCATATCAAGCGTGGGTTATGACGGTAGCGCCAAAAAAGGCAAATCCTATTCTTTCGACGGAGAAAAATGGCACTGGAGCCAATATCTCACTCCCAACAAAGACAATCTTTTCAATAACCTGCCGATTGTTTCAGCAACCAAAGAAAATAAGATTTATGTGAACACCTACGCCCAATTTTCTGCCAAGGGTGCCGACAAAGATGGAGAGAATTTGAAATTCACTTGGGATTTTGGCGACGGGCATAAAAGCTATCTGCAAAACACGCGGCATAAATATGATAAAACCGGAGATTATGTCGCTACCCTCAAAGTCACCGACAGCAATGAAGATGTTACCACGACTTTCAAAATCGAAGTTATCAAATTCCCAAAACTGAAAGTCAGCATCAAGGAAATTATGCCCAACCCCAAGGGCGCAGACACAAAAGAGAGCGGCGAATATATACTGATTAAAAACGAATCCGGTAAAAAAATAAATTTGAAAGGCTGGGGCATCGCCACTGGCAGCAAAAAATTAGTGAACCACCCGATCACCAAGGATTTTAAACTGAAAAAAGGCGAAAGCAAAAAAATCACGCGCAAATATTCAAAATTCGCGCTCACAAACACCAAAGGTAAAATCGAAATCCGCTATCCCAACGGCAAAACTGCCGCTAAATTGAAATATGAAGAGGAAAAAATTGCTGATGACGCGATTTACAAAAAAGTTGACAAAAAATGGGCGTGGGTTACTCCGCCTTCTACAAATAAAATTGCCGTATCTGAAAATCCAGTCGTAACCATCCAGCCTGCAATAGAAAATACCTCCACACAAATTCAAAATAATCTTGGGAAATATTCAGGGAATCCGCAATGGCAAAATAAAAAAGATAACAAAATAATTTTAGCCAGTTATGCTTCAAAGCTAAGCGTTCCAAAATCGCAATCCCGCGTCCTCGGCGCCTCCATCATAAATGATAGTGAGAATTATTTCACTTTTACTCCGCTCGTTCCCAAAGAAAAACACTGGGCGCTGAAATTTTTGGAAAATATCGGGATATCCATCAATTCTCTCCTCAACAAATTTGTGCTCTTGTTTAATTAGGCTTAATCCTGTTAAAATTAGGCTATGAATCATAACTTTCCTAAAATCGAAACTCCCGCCGCCAGACCCAAAGAGGAACAGAGGCGACCCGTAGATTATATCCTAGGCTCGGCCAAAAAACGTCCCGATCCACTAGAATTCGTCGATAATTCAAGGCCGGGTTACACTGAAGCGGAAGTTAGAAAGGATATTGAATATGTTGAGCGGTTAAAAAGCAAATTTGCCGAAGGCAGCGGCAGGGCTGAAGCTTTGGAAATAATAACCATTGAATACGGGGAAGAATTTCAGTGGTTTGGCAAAGAATCAGGGCTGGATCGTACGTCTTTATATGATGATTACAAGGGGGTTGATGGCATATGGTATTTTAAAATAAAAGACTTCCCAT
>JBAYLE010000022.1:0-8432 GCA_041664225.1 Parcubacteria group bacterium | reverse complement strand
TGGGCCGTAATTATTCGAACAATTGGAAATCGTCACCGGCAGGCCATAAGTGTGAAAATAGGCCCGCACCAGATGATCGGAAGCCGCCTTGGAAGCGCTGTATGGGCTTCTGGGGTCATAGGGTGTATTCTCACTAAAAGCTGGGTCATTTGCCCCGAGAGAGCCAAAAACTTCATCCGTAGAAACGTGATGGAATCTGATACCGCCATTTTTTTTCGCAGCTTCAAGTAAGTTGTACGTTCCGACAATGTTGGTTCTCATAAAATCTCCCGGCTCCATAATGGAGCGATCAACATGCGATTCGGCAGCAAAATTTACGATAATATCAACATCTTTTATTATATCCTGGATTATTTTAGGATCAGCAATATCGCCTTTTACAAATTTATAATTGGGATTGCTATCCAAGCTCTTCAAATTTTCCAGATTTCCCGCATACGTCAAAAGATCGAGATTTGTTATTTTATAATTTGGATATTTTTTGAGAATATAGTGGACAAAATTTGAACCGATAAATCCGGCTCCCCCAGTAACCAATAACTTCATAATTTTTTTTATTATAACTATACTTGAATACTCCAGTATTTAAGGATAGTTTTTATTTATAAAATCTTATATGGAGAGTTTTCGTCTTGCTCCCATCTGATTTCGTCGACTTCTTCTTTTTTGTTTTCACCTTTATATAATTTATCCGGCAAATTAATTGACAAGGCATCAATTTTAGAAATGCATTTATACCCATGGACGACTCCTGGTGGAACAATCACTGAGGCTGGATTAGATTCGCCAAAAGTTTCTTTGAAATATTCTCCATTTGTCGCACTATTTTCCCGCCTATCCCAGAGATGTAATTCAAAATCTCCCGGGCCGGCAAAGACAAAGAAATCAGATTGCTTTTCATGCTCATGCGGTCCGCGAATCACGCCGGATTTAGTGAAACTCAAATAGGCCATTTCTGGCTTATATTCAATCTCATCACTCCGAAAAAACTCGGCGAGATACCCCCGCTCATCTTCAAATTTATTGATTTTTGTAATTTTTACGCCTTCAATCATGGTTTTTCGTTAATTTTTAACGCATTATTATCATAATATATTTTGAGACAAAATAAAAGGGCGACTTGGTTAAGTTCAAGCCCCCTTATTAATACTGCTTATTTTTATTTATTCTTTTTTCTACTTCTCCTTTCGAAATTGGAAAATATTTTTTGTAATTGCGGATGTTTATCCACCCAGGTTTTCATACCTTCCGTTACCAAATTATATAGCATTTCTTCCTTGAGACAATGCTTTATTTTCTTCCAGTTTACATAAATAGCAATAACCTCGCAGCTCACTTTCTTTTTAAGCCCTTGAAAAACTCTTTCCGCGTTATAATCAGTGGTGACCGGATAAAGCATTCTGATGTCATAATTCTTGATGTAATCAATACTGTCAAGATAATTCCTAACGGCATCACATTTTTCAGAAGTTCCGACCGCTTTTCCAATAACAACTACCTGTTCCTTCGATATTCCTCTCGAGACCATGTATTCGAGGGCTAAAGTGCCGACAGATTTTATTCCTGAAGGCAAATCTGAATCGGGAATAATAATTTTATCAAAGTCACCCGCAACTGGTCTGTGATATCCATATTTATATTCATGGATAGCTCGCTCGATTCGTGCTATAGATTCGCATTTCAACTCATTTAGAAATCTTGTTTTTATTCCAAAAATTTTAAATATTGTACGGAACGGCCACCATTTCATAAATGGCCAAGTGAGCCAAAAGAGGCCAGGCCAGGAAGAAATTTTCCAATTCCACCACCAAACTTCCGTTTTTGCTCCCGCAAGAAAAACTATTATTATTGCTAACATTTTCTTTTTCACGTTTGTCTCCTTTTTTGGTAAGGTACTTCCTTAGGTTTGTAAATATTTACACATCCCGCCCCATATTTCAATACTGCATAGTATTGAAACGTAGAACTATTTTCTATTTATTCAAAACTATATCACCATTCATTGTAAATTGATAATCTTTTTTCTGCCCATTTTTGCCGATCACATGCACAGCCACAGGAATGTCATTCAAACCAGCCTGTTTTTGGATTTTTAGATTATAATTATCGGCTAGGTCTTTCGGTAAAATATAATTGATTTCTACTGTTTTTGATTCTCCCAACGGCACATACACTATGAATCCGAAATATTTTTTGCCTAACTCCGCCCCGAAAACCGGGTCATCCGCATTTTTTTGACTGATTAACTCTGAGCCAGCGGGTACATACACGCGCAGAAAATCAATATAATCCTTGGTCATAAAATCTCTCTGCGTCGCCGTATGATTGTAGGTTATTTTCAAGACTGCCTTGGGAACAGCGCCTGAAAGATCGATGGAATAATCCAGTGACCTTTTCATGACCCGATCTGTTTTCCAAGCGCCCAAATTGGCATCCACTGTCATCAGATAATCCTTTTCCCAAGTTTGGTCAACCCTGCCCGCCCAACCCGCTTGCTCAGCCTGCGTTTCCAATATCGGATCATGGAAATAAAGTTGGATGTCTTTTTTGTCCAGATCCGCGTATATGATTTTTGCTAGATCAATTTTTTGCGATAAAGACATAGTGGAAATTTTTTCAAGAATCACTTCTGCCAATTCATTCATCACATCCTTGCGGTCATCGCGGGCAATCCCTTGCTCATCAAAAGCTTTTTCCACTTGATATTCCAAGGCTAAAACGGCATTTTCGTCCGCGTAGGTTCCCGGATAGCCTGGGATTTCCACGGGTCCGGTCGCTTTTAAAAAGGAAATGAGAACATTGCTTGTGACACCGACGATGCCGTCAAATTTTTCCTGTCCTTGCCCCATATGGTAGAATTTTTCGGCGGCCGCGGCATCGCTCGGAAAATCCGGAGAAAAATTTGAATCGCGCAATTGGAGCCATTTGATATGCAATGTTTCCGGCATCGGGTATGGGGCTAGAATGGTGTCCGATACATTTTTGTCAAAATTTCCCGAATCAAAAATTTGCATGTTTTTGACTCTCCTGTTTTTTATTTTAAGTATCCCGAATGAACCAATAAATCCGCCCCCGGGGCGGATTTCCATGTTGTTTTGGAAAAGTACCAAAAAAGTCTTTTCCCGATTATCCTGCTCCATAAAATAGTCAGCAAAATAAACGATAGCTTTGTATTGATTGTTGATTGGAAAAAAGTTGACGATTTCTCCGATGGTTTTATTTTTGAATTGCAAGACGAAATAGAACATCGCAAGTAAAACCGCGGATATAGACCAAAAGATTATCCAGAATTTTTTTGAGTAACTTTTCGCCATTTATACATAGTACTACATCTTCCCGCCCAGAAGCTTGTTCAGTCTAGCTCTTATTTCTTCTTCTGTAGCTTCATGACTTTTAAAGTCTGCCGTTTCCTCATCTTTTTTGGAAGTTTTTTCCGCTCTGCGCAATGAGCTTATCACAAAATCACTGCCAACAGGCAGATTTTCTGGAGCAAACGCCTTCTTTTCACCTTCTGCCGGAGTTTCTTTTTTCACTGCCGGTTGCGCGAAAATAATCTGTTCTATTTCAGCTTTTGTCTCGGTTTTCGCATCGGGTGCAAACCCAGCTTTTTCCAATGTTTTATCTGCGACATACGATGGGAAGGCTATTTTTGATTTTGGCATCGCAAGAGATTCTCTTGCATATCCAAATATCAGGTACGCGATAACACCAGCGATAATTCCTATAATGATACCGATGCCTGTCAGCCCAAGAGTAAGCGGCCGTCCCGTTTGAGCGACAATCGGTCCATCAATCAATCGGATATCCAGATCAGTTTTAATATCATAATATCGACTAAGGACGACCGCGATATCTTTTGCAGTTTGCTGTGACAAAATTGAAGCTTGCAATTGATTCTGGCTGGAAATCGCCACACTCAACACTCCGCTTTTCTTTTTTTGATCTACCCGCAACATCGCGTTCCAACTAGCTTTACGCTCAGCATCCGGAAGCGACGCGAACTGATCTTCGATGTTGCTGTTTTCCTGGAGCATTATGTCATAAAACTTCAAAGAACGCGGGATCTGCTCGGCATCCCCGATTATTTGTTCGACATTGCGCACAATCCGGTCGCTTTTAGGCAAAACTAGAATGTCAGTCGTGCCGACATAAGTTTTTCCGGAATTTGAATACGCAAGCAAAACGCCAGCAATTACAACAATCATTACGATCCAAAAACTCTTCGATTTTAGCATATTTCCCATATCTTTAGGCCCAATTAGGGTCTTTATTGTTTAACTAGCCAGTATACTACGATTACAAATATTTGTCAATAGCCTGGGGTACTGTGTAAATATGAGTGGTTTTTCTTCGAAAATTGGCCTATTTAAAAAAATGTGTGCTGGTGTATTTTTGTACAAACAAAAAAAGAACTTTTTAAGTTCTTTGTGGGCAGGTGGAGATATTGTCTCCACCTGCGCCAGCAGCTATTATGGCGTGAGATTTTTGAATCTTTGCATTTTTGCAACACCATCTGAAATAGTCACAACGTCAATCTTTTTCAGAGATCTTTGAGAGTTCAGATAGCTGGCTATACTTCTCAAGGTTGATGCCCTGACTTCATACTCATCCGCCGGCGTAGCCGAGGTAATGCTATGAAAAACGAGGATGAGAAACCCTTTTTCCAGCACAGCCCTGTCTATTTGCGCTTTGATTTGAGCATATGTTGTGTAGCTCCTAACGCTTACGACATTAAGCGCCCATCTGTTGAACGTGTCCGGTTTGTTGATAGCCTCGTCCTCTGTCCAGGCTTGGCGTCCGGACGAAACACATCCTGCTGCCCCTAAGGCATCAATTACTGATTCATCAAAAGCACCAAAGGGATACGCAAGTGCTCCTGGGTTTGGAAATCCATGTTCAATGAGTGTATTTTGAGAGTTCCTTACTCCATTAATGATTTCCTCTGTTGTTAGCGCGGATAGGTCAACGTGTGGTCCGTGATTTCCTATCTCCCATGCATTGGTCCAGAATAAGGTCCATAATTGACTCCATGTTACGTGGCTGCCGTCGCCCACTCGGTCAGGAACGATAAAGGCAGTTGCCGGAATTTTGTACGCTGTAAGTGCGGGCAGGGCTTGGCTGTAAAGATTGGCCTCGCCATCATCAAAAGTCACCGAGACCATCCCCTTGTCCAGCCCAGCAGCCATTGCTGAGCTGCTATACATCGTGAAAAAACAAACGAACAACACCAACAGAATACTTGTGATCTTTTTCATTGCTATCCCTCCTTGGATAAATGAGTCGTTGTTAGTTTGACGTCTTGCCTTTTTCTATATAATCACCTCGCATTTTTGCCAGGTTGATTGTCAAAAAAACTAAGAGTTTATTGTAGCGCAAAAACAGTGGAAATGTCAAACCCCAATAAAAATGTATAAATTTTTCAATAAAAAAAGAACCTGTTAGAGTTCTTAGGAGCCGGCGAGGAAAAATTCTTCCCCGCCGGTCCGGTTTGTCTTAGTGGCCCTTGAGCCAGTTCATCTTGTCAGTCCCCATCTTCAGGGTGACAACATCCAGTTGGCCCTTGAGGCGCATAGAATTGACCTGGATAATCATCTTCTGAAAAGTCTTTGTGCTGACTTCGTAATCGTCACCACTCAGAGTTTTCACCACGTTATGGATAACGAATACTACCCATACGTGGTCTCCTGCTGCCCAAGAGAGCCAGTTCTTGATCTCCGTGAGACTTGTGTCAGAGCGGATCGAAATCACCTTTATATTCCACTGGTCAAAGTCACCAGGTGAATTAAAGGGATTATCCCAATTGTCGCCGACATAGGCTTGACGGTTGGCGGTGTAGCCGATCTTTTGCAAAATATCGATCACCGTGGCATCATAGGCTCCAAAAGGAGATGCAAAAGAGGAAACGTCAGTAATGCCGTTGGCTACAAAATCGCCCCTGGCGCCTGTTATCTTGTCGACAGCTTCGTCCCTGGTCATCGTCGTAAGATCAGTGTGGTCAACTGTGTGGTTGCCAACCTCCCAACCTTTCCAATGCAGGTCCCGGATCTGATCCCAGCTGACATTTTCAGCGTCTCCGATTCTGCCGGTGATGATGAAGGCTGTACCTGACAAGTTATACTTGTCCATAATACCAGCTGCTGTCACCAGTGAGCCGAGTCCGTCATCAAACGTAAATGTGACCATTCCTCTGTCCAGCCCAGCAGCCATTACCGAACTGCCGAACATCATGCAGAATACGAACAACACCAATAGCATACTCGTGATCTTTTTCATTGCTATCCCTCCTTGGATAAATGAGTCGTTATTAGTTAACGTCTTGCCTTTTTCTATATGATCACCTGCATTTTTGCCAGGCTGATTGTCAAAAAAACTAATCTTCTATATACAAATCTATCAATCTTCTTGAATAAAATAGTTTTTAAACTTTACATCCATAAAGTCGGTTCTGATTCCTGCGTAGCCCGCCTTCGTAAATGGATCTTTACCATACGCACCTTCTCTGTCTTTTGCTTCAAGTAGCAGCTGCCAATTGCCATTTTGCTCCCAATCTACATACAGCCTTATATACACAGTATTATTCCCAATATTAGTCACTACGCTTCGGATGCCTATCCAGATGTTGGTCGGGATTAGGTTGGGATTGTCCACTCTATCATACTTGCTGTTTTTTGTCAAGAACGGCGCTTCCTTCATGGTATAGTATTTCCCGTCAATTTTTTTCTTGATAACTGCGTCTCCATCCACCCGCACGCCCGCATAATACAGATTGCTCCCATTCTGATAGCGATTGAAAAGCAAAACCCCATTGGCTCCAATTCTGTTTTCACTCTGACTCAGGTTGATTTTATCAATATTAAAATAAACTTGCTGGGTCAGATTCTGCCACTTGCTTTTGGTCACCAACCGAAAAATGTTTTGCGAGAAAAATCCATTATCGGTGTCTTTGGGGTTATTTTTATTGTATAGCTTGCGCCACTTATTATCTTCCGGCAATGGTCCCGCGTTAGTGCTGAATTCTTGCGCTCCGATATTTAATATTCCGCCTGAGTCCAGCCACCAATCCGAGCTTTTGCTTTCTTTCATTGAACCGGCTTCCTGCAATGTCCCCGCCTGATCAGAATTGGAAACAAAACTAAATGACCCAATTTCTCTTTTTTGGAAAATGACAACCGCAATAAACAACAAAACAATAATTACTGTTCCAATAAAATAAATTATATTTTTTTGATGTTTCATATTAATTTTAAATTGTTTACTCCGGTTTAATTATACTCTAATTTTTACAATTCCAATCCTTTATTTAACATCCGAAACAGGCATTGCGTTTTCTACCTTCAAATCACTGATATATAAGATGCTACCTTTTTTCTGGTTAGTGTCCCAAAGCTTGAATCCGATCCCTCCGTTGGCTAAATCATCGCTGATTATTCCAGAGATCACAGCTTTGCCATCCAAAAAACAAGAGACTTGATTGCCAAAAACCGCAACTCCTACGTTGGCTATTCTCCCACTGCCAAGATTAGTTTGCTGTAAAACTTCCGTGTCCGGCTTGTCTTGGCCGTTTGCATGTTGGGCTAACGCCACATGAATGTCCGTGAAATCACAAGCGACATAATTGTTTTCATCCTCGTAGCGCGCTACCAAAGCGAAAGCACCGCCATTTTGGATTGACGTTCTGACTTGAAAAAAATAATCTTTCCAAAGATACGATCCGGCCAAAAAAGTCATGCCGCTGTCATCAGTCGGGGAATCACTGATCGACATCTTGTTTTTGCTGAACGCCAGCACTCCCCAGCCCTGCAACCAACCGTTGTTCTTTGTAAAATTGTCTGTGTAGTTCAAATCTTTTTCGTTGTTGTTGACCAATAATTTGAGAAGATTTTCAGCACTGGTAGCTGGATTTATATTTGTTTCCGATTTCATATCAATCCTTCTGGTCATAAAGGGATCTCCTGGATAGTTGTTCATAAATTCACTCCCGCGAGTTTGGTAAAATGTAAGCGGAAATAATTTCCGCAATATCCCCAACAAAACATTCTGGCCGCCAGGATAATTAGCTGATTCCTGGCCGAAGTCGCCAAAAGGATACGCGAAAGCCAGTGTTTTGATGCCCAATTTATTTTGAATATCCGCTTTGGATGCCGCAAGATCCTTGCTTACTCGATCAAAATATTGAGCGTCTGTCTCCAGCATGTTGGCAGGATTCAGCCACAACTTATCGCTCAGAAAATGTCCCATTTCATTATTAGCTCCGATTTTTTCATAATCATGACCATTTTGAGTATGCGAAGCCATTTCCCATCTGCCGCTCTCCACCATTTTTTCGAGTTCGATCTGCGAAAGATGAAAATTACTCTTCTCATTGTTCGGACCCAGCGAACGACCAGTGATAACATTCATAACCGCCGTATAGTTCAACACTTTTAAAATCG
>JBAYLE010000021.1:0-11193 GCA_041664225.1 Parcubacteria group bacterium | reverse complement strand
ATTCGTTTTTATTCGTTCTTCTTTAATTTTCGTGATTCGTGACATTCGTATTACGGCGCTATCCACTTCCGGCGCTGGTTCAAAATTTTCTTTTCCAACTTCAAATAAAATTTCCGCGTCGGCGTAATATTGTACAGAAATCGCGAGAATACTCATCTGGCCAGGTTTTGCGACAATTCTTTCAGCCACTTCTTTTTGCACCATCAAAATCATTTCGCTTGGCGGATTTTCGTTTTCCAAAAATAATCTGATAATCGGCGAGGTTATATAATAGGGGATATTCGCGATAACCTTGTAGTTTTTATCTTGAAATTTTTGTTTAATTAATTCTGCAAGATTGATATTTAAAATATTTTCGTGGATTATTTCAACATTTTTATTACTATTAAATTTTTTTGTAAGCGGTTCAATTAAGAGCTCATCAATTTCAATCGCTAAAACTTTCCCGGCATATTTTGCCAGTTCTTCAGTCAAGATTCCCCTTCCGGGGCCTATTTCCAGCACAAAATCATCCGCTTTTAAATCAGCCGCCGCGACAATTTTCTTAACAATCTTGTCGTTTCTTAGAAAATTTTGTCCTAACCTGGTTGGCATAAAGTTAGATTAATTTACAATCACTTCCATCTTCACATTCGCCACTCCTGCTCCGAGATTGGCGATTTTGGCGAAGGCGACTTTGTCGAGATCGATTATTCTTCCGTTGCCGAATGGACCGCGGTCATTAATTTTTACGATTACGGACTTGCCGTTTTCGGTATTGGTGACGCGTACATAACTTCCCATCGGGAGCCACGGATTAGCCGCCGCCATTGTTCCGGTATAGGCATACCAGCTAGCGACGCCGGTGTGTATTTTCCCGATCTTAACATATGTTCCCTGGGTGACAACTTCCGTCACTGGTTCTTTGGTAACGGTTTCTTTAAGAACTTTTCGTGATATTTCTTTGTTGTTATGTGAAACAATCTTATATGTAATTTCTTTGATTCCCCTTTCACCCCTTTGAGTAATCTTTTTTGTACGCCAGCTAAGCTCGTCGTCTTCGTTAGATGTTGTTTTGAAGGGAATATCTTTTTTTACGATCTCCTCTTTAATGTCGACCCGTATAACTTCAATTGTAGCATTATTTTGGAGCGGTTTGTCGAGGGCGGGCTTTGTAAAATCATCTTCTCCCAATTTTATATTATTTTCCCAGAGGGCGCCGGCGACCGAATTTTCCAAAGTATGGGCATCTGAGGTTTTTCCATCAGCCATTATTTTTATTTTTAAAGCCCGTTTCATGGTGATGTTCATTCCGGGCAAAAGCGACGAATCCAAAGCGGGAATTATTTTATCGTGTTCAGCCAGTTTGATATTTTTTTCTTTCACAAAATCAGAAAGAGTGCTGGCCGAGGTGGTTACATTAAAAAACAGCCCATTATCATTGACGCAGAGGCTTTTTGCTGAATTATCCAAAATCAGTTCGCGGCCTGGACGGCTGGCAAAAAAATAATAAATTGCCCAAAAGGCAGCTGTTAGAATTAAAATAATAAAGATTTTTTTCATTCCGTTTTGAAGCGATATTGGATCGCTTCGGCGATGTGCGCCGGCTGGATAGTTAAATTGCCGGACAAATCGGCGATTGTTCGGGCAACTTTTATAATACGATAATATGCCCGCGCGCTCAAGTGCATCCGAGTGACGGCATTTTTCATGAGTTCAATGCACGTTTGATCCAGTTGGCAGAATTTTTTGATCTGCTCGCTTTCCATTTCGCTGTTGGTTATGGTGGCCGTGCCCGCGAATCTGTCTTTTTGGATGTTTCTGGCGCGCGATACCCTCTGGCGGATGGACTGCGAGCCTTCTGATTCAAAATTTTCCGCTAATTTTTCAAATTTAATGCGCGGCACTTCGACATGAAGATCGATGCGGTCGAGAATCGGACCGGAAATTTTTCTTTGATATTTGATAATTTGCGCCGGGCTGCATGAGCAGGCCTTTTCCGGATCGGTGGCGTTGCCGCATGGGCAGGGGTTCATGGCGGCAACTAAAGTAAATCGCGCCGGAAATTCCAGCGTGCCTTGGGCGCGGGAAACTGTGATGACGCCGTCCTCCAATGGTTGGCGTAAATTTTCCAAAACTGATCGGGAAAATTCCGGGAATTCATCGAGAAACAAAACGCCTCTGTGCGACAAACTGATTTCTCCCGGCCGCGGATAACTGCCTCCGCCGACCAGAGAAACAGCACTGGCGCTATGGTGCGGTGAACGAAACTGTCTTTTGGTGACCAATGGGGTTTTTTCGTGCAGATGGCCGGCAACGGAAAAGATTTTGGTGATTTCCAAGGCTTCCGGAATTGTGAGTTTGGGTAGAATGGATGCCATAGTTTTGGCGAGAAGAGTTTTTCCTGATCCGGGTGGACCATTGAGGATTGTGTTATGTCCGCCAGCGGCCGCAATTTCCAAAGCGCGCTTAGCGTGTTCCTGTCCGCGAATATGCGCCATGTCAACGGCATATTCTTCATCAGCAAACAGTTCCGCCAAATTTGTCCGGGGAGCGGGCATAATTTTTCGCTCATTCATAAGGTGCAAAATCAAATGCGTGAGCGTATCCGCTGGAATTACTTCGACTCCGTCGATCACGGATGCCTCCGCCGCGTTTTCAGGCGGGACATAAATTTCCGCGATGCCTTTTTCTTTGGCTAAAATTGCCATTGGCAAAACGCCTTTTACCGGGCGTATTTTGCCGTCCAGAGCCAGCTCGCCCAAAAATAGTTTATTTTTAAAATCAAAATTGATTTGTTTGGTGGCCAGTAAAAATCCCAAGGCGATTGGCAGATCGTAAACCGGACCCTCTTTTTTGAGATCGGCGGGAGCGAGATTGACCGTCACGCGTCCGCATTGATGCGGTGGTTTGAACTTGCTGTTGCGAATAGCCGCGCCCACTCTATCCTTGGCTTCTTTGACAGCGACATCCGGCAGTCCGACAATATTGAAAACATGGAGCCCAGCTTTTACTGTGTCCGCTTCAATTTCGATGAGCTCGCTCGCAAGCCCGACCGTGGCGGCGGATAGGATTTTGGAAGACATAAAATAATTAAATTCTGATATCTAAATCCAAAAAAATTAGATTTTTTAATTTTGATATTGTTCAGAATTTAGTGCTTAGGATTTAGAATTTTTATTAATATTAGTATAACACCAATCACAATGAAAATATCGGCCAAATTAAATATTGGCCAAAACCTCAAGTCGATGAAATCGATAATGCAACCATGAATAAAGCGATCCAGCATGTTTGATATGGCGCCAGATAATATTAAAATCAAAAAGTAATAATTGAACGACCAGCTTTTTTTATAAAGCAAAAACAAAAGAACACTTATAAATGCGATCCATAAGAGCCAAAATGAAATTTCAGACACCTTGATTCCGAAAGCTATATTAGGATTGCAAATATAAAATCCGCCACTGGAGCGGACAATATATTTGCTTAACTGGTCAACAAAAACTAATAAAAGAAACAGGAGAGGCAAAAATTTCTTTGTGCATTCGTACATGCGTATGGATTCATAGAAATTATTTGCATGTAATGCAGGTTTTGGCGGAAGGGCTCGCTTTCAATCGCTCAATATCAATCTCCTGGTGGCAATTCTCGCAAATTCCATAAGTTCCAGCATCCATTCTTTGGAGAGCCTCAAGAATATCCTGCAATTTTTTCTCCAACGTGGCTTCAACTGGCAGATTATCCGTGTATTGTTCAACCTCAGTCGCGTTATCATCTCGATCAGTCCCGATGTTTTCAAAGGAAGTTTCATAATCGCCCTTGTCATCAAGCGGTTTGGCGATACGGCCCAAATTTTCCTCAAGCTCCTTTTTTTCTTTTAACAAAGCCTCTTTTAACTCTGAAATTGTCTTGGGGTCTAATGTCATAAAATTAAAGTTAAGTGTTATTAGCTTGTTGCTATTGTATCAAAAGTCCCTGCGAATGTCTACAGAAAAATATTTGGGATATGTTTCACCTTGGCAACGCGAGTTTCATAATTTAACCACACCGAGATGGCATCAAAGCGATAGTTCGCATCTTTCAAATCATGTTGATAAAGATAAGCATTGGCAATTTTGGAAAGTTTTCTTAATTTATCACGAGTGATGTTTTCTTCCGGCAAAGTGTCTTTATATTTTTGAAAATCTCTGGTTTTAACTTCGACAAAAACCAGTTCATTATTGTTTTTGTCTTTGGCGATAATGTCAATTTCACCCAATCTTCGTCCGGAATTATTTTTAAAATTCATATCCAAAATTTTGTAGCCTTTGTTCTGCAAAAAATTGGCGGCAACTTGTTCGCCAGTCTGGCCGGTTTGTGATTTTATGTTCGCCATAGCGGAAGTGTATCATTTTTGGCAACAAAAAAACACCATCTGGTGCAATAAGGTATTGAAACCAGCGGATGCCGCCGAATGAAAAGTCCTGATAATATAATATAAGACTTGTTTGACAACACCCACTGGTGTTCATCAATGTGTACGCGTCGGCCTTTCTTGTACTTTTTGGTTTGGGTGAGAAACCATCCAGTCACGAAGGACTAGCGTGTAATATTTTTATTACTAAAACACACTGCTTTTTGCATTTTCTGACTTAAATGCTTTTTTCTCCCGTACCGTTCTCTGGCATTAAGCCTTTTGAAGGTCGGGCTCTGCCTAGAGAAGCATTATCAGATGCTGCTTTAGGCAGTTCCCAACCCTTTTAAAGAACGAATTTTTTATTGATTTTTATTTTTGATAAAAAATTTTTATTTTTGTTTTTAGGGTCTAGAATGTCAGTTATCCTAGCGGTTCCGATACATTGATCGAAACACTTGAACAGTAGAGAGGTTTCAATCGCAAATAGGGGGAAATTGCGATTGAAACTCCTCTACCGTGCTTTTTCTTTTTATTTTCAAATAACTTATACAGCTATTATAGCAGAAAAAAAGCGCTTAGTCAAAGGGTAATCTTTAAAAATGCTTTATTTTAGCCAAAATATTAACAAAAAATGATTTTTAACTTAGCTTATTTACTTTTCAAAACTTTTTCGGAAAATAAAAAGAAAATCTCTTTTTTGCCTGATTTTAGGCTAAAATCTGTGGATAAACTGTTTTTTTCACAAGTTATCCACAGGCTATCTATTTTTGTCTAAATTATTGCCCTGTGGGCGCATTACGGGGTGTCGTTGCGGGAGTAGTTGTAATTGGGGGAGAACTTTTGGCAGAATCACCAGCCTTATCAGTTTCGATCGGCGAATCAGTTGTCGGCGCGATTTTATCAATAATAGCTCGTATGGTCATTTTAGTTGTTCCAATCAGGAGCTTGTCTTTGAAAATGGCATAATCAACGGACAAATCTTCAGGAGAAATTATATTTAAGAATCTTATGTCCAAACCATTATATTTACTGCTTGAGAAAATCTTTGGTGCTAACGTGTAATTTCCCGGTATGAAAATTGGAGACAATTCTTTTGTTAGATCTTTTTCTTCCAACGATAGTAAATTTTTTCGGTCGGTTTGCAGTTTGCTTGTGTTTTTTGAATCAGTCTGTTCCTTAAAATCCATGGCCAACCCCAATCTAGTTACGCTAGCATCATTATAAATAAACAAACTGAAAGTGCTTCCCAGGCTTGCTGTCAGGGCTGGAGAAAAAGTCATCTCGAGCTTGGCGGAAAAATCCTGGAAAGTTATCGGATTATTTTGCTGGTCGACAATCACAAACTCGACAGGCGAAACTGTTTTTGCTGTATAAACTTTATCCACATATGACAGGAGAGTTTCTTTTAGTGCAGATTTATTTGTATTGGTCAAATCAATGCTTAGATAGTTTGATGTATCAGTTGAAAAGACAACAGGAGGAATGGGCGCAGGGACAGGCACTGGTTCTGGTGCAACTACTTCCGGTGTATTGTCGATTACGACATCAGGAGCTTTTTGTTGGCGCGTACTCCAGAAATAATAACCTCCGCCAGCAATGATGAAAACTAGCAATACTGAAAATATTATTATAAATGGCTTCATGGATAACTTTTTGGAAGAGTGTTCTTGTTTTAGCGGGATTGGGGTTTGGGCGGAAATATCAATCCGATCCATCCTGTTTGTCCAATCATGTGTTATCTCTGTCTCTTGTGGCGCAGGGCGATTTTCCGCGGCCGGAACTGGATTCAAAAATGGGCTGCTTTTTTGCGAGACAGTCAAATTTGCGGGAGGGACAGATTTTTTTATTGAAACATTTTCTAGCTCCTCTTCTGCTTTGGCCGCGCTTGGATTATCAACAAACTCAAGATCTTTAAGCATGGTATGCACCGGGAGATGTTCAATGTCCTGGTCGTCGATATTTTTATTTTGGTCTTGAAACATTTTTTTATGAAATAAAATAGAGATGTCTTTACACATCTCTATTTTACAACAATAAGTGTTTTTAGTCTATGCTATTTTTTAGCCGCCGCCCTGGCTGACAAATTTATTCGGCCCTGGCTGTCAATCTCTTTGACTTTGACCGGAATAATATCGCCAATCTGGACAATATCTTCAACTTTTTCTACGCGGTGGTCAGCCAGTTCGGAAATATGGATCAAGCCTTCCTGCCCGGGCAGAATTTCAGCGAAAGCGCCAAAATTCATGATACGAGTAACTTTAGCTTGGAATATTTCACCAGCTTTCACCTCATGGGTTAGATTATCAATCCATTCCTGAGCTTTCTTGGCTGCGACTGCGTCTGGAGAAGTGATGAAGACCGAACCGTCGTCCTCAATGTCAATTTGTACGCCAGTTTCATCAATAATGGCGTTAATAATCTTGCCACCCGTGCCGATAACATTCCTGATTTTCTCAGGATTGATCTTCATAATGATGATTCTCGGCGCATATTGGGACATTTCGGCTCTTGGAGCAGGAATGGCATCGGTAATCTTCTTCATGATTTCCATGCGATTTTCTCGGGATTGTTCGAGAACAGCTTTGAGCATTTCCAGAGTTACGCCGTCCAATTTTACGTCCATCTGAAGGGCTGTTATGCCGACTTCAGTGCCGGCCGCTTTGAAATCCATATCGCCGTAATGGTCCTCTAGTCCTTGAATATCAGTGAGAACTTTGAATTTTCCATCATGCCCGACAATAATGCCCATGGCGATTCCGCTGACCGGGCGCTTGATTGGCACACCAGCATCCATCAGTGACAAAGTAGAGCCACAAGTGGAAGCCATTGAAGATGAACCATTAGAAGAAAGCACTTCAGAAACCAAAAGGATGGTGTATGGAAATTCATCTTTTGGAGGTAAAACCGGAATCAAAGCTTTTTCAGCCAAAGCTCCATGGCCGACTTCGCGCCGTCCCGGACCACGCATCGGTTTTACTTCGCCGACGGAATATGGCGGGAAATTGTAATGATGGATATATCTTTTCTTCATATCCACTTCCATTGTGTCAATCACTTGCTCATCACCAGGCGAACCTAGGGTTGTAACAGTCAGCGCCTGCGTTTCGCCACGAGTGAAAAGTCCGGTGCCGTGCGTGCGGGGCAGGATACCAACTTGACATTCGATTTTTCTGATTTCATCAAGTTTTCGACCGTCTGGTCTCTGATCTTTGCCTAAAATATTCTGATGGACGATTTCATCCGAAGTTTCTTCAAAAACTTGCTCGGCAATTTCTTTGTATTTATCCTTTTCTCGTTCAGAAGCCTCCGGAAAAGTTTCTTTGATATAAGCAGTAGTTTTTTCTTTGATAGCCTTGAGTTTACCTTCAATTGTTTGCTTATCTGGGTCGTATAAAGATTCGGCCAGGTTTTCTGATAGCAAAATTTCCTTTATTTTAGCTTCAAATTCAGGTGTGCCCTGGAGCAGCGCCGGCTCAGCTTTGGTTTTCCCGACTTCTTTTTGAATATCCCCGATAAAAGCGGCAATTTTTTTAATAGCCTCATGGCCGAACTCAAAAGCTTTGAGAATTTCCGCTTCCGGAACTTCTTTGGCGGCTGTTTCGATCATGTTGATTTTATCCTTGGTTCCAGAAAGCACGATATCAAAATCTCCGTCCGTTGTTTCGCCGTTGACTGGGTTTAGGATAAGCTCGTTTTTGACTCTGCCGATGCGCACCGCGCCAACCGGACCGTTCCAAGGGATGTTGGAAATTGAAAGAGCTGCGGAGGCGGCGATGATTCCCAAAATATCCGGGTCATTTTCTCCATCATATGACAAAACAGTACAAATTACTTGCACATCATTGCGCATTCTGGAATTGAAAAGCGGGCGAATGGTGCGGTCAACTACACGTCCCGAAAGAACCGCGTCGTCTGATGGACGACCCTCTCTTTTGATAAATCTCGAACCTTTGATTTTACCGGCGGCGTAATATCTTTCTTCAAAATCCACCATCAATGGGAAATATCCACTGATTCTGGACGCGCCGGAGCTCATTGTGGCGGCAGCCAAAACCACCGTGTCGCCGTAGCGCACAGTTACTGATCCGTTGGCCTGGCCAGCCAGAAGTCCGGTTTCGACTTCCAGGACTCTTCCTCCGATCTGGAGGGACCATTTTTTATGTTCCATAAGAAACGTTTAGCCTTACGCTAATGACGTTATAAACACGATACTAAGCTCAAATGAAGCTCACTATTGTGCCTGTTACGACATTAAACAAGGCTTTTTATTAAATTATTAAGTGATTAAATACTAGCTTATTTTGAGGATTTTGTCAAAAAAAAGAAGGAGATCATCAGTGTAACAGGAGATCTCCTTGAGTATTTGATTTTGCTTAAATGTTGAACTTGCGATCGCAAGATATGCACCAAAACTGGTGCGATAAGAAGTCATTAGAATTATTGTCCTGAAAAGGGTTCTTAATAACATTGTTATTTTCACCACAGACAGGGCAATGTGGCTGATGACTCGTGTTTTTGCTTAAGCTCATACATTCCCACTCGTCAGGAAGCTTCTTGATTCTCTGGTTTTCTTTTATGAAGGCGAAAACCCATAATCCAATGTACAAAACAAAAAAAATAAACAAACAATCTTCAGGTGTAAGCTTCATCTAAAACCTCCTTTTTTAAATTACTATATCAAAAATTTCTTCTTGTTCTCCGAAATGTTGGTGAATTTATCCACTGCCTCCACTAGTTTTTTGCTGGCGGATTCGAGAAAGGCGAAGACTTCCACGCGGCAGCCGGTAGTGTTTTGGATATATTCCACGACGGGAATATAGTCACCATCGCCGGCGATAAGGACGATTACATCCATACTTTTGGACATTTTGATGGCATCCACCGCGATGCCGACATCCCAGTCGCCTTTTTTAGCGCCGCCGGGAAAGATTTGCAAGTCTTTGGTTTTCACCTCAAAGCCCTGTTTTTCGAGAGCCTCAAAGAATTTTTCTTCTTGGCCTTCAACTGTCGCGATGCCATAGGCAATAGCGCGAATGAGCTTGCGGTCTTCCACGGCTTCTTTCAAGAGGCTTCCGAAATTCACTTTCTTTTTATACAGCACTCTGGCTGAATAGTACATGTTTTGGATGTCGACGAGCACGCCGACACGTTGTTCTTTATAAATTGACATAATTTTTATTTGATAAACAAAAGCAGGTTTTCACCCGCTTTTGATAAGTTATTTTAATTCGAGTTGTTTCATCAGTTTTTTGTAGGCTTTTTCATCCTTGCCTTCGAGATAGGTCATCAGTTTTTTTCTTTTGGAGACCATTTTGAGAAGTCCTCTGCGGGAATGGAAATCTTTGGCATTCTTTTTGAGATGGGTTGTCAGCTTCTTGATCTGTTCGGTAAAAAGGGCGATTTGGTATTCCGGAGAACCGGTGTCCTTTTCGTGTCTTTTGACGTCACTCGTCACTTTAGTCTTTTGCTTGTTGGTCAGCGCCATACATTTTTCGGCTAAACATTCGTTGGGTCTGCGCCACAACCAATGTCTGCTAATAATTTATTACTTATCTATTGTAGCATGGAAAGATAGTTTTGTCCAATATTTTTTAGGTATGCTAAAATGAGTAAGTTATGGAAAATGATATCTTAACAAAACTTAATCCTGCCCAGCGCGAAGCCGTTGAAACGACCGAGGGGCCGGTCTTGATTATTGCGGGTGCCGGATCAGGCAAAACCCGGGCGTTGACGCATCGCATCGCGTATCTGATCAAAATAAAAAAAGTTTCACCGCGGAATATTTTGGCGGTGACTTTTACCAACAAAGCTGCGGGCGAAATGAAAGAACGCGTCAAACAATTACTGCAAAATACAAGCCAAAAACCACAAAATTTTTACGATATACCGCTGATGGGTACTTTTCATTCCATCTGCGTGCGGATTTTGCGCCGTGAAATCGAACGATTAGGCTATAAAAAATCTTTCAACATTTTTGATGATCAAGATCAGAAGGCGCTGATGAAAAAAGTGATGAAAGAAATGGAGATTGATATCAACCAGTTCAAGCCGCAAGCCATTCTGGGCGCTATTTCCAAAGCCAAAAACGAACTTATTGACGCGGAAATGTTCGCGGATGCTATGGGCAGTTATTATGAAGAAATTGTTTCCAGGGTTTATACGGCCTACCAAAAAAGATTGAAAGATCAGGACGCGCTGGATTTTGATGACATTATCATGCACATGGTCAAGATATTCAGAAAATTTCCGGAAGTTTTGGATCAATACCATAATCTTTTTCATTACATTATGGTGGACGAATACCAAGACACTAACCACGCACAGTATGTTCTGATCAATCTTTTGGCCAAAAAATATCAAAACATTTGCGTTGTGGGCGATGATTGGCAAGGAATTTATTCTTGGCGCGGTGCCAATATCCAAAATATTCTGGATTTTGAAAAGGATTACCCCAGCGCTAGGGTTATTAAGCTGGAACAAAACTATCGTTCGACGCAAAATATTTTGGACGCGGCCTATGGCGTAATTTCCAAAAATACGAACCGGAAAAACAAAGAGATTTGGACCGAAAACAAGGGCGGGCATTTGATTACTGCTCACGAAGCTGCCGATGAGGCAGCTGAAGCGGAGTTTATGATTTTCGAAATCATAAATTTCAAGCAAGAGCACGATTGTAATTTAAATGATTTTGTAATTTTATACCGGACCAACGCGCAATCGCGTATCATTGAAGAGGCGATGCTTAGAAATTCCATGCCATACCGGATTATCGGCGGAGTTAAGTTTTACCAAAGAAAAGAAGTCAAAGATATTGT
>JBAYLE010000020.1:0-11790 GCA_041664225.1 Parcubacteria group bacterium | reverse complement strand
ATTATAGTTATCGCCGACGTTCACTGGCGCTTCGGGGATTGGCTTGCACCGCTCCCGTTAACGTTCCAGCACTGGTCAGGCGTCAGCCCCTATACTTCCCCTTACGGGTTTGCAGAGACCTGTGTTTTTGGTAAACAGTCGCTTGGGATCTTTCGCTGCGGCCCCGCTTGCGCGAGGCGAGACATGTTGCGAACTTACGTCTAGCTGTTTTGCCGAGTTCCTTAACGAAGAATCACTCGTTCACCTTAGGCTACTCGCCCAGTCTACCTGTGTCGGTTTTAAGTACGGATATTTTTTGATAAGTTAGAGATTTTTCCCGGTAACCTGCTTTATTTCGTTGGCCTCCCCGAAGGGAAACCTCCAGACTCACCTTGGACTTGTGTTTTCCGGATTTACCTGGAAAACATCCTCAATGCGCCTACCCCAATCCAATAAGGGGCAAAATATACTAGATTACGTCCTCCCATACCATGACAAAAAATAGTCAAGGAATATTAACCTTGTGTCCATCGACTACGCCTTTCGGCCTCGCCTTAGGCCCGACTAACCCTGGGATGATCGACATTGCCCAGGAAACCTTAGACTTTCGGTGTGCGGGGGTCTCACCCGCATTGCGGTTACTAATGCCAACATTCTTACTTCCATGAACTCCACGGTGGCTCACGCCTGCCGCTTCATTGCGCATGGAACACTTCCCTACCGATCCACAGACTTCACAGAAGAACGAAATAAATAATATTACTTCGTAAGGAAATTTTAGAAACGTAGGGGGTGGCGAGAATAAAACCCGCGACCTTTGGAGTTCCAGTCCAACGCTCTTACTGAGCTACACCCCCATTCTTCTAAAATTAAATTTTTCCTCTGTGAAATCTGCGTATCCCGCATCTTCGGTATTATGTTTAGCCCCGTTGAATTTTCGGCGCGAAGTCTCTAGACTAGTGAGCTGTTACGCACTCTTTAAAGGATGGCTGCTTCTAAGCCAACCTTCTAGGTGTATAAGAAACTTCACTTCCTTTACCACTTAACATAAATTTTGGGACCTTAGATTGCGATCTCGGCTTTTTCCGTTTTGATATCCGAGCTTAGCCCCGGATTTCTGACTGCCCAAATAAGAAACAAAAGAATTCGGAGTTTGGTTGAGAACCCTACGGCGAACCGCGAATTCTCATTCAGTAGCTCTACCTCTCTTGCTCATTTAATGGACGCTAGCCCTCAAGCTATTTCGGGAAGAACCAGCTATCGCCAAGTTCGATTGGAATTTCTCCTCTATTCACAAGTCATCCCCGAGTGTTGCACGGCTCGTGGGTTCGGGCCTCCTTTGGATTTTACTCCAAATTCACCCTGCTCATAAATAGCTCACCTGGCTTCGGGTCTAGTCCGTGCGACGTTGTTCGCCCTTTCAGGCTCGCTTTCACTATGCATACGCGACGTAGTCGCTTATGCTAGCCACACAGAACTAACTCGTTGGCTCGTTCTACAAAAAGCACGCTGTCACCCGCGTCTTGCGACGGGGCTCCAACTCTTCGTTAGCATATGGTTTCAGATACTATTTCATCTCCCTCACCGGGATACTTTTAACCTTTCCCTCACGGTACTAGTTCACTATCGATCATTAAGAATATTTAGTCTTGGAGCTATAGTGGCCCCAGCTTCAAACGGGATTTCTCCGGTCCCGCCCTACTTGAGAACAATCACATATTAATATTTTATTTTCACATACGGGATTATCACCCTCTATGATCGCTCTTTCCAGAGACGTTCTGCTAATAAAACATTATCTACCCCGATTAAACGAGTTAGATTGCCTCGCAACCCCGCCGTCCGAAGACGTCGGTTTAGACTATTCCGCTTTCGCTCGCCACTACTGACGGAATCACAATTGTTTTCTTTTCCTCCTGGTACTAAGATGTTTCAGTTCCCAGGGTGCGCTTCCATAACCTATGTATTCAGTTATGGATTCCTCAATAAAGAGGAGGGTTATCCCATTCGGAAATCCCCGGATCAAAGTTTGCTTAACAACTCCCCGAGGCTTATCGCAGCCAGCTACGTCCTTCATCGCTTCTTAATGTCAAGGCATTCACCATATGCATTAGTATTACCGCTCTAAAATTTAAACGATTAGCAGTTAACAATCTCCAAAAAGAAAATTATTAACTGATTTCTACTATTGCAATTTTTTTCTACATTATCCTAACATAACCGTTGCGAGATTATGTTAGTGACTAACCACAAATTATTTAACCTCGCTTCCGCAAGCTCAGGGAAAAATAGTTGTGATAGACCTATTAAGTTGTGAAGGTTCACCTTGACGCGGAAACTTTTGGATGCAGGCCGTCATAGACAGGCATAATAATTTGCATCCAGGAGTCTCTTCGCCAACAAAAAAACCGCTTACGCGGGAATTTCGAAAATCAAAAAATCGAAAAATTCACCCGCTTTTTTTCTTCAGATATTGTATGGAAATCACCATTAAGGATTTACCCCTAAGTTATTATTTTTAGCACGTGTTGTCATCGTATCAACTATTTAAAAGGCTGTCAAGTCTTCTAAAAAGATGAGTTGTGGATAAGTAAATTATTCTATTTAAAAGCACTTTTGGCCATTTTTTGCAAAATAAAAAGGGCAACCGTTGGGTTGCCCAATATCACCTCCCTCAAAAGAATATTTTTATTCTTAATGGAATTTAGAACGCTATTTTCAATGCCGCCCTAAAATCAACGGCATTGCTGTTTTTCTGGCCCGCTTTTATGTCCGATTCGTAAACGACTCGGAAATAAGGCGTCCAGCCTTTGCCCAGCAGGTCGGTGAAATATACAACTGGACCTGCCATCCACCAATCATGTTGTTCACTGGAAAACCAGTGATCGTATGAGGCATTTAAACCCAGCTTAATATCCTTGATGGGATATATGGCCTCGACGTATAAATCCGAATATGTGGTAGATTTTCCGTCAGTTGCCGCATACAGCCTCTGATCAAGGAAGATTTCCCAAAGACCAAGTTTGTTTACATACCATCCGCCGAACTGAGCATAGTCCTTACCGACACTGTCGGTTGAAACTCCGGCCAGGGCATACCATGGACCGCTGTTGTATGTAAGATACGCGCGGTACCGCTGAAAATCGGATTTGGGAATGAGATCAATGTCCATGCCCAGCCCAATATTTGCCTTGTGATGCCAGTAGAGGGTCACCCCCTCACAGAAGAATCCGTCGCCATGTTCCGGCTGGATCCAATTCTGCTTTAGAAGCATCAGGGTTGAGATTTTTTTCTCATCCTGCGGAAGCTCCTTTTGCTCTGCGAAGACTACGCTCGTAAAAAGCATCATTGCAACAAACAACATTATATGGATAGCTTTTTTCACGTCTTCCTCCTCTGTTTTGCCGGAGGAAGCAATTCCTTCCGGCTATTTAGTTTGTAGGATAAAAACCCTTAACCAAATAGCCATCAACAGGAATTTTAAAGACGCTTCGAGCAAACTCTTGTCTCTTGAGTTTCTCAAAAATTATCCCGAGTCTTTCTACAAAACATGGCGCCGGCAGGACAAATATTTCTTCGGCCCAAATCGGCGCGTTGTCTGGAGATGTATTGCTGCTTTCATCATTGGATCGCGTATCATACTGATCATAGACAGCTCCTTGCTCCAAGCAGGGGCCGTCTCGCAACTTTGCCATGTCCGCGTTTGCGTTCACTGGCAACGCCGCCTGAGAAAGAATTACCAACACGGTTGCCATCAATGCCCACTCAAAAGATCTTTTAAATCTTTGGGCATTTTTTAATTCATAGTCGACAATCCATTTTCTGTATTCTGCTTTGCTTCTGCTTGCAATCTCTTTAACGAGACGCCGATCTCTTGGATCAAGTTTTCTCCAAAGACCGCCGAGTCTGCGCAATTCCGCTTCGATTACGATCTGACGAATTGCATTACCCGGATAATCAAGAAGGAATCTCGGCCACAAAAATATTGCTAGAAGCAGTTTCTGCTTATCAGCCAAAACCGTTTCAAGAATTCCTCTGTTCTGCGACATTTTGATAAAATAAAGCAGCAGCGCTAGCAGCAAGCCGCGCCAATACAAAGTTAATGCCCATCCTAACACTCCCGAATTTTGCAAAAATTCACTGAAGGAAACTTCGGCTCGCGGCACGTCAGGATTTTCTTTCTGGAAATGATACCTGTATCGAGCATGTTCAATTTCTTTGCCTGCGGCCGGATTACTTCTCATGTTTTCATGAAACAGTTTGTTGATGGGATTAATTATCTCAAGTGGCATTTGATACCGAAAAGGATATTGGTTCTTGAAATCCTCGAGTATTCTGAAGTCGCGAAAATAATCATCCGCGTTGTAGTTCCGTCCCTTTTTCTCGGCTTCCACATAAATCTTGTTCGCAAACTTCCTTAGTTCATCATTCCATTGTTTTTCTTATATATAGCTCGCAGGAACTGCCTCAACGACATCTGGATGATAATTGTTTTTAATTTCATTTATCAGCGGGAAGAAAGTCTGTGGCGCCCAAAAGATAAAGGCTAAAAAAATAGCCAATTTCATCTTCCAGGAAAAGTTTTGCAAAAAGCTCTCAATCTTTTCAATTGCCTTCATTTTTTTCACCTCCCTTCAGGCGGATTTTTTGGATTTTTAAAATTGTCAACGAACCCATTAGTCTAGCATTTTTGAGGCTTTCTGTCAAATACCAACCTCACCCGGAAATTTGATGGCTTAAACAAAACAAAATACGGCCATTTAAAAACGACCGTATTTCTATAGTTGTACTAAAGGCTATCTTCTCTCTGAAATTTCTTCGCGCAGTTTTTTGAGAATTGACGCTGCTTCTTCTTTGCCGCCCAAACCGAATGCCAGACCGGCTGCCAAAGAGATCGCTGATACAATTCCGATAAAAATCGTGCTTATCAAAGAAGTTGCAATTCCTAGTTGAATAAGCGCTGCAAAAATACCAAAAAGGATAATTGCCCATCGGGAAATAGTTGCCAAAAGAGTCGCTGACATAACGCCAGCCGCTTTTGTACTTCCTTTCACGACATTGTACGCAAAACCTCCCACCAGGAAAGCTACTGCCAACACTACAACCGCCACTACCACGTTCGGGATGTAAAGGATTATGCTGTTGAGAAAATCAGAAACTTGACTTAAGCCCAAGATATTGGTAGCTGCCATCAAAAATACCAGCACTAAAAACCATTTCACAATTCCACCAACAAGTTCAGAGGCAGTCTCGCTGATACCAACTTCTTTCAGTCTTTTATTGAAACCGACTTTTTCCAAGGCTTCATCCACTTTGACAGATTTGATGGCTTTCGCAATCAATTTGCCAAGTACTGACGCGACTATCCATCCCAAAACAAAGACTATAATCGCCCCGAGAAGCGCTGGAAGAAAATCGATAAATCTCTCCCACAGACCCATAAGTGATAATGTTATCGCTTCCCCCCAAGTTTGTACTCCATTCATATTATCACCTGCCTTTCTAGTTTACCCCGCACGGGGATTACTTTTAATCAAACTCTTTTTATAATAAAATTATAGCATTTTTCGGCTTATTCACCTAAAGAAGTTATCCACACCCGCCCACCAAAAAAACACCCGGCAAAAAGCGGGTGTTTTTAGGGAAAAAGGATTGTTTATTTCAGATTTTCCGGTGTATTTTCGATGCCGTTTTGGATATTACTAATCATTTTCTGGATCTGTGTCTTGGCTTGATCCGAACCGTCCGGCAACAACTCCAGCACTTTTTTGTATTCGATAATCGCGTCGTCTTTGCGGCCGGTTTTTTCATACAGCATACCCAGGCTCAAATGCGTGTTTATTTCCTTGTCATTGGCCCCCAAAATCTGTTTAAAGAGAGCTTCGGCAATCTTGTTATCGTCGCCCTCGCCCCGCTCTTGGTACAGTCTGGCGTAATAGAAGACAAAATTAATGTTGTTGTTTTCGTAAGTCAGCGCCTGGCTCATGCTGTCGATTGCGCCAGACACGTCGCCTAGCGCGTCTTTGGCCAGCGCCAATTGGTAATACCCTTGAGAAAAATTCTGCTTTTCATCGATGGATTTTTGGAACAAATCCTTAGCCTCGCCGACCAAGTTTTTCTTTTCCTCAACATCCTTGCTGTTGGCCGCTTCGCTCAATTTCATCTGGCCCAGTTTCAAAATCAGGTTTGGGCTATGCGGCTCAAGATTAAGCGCTTGCTGATATGTGGCGGACGCTAAACTTATCGAATCCGGGACGTACACGCCCGCATTTTCATAAATCTGACCCAGTGTCTCTGAGGCCAAAACATCTTTTTTCATCAAATCCTGGCCCTGTTTCGCCGCCAAAATGGAATTGTTCAAATAATTTTGCACCAACTTAACATCGCGCTGGGCATCGTCCTTGAGCATTTCGTTGTTGGCTAAAATCATATACTCCTGCCCGATGCGGGTATAATACCTGCCCTCGCGATTATTGAAGTTGATCGCTTTGATTAATTTAGAGATGGATCCTTCTTCGCTGACCTGATTTTGACGGATCGCCGATCCGGCATACAGATCCGCCGCGTAAATTTTGCCGATAAAAACAAACAGGAAGGCGACGCCCGCGCTGACCACCATGAAAACAAAGGCTAGTGTCAACGCAAATTTCGGCGAGGCCTTGAGACTCAAGTTCAAGTTTCTTTCTTCCGACTCGCTTTCCGCCATTACTGTCGCTAAGGCAACTGTGGCAATGAGGACGCTCATGATCAATAAGGTGCTCTCCGTCCTGATTGAGACTCCGGCAATGATCATGATGATTGCCGCCGTCACAAAACCCAGCGAATAAACCTTGTCTCTTTCTTTCCGGCTCGCCAACAAATATATCGTGACACTCAAAAAGGTTAAAAGCAGCAGAACCAGAGCGATGCCTCCCAAAAGACCGACTGAGGAAAGTGCTTCAAAGAAAACTCCCGTCCCTTGGTAGAAGCGCAGATTATACAGCGTGTTCAGATTGAAATTTTGCGGTTTGTATAGAGAAAAATCATATCCATAGGTGGCCGCGCCGGAGCCCAAGACCAATTTATCTTTCAAGGTGTCTTTGGCGATTTGCCAAGAAAGCGAATAGGCCGGGCTGACTTCGACCGGCAGATTGATTTTTGCAACCTTAAAACCATTGCCGATCATCAAGATAATCATGATCAGCACAAAGGTCACCATCGGCATCCAGGTCCAATTTTCAACCGGCCGGATAATCAGGGATAGAATAAAAATCAGGAAAAAACCGATACCGATCAGAACCGCCACCCAAGGCACAAAGGAATACAGAGCAAAGAGCAAGAACAAATCAACTACCAGTTTCATCAGCAGAATTCCCGTAAACACTTTCTTTTTCAAACTGCCCGCGGTTTTGCTAGCCTGCAACCGGAAAATAGTCGTGATCACCAGCGGCAACATGAAGCCTAAAAACAGTGCCAGGCCGGAAACGGAGCCGATCAGGCTCAAAGGCACGACTTGCATCAATTTTTCTGGAAGAAAATTGACCCCCATGATGCCCAACAATGTCCAAAGAGAAATTATTGAACCGGAAATCAAAACGGCCTTCAAAATCCACTTCAAACGATTATGATTGAAATGGCTGAAAATTAAATAATACGCAATAATGAGCGACATGATGCTCAAAAGTCCTCTCGACGGATCGCCGGGAAAGCCTATGAAACTATGCCAGCGATCGACGGAAAAAAATGTCGCCAAAGCGTAAACCACGAAAAAAATCAGAATCGGAATGTCCAGCGGGGTTTTGCGGATTTTCAGTTCGCCCAGAACCACACCCTTGGCCGCCCAAACCACCAACGCGACAAGCATCCAAAAATAGAAGTAGATCTGTTTTTCAAACGCGATACCCTGAAAAGACAGGCTGGTGAAAAACAAAGGCACGCCGAAAAAAAGCATAAAAATACAGACAGTAATGATTTTGTCCAGTATTTTTACCATGAACTTTGGTTTAGCCACAGTTTCGCTGGTTGCCGATTCTTGCCTCAATTCAGGCCTAGAAGACATCAAATTAAAACCCATACCGGGACGATGGTGGTTGTTTTCCATATTCTTATGTATTTTGGATTGATTATATTTTTCCTAGTTAATTATAGTAAATGTTTTAGCTTAGCGCAAATGGCGTTTTTTAGGCTAAAAATTGAGTTAAAAGTGCAAAATGCAAAGTTCAAAATTACAGTTTGCAGTTAAAAGTTTTGTTTTTTTATTAACTTTGAAATTTAAACTCAACTTTTAACTTTTCACTTTGAACTTTTAGCTAGTTTATTATTTGTGTCTTGAGGAAGTATCCGTTCTTACGCGTGCTGCCGCTGATCTTCAAATTATAGCTGACCTTCAAATTTTCGGGATATTTTGGATTCACGTAACCAACAGCTGAAAATTTGACGATGTATTTTCCGCTGTACAACTTTTTAAAAGAGTATTTTCCATTTTTATCCGTCTTGGTCGAACCTTTTTTGGTGCCGCCTTTGGTATATAGTTTCACGGAAGCGCCGGCAATCGGAATCAAAGTATTTTGCTCTTTCACATATCCGGAAAGTTTGCTGTTCTTTTTCTTTTTAGTTTCTGTGACTATTACTGTTGGAGGCGGTGCATCGACAATCGTGTCGCCAACTGTGAAAGCCGTACCGGCAACATTAGCAGTGAGAATCAAGGTGTCTGTGCCGGAAGTTGTGACATCCGGATTGGTGATTGCCGTTTTGAGTCCGGTCACCACTTCTGCCGCGGTATCGCCGGTTTGGATTTCATAAGAATAATCCAGATCGTTAATCGTAACAGTCACCGTTTCGCCGGTTGTTATGTCGGCAGGCGTGATAGTTACAACTTGCGCGACCACTCCATAACTCGCGTCTTGGTTTGTCAAAGTCGTGTTCCCTGCTGGACCGGCAGTCTTTTGGGTGAAAATGAAGGTATCATCCAAATAGGCCGCGGTATAATCTTTGGCGGAAAAATCGGCGGCCGCGATTTGGATCGCTATCTCATTGGCAGTCCGGTCGCCAGCAGTCAAATCAATCGTGACGCCATCAATTTCAAGGCCGCGATCCAAAGAAGCTGCCAGAATTTCAGACGGAATAGCGATTACAGCTGTGGCCGCAACCGGTCCTAGGCTCGTGTAGGATCCTTCCACGTCCAAAGTATCGTTACATTCGCCGGCAGTTTTTTGGGTGAAGGTTACGGTCGAACTGTTTGCGGCCACAGTATAATCTTTGGCGGAAAAATCGGCGGCGGCAATGGTCGTGGCAATTTGGGCGGTGGTTTGCGCGGACGATCCTAGGTCGATACTAATGCCATCGATGGTAATTGCGTGATCATATGGGTCGCCACCATATAGCGCGTCCTCAATGGTGATCGAAGCCACTGATTGCGTCGTGTTTGAAGCGGAATACTGCGCATCCTCAACCGTCAATGGCCCATTACCGGATGACCCCACGGATTTTCTCGTGAAAAGCACATCAGAAGTTCCGCCCGGCCTTACCACCGTGTAATCTTTGGCGGAAAAATTTCCATTCTTTATATCCTCGGCCAGTTGGATATCTGGTTTTATGACGAGCCCAAAATCAATAGTCACTCCGTCTATCGTCACCGAATGATCAGCGGCATTGTCCGCTAGCCCGGAAGGAATGGCTATTGTAGCCGAAGCCGCGGTAACATCATCGCCGCCAGAAAATATAATATCCGGCAGAGAAACCAAATCACCGGCCGCGCCACCGGAAAAAGTGATGGGCGGAATCGCACCGTCACTGGTTGCTTCCGCGCCGCCGGAAAATGTCACCGTTGGAATGGTCGAGCTAGCTACATTGGCTTGAGTTTCCACGACGGAGAGAGTTGTGGTTGAAGCCTGAGCTGAATCTGACAGGGCAAGCGCTAGAAGAGCTACTCCTGTAAAAAATGTAATTTTTACAATCTTCACAATGTTATTGGAATTTAAAATTATTTAAAAATAATGTTGCCGAGATATTGGATAAAACCGCCGATTCTGATATCAGGAAAACCATAGCTGACGTCAACCTGGTCGAGAGAGGGAGTGGTCGTATAAGGCGAAGGCGTGGAAAAAGACCCCTGATAATACAGATATTGATTGGCAGGAGTGGAAGACGGCACGCAGTTATTGCCAACGAGTGAAACTGCGCCATTGGGGCTCGCTGAATTCGCGGTTCCCAGCAACGTGCAAGAAGAAAAATCAGGATTGGATTGGGTAGCGCTATAACTGCGGGCTTTGAAAGTAATCGCCGTGTTGGTCAGCTCGGTCGTCTGCCAGGACAAAGTGTCCCAGGAGACTCCTGTCCTTTGCGCGTTCATCACGCCAGTAAAAGTGCCGGAAGAATAATATTGCATCGGCGCTCGTGGATTTTTTAAAAATTTGAGATCAGGATGAACATTATAGCTAACGAAAATATTATTGGCGTCTACAGCGTCAATGGAGGTAGAAAAATAGCCGTTCGAATCTTCTTGGACGGCGCTTGCCCAACTCGTCCCCCCATTGGTAGATTTGGCAAATTTTAAATCACCGCCTGATGGACAGTAAGAGTAACAATAGGAGTCACAACAAGCAAGATTAAAATTTCCCTCATAACTAATGAAAATATTATTGGCGTCTATGGCTTTTATAGAGGTTCCTATGCCATCGCCATTAGCGCTTGATGAGTCTGCAATAGATGTTGCCCAATTTGTCCCGCCATTGGTAGACTTAGCAAATTTGAGATTGGTGTTGTCACTGTCATAATAGCTAATAAAAAGATTATTGGCGTCCACGGCATCAATGGAGGAGTATGCGCCAACCACGCCCGTTGAATCTACTGTTGAAGTTGTCCAGTTTGTCCCGCCATTGGTGGACTTAGCAAATTTGAGATCGTTATTGGTACCATCCAAATAACTAACAAAAAGATTACTGGCGCTTAAGGCAACGATGGAGGCGCCCGAACCATAGCCCACTGATGAGTCTATAGCGGATGCTATCCAGCTTGTTCCGCCATTGGTGGATTTGGCATATTTGAGACTTGTGTTGGTCAGGTCATAATAGACAATAAAAATATTATTGGCGTCTACAGCGTCAATGGAGGTAGTATAGCCAACCGTGCCCGCTGAGACTATGGTGGATGCTGTCCAGCTTGTCCCGCCATTGGTAGACTTGGCAAATTCAAGGTCGCCATTGCTCTCGTCGTAATAACTAACGAAAATATTATTGGCGTCTACAGCGTCAATGGAGGTGTATTTAACAAAATCGCTAAATGTACTTACGGCAGTAGCTGTTGTCCAACTTGTTCCGCCATTGGTAGATTTGGCAAAATTAAGAGCAGCGGTGCCATAACCAGTGTAATAACCATAACAAATAAAAAGATTATTGACGTCCAAGGATTTTATAGACGGCCCAGTATCAGCAACGCCTGCGGAGGTTACTATGCTCGAAGTTACTGGTTCAATAGCCAGCGCCACGCTATCATTGGCCACAGTCGTTCCCGAAGCGACACCTGCATTAAAATCAGACGTGGTCGTGTGCCTCATGAGAAGAGCGGCTTGCGCTTCCGGACCCGCGAGCAGGAAGAAAAAGAAACTCGGCAAAGCTAATTGCAAAACCAAAAGAACAGCCAGCATATCAAAAAGTGATTTTTTGGAAAATATCTTTTTCTTTCCCGGCCGCTTCAATGCCTCGAACCGGTTATTTTTGTTTCTGGTAAATTGTTTGAAATTCATAAATATTCTTCGCATTTTGTTTAAATTATACCAAATTTAAGAACATGGAACTAATATCCTAATGCTCTCAATGCTTCCTCCAGTTTTTT
>JBAYLE010000019.1:0-14360 GCA_041664225.1 Parcubacteria group bacterium | reverse complement strand
TATCCCGCTTTTGCGATAAAGGTTCAAGCTGTCATCGGGAATAATTAGATAAATGTTGCGGAAATTAGATCGGTTGATCCTGTTGAGATCCGCTGGGTTGAAAAAATACACCGCTTGTTTTCCGTAGAGAAAATTCATTGGTCCAGTCATCATCGACCAACCGTCCCCGGTTGCCTTTTGATCGACGAGAATCAGATCCGATTCGTTAAAAGTGTCGCTAATTTCTTTGATTTGAGGAAGTAAGGCCTTATTTAATGAAACAGTGAGATATGGAACAAAGACGATCAAATTAGCGATCAGCAGCAAGCTGGAAAAAAAATAAAAAGCGGCTCTTTTCTTGAAAAATCCGTCAAAAAACCAAACGGTATAAAGTATGCATACCGGGACAATGCCAAACACAAAACGTCGGAGCATCCACGGGTGGTCTGCGGAAATATTCGGATTTACGAGGTAAATAAAATTTGGGAGAGTGATCAAAAAAGGAATCAGGAGTTCGAATTTTTTGTGTTTGTATAAATACAGAAAGCCACTGATGCCAAAAACAATAAACAGAAAAATCCCATAGGCCATAAAAATTCGGAGGACATAATATATGGCGGAAAAAAACTCCACCGAATCAGCCAATTCATTTTTGTAGGCAACGAACGGGCCAATCATGCCCTTCAGGATATTCAGGTAGGCCTGGCTGTCGACGGCGATATTAAAAAAATAAACTAAAACAATGCCGCCCAGCACTAGCAGAATTTTTTTACCGATGACGACGAACAATAAATATTTCCAATCCCTATATTTGATAAGCAAGATTAGGATCACGATAGCGAAAAAGGCCGTCGCCTCCACTCGGGCGAAAGACAAAAGTCCCAGCGACAAGAAAGACGCCAAGAGATAAAAACGGCCATGCCCCTTTTTTTCATTAACATCCGCTTCTTTGATTCGGTGCTGTGTGAATAGAATGAATTCATAAATTCCGAACCACAAAAGTCCCAACGCCAGATTTTCACTCAGCGTGAATTTGAAAAACCAAGAAAAAACGAAAGAAGTTAGAATTAAAATCAGCGCGATGATGGCTGAGGACGCACGCAGATAATAACGGGCGACCAGATAGAAAGAAAATAAAAATATCAAAAAAATTACACCGTTGGCAAGGATGAATCCATTAATGCCGAAAACCGCATAAAAAATTGCCAGCCAGGAAATATAACCGAGTGGGAACTGGGTTACAAGGGATCCTTGCGCGGTGTAGCTAAACCCTGGAAAATTCAGAGCTTGTCCTGGGCCATAAATCTTGAAAAATTCTTTTTCCGCGGGAAAGGAAAATTCCAGCTTGTGGTTTTGCGACAGCTGGATAGCAGCCTCAGAGAGTGAACCTTGGTCGCGTCCGGAAAAAATTGTAGGCGTGGTGTAGTAGGAAAAAATGAAAATTGCAGCCAAGGACAGCAGAAAAACCAGAAAAAAGCGGTGATTGATTTCAATTTTTGCTTTGTTGAAAAAAACCAGATAAATCAAAACAGCTGCCCCCAGCAAAATATAAACGGCAAAAACTACGGTGTAAAAAATGCCGAATAATGTCAGAATTATTCCCAGCCAGCCCAGGCCGATCCAAAACAAAACAAAAAGAGTAAAAAGCTGGTATTTATTTAAGACAAAGCCATCCTTAAGAAGGCTTTTGATGTGGGATATTTTAAACTTCATCAATCTAATTATATAAGCAATTAAAGCTTTTGCCAAACGTATCTGGATGGGGTAAGATTAAAGTAAATAAGACTGAGATAACGCAATAATTTCATGAAAATACTCGTCATCGCACCGACGCCGTTTTTTTCCGATCGTGGCGCCCATATCAGAATTCTGGAGGAATCGCTGGCCCTGGAAAAACTGGGACACCAAATTACTATCACTACGTATCATATCGGGAAAGACATCCATAATGACGTTGAGACAAAAATAGACGTCCGCAGAATCAGGCGGCTACTTTTTTGGTACAAAAAATTGGAAGCGGGTCCTGATTGGCAGAAGGTACTGTTGGATATCATGTTGATCCGCAAAGCTTTCAATCTGGCGCGTACGCAGCGGCCAGACATTATCCACGCTCATTTGCACGAAGGAGTTTTGATCGGCTGGATAGTCCAAAAAGCACTTTTTTGGAGAAAAATAAAAATGGTTGCGGATTTTCAAGGAAGCCTCACTGGCGAAATGGTCTCGCATGGCTATTTGCAAAACGGTTTGAATAGAATTTTTTTGCTGGTTGAAAAATTTATTGATCGGCTAGGAGAATTTGCGATTGCCAGTTCCTGGGAAGGAGCGGAAAATATAAAAAAATACGGCAACAAAAAAGAAGTTCAGGTTATTTTGGACGGAATAAATCTAGGCAGTTTCGATGTTTCAAAAACCAAAGATGAAATTCGCGAAGAAATGGAGTTACCCAAAGACAAATTTATTATTGTTTATACCGGCGGGCTGGTTGACAACAAGGGCATTAATTTTTTGCTGGATGCGATGAAACCCATATTGATCCGGCGGCCGGATACGTTTTTTTTGATCGGCGGCTTTCCCGATCATTACGTAAAAAAATACATCATAGATAACGGCTTGGAATCCGACGTGCGGCTGGTGAGTCCTCTGGATTATTTCAAACTGCCTGAATTTCTCTTGGCCGCTGACATCGCGGTCGATCCAAAAAATTCCAACACCAACCAAGCCAGCGGGAAAATACTCAATTATATGGCTGCCGGATTGCCAGTAGTGTGTTTCGACAAAGAAAATAATCGGAAGTATCTGGGAGGCGGGGGATATTTTTGCAAAGAGACGAGTTCCAAGAGTATCGCGGAAGGAGTCTTGTATTTTATCAATCGACCATATGAAATCAGGGAAAAAGGCGGCGCGAATGAGGACAAGGCTAAAGAATTCAGCTGGGATATTTCCGCGAAGAAAATTGATGAAATCTATAAGGAGCTAAAAAAAAGTTCTTAAAGTTATAAAATTCATTATGAAGTTATTTTTAATTAAAATTGGCAAAGCATTCAAAACTATCCGGCGAGATGGAGTCTTCAAGGGCGGCAAGCGAGTTTTTCAAGCCTTCTTCGCGCTCTTTCGCAAGGTTGGTTCCGGCGACATCCTTTTCATTACCGGTGGCGTCGGTGATAGCGCCCGTTACCGTACGCATCACGTGGCGGAAGAACTAGAGTTGCACGGCTTCAAATGCTCAATCACGGTGCAAGATAATCCGCTGCTTTCCAAATACGCGGATAAATTCAAAATATTTATTTTTCACCGCGTGCTGTTTACGCCCAGTGTGGCCAAGCTGGTTGCAAAAATAAAGACGCAAAACAAAGAAATAATTTTTGAAACGGATGATTTAGTGTATGATCCCCAGTACCTCCAATATATGGATTATTTCAAGCAGATGAATGTGTTCGAAAGAAAATTGTACGAAAATGGAGTGGGCGGAGAAATTCTGGCTGACGATTATGTGAAAGTTTGTACGACCACCACATCTTTCTTGGCCCAGAAATTGAGAGAAAAAAATAAAAAGGTTTTTATTGTGCCCAACAAACTTTCCACTGAAGATCTGCAAACCGTCGATAAAATCCTAAAAAACCAAAAACAAAAAACTAAAAACCAAAAACTGATTAAGCTGGGTTATTTTTCCGGCGCTTTGAGCCATAATAAGGATTTCGCTACAATAACTGAAGCTCTACTGCGGATAATGGAAAAATATTCACAGGTCATATTATTTTTAGCCGGGCCGTTGGACATTGATAGTGAACTGAATAAGTTTAAAGATAGGATTGAACAATTGTCGTATGTGCCAAGAAACCGGCATTTCGAAAACGTAGCCAGTGTGGACATTAATATCGCGCCTCTGGAAATTGGCAATCCATTTTGCGAAGGCAAGTCGGAACTCAAATTTTTTGAAGCCGGGATTGTGAAAGTCCCAACAGTGGCTGCCGCGACGCAGACATTCAAGGAAGCGATTGAGGACGGCGTAGACGGATTTACGGCCTCGACTAACCAGGAATGGTTTGATAAAATAGAAAAACTTATTCTGGATGAAAAATTAAGGTGTGAGATGGGAGAAAAAGCGCGCGAAAAAGCATTGCGTGTTTATAACGTAAAAAATAGCAACGACGAAGAATATTACAATTATTTAAAATCTAAATTAAATTAAAAAACACTATGAAAGTATTAGTCACGGGCGGAGCTGGGTTTATTGGCAGTTATCTGGCTCAGTCGTTGGTTAGAAGAGGGGATGATGTTATTAGTATAGATAATTTTCAAGAATATTATCCCCGAATCTGCAAAGAATTTAATCTCGATTTAGTTAATCTTGCTGCTAACCAACCCGTGCAATTTTCCAAAATTGAAGAACTGAGGCCAGTTTACGAAAAGCTACAAACTTATTATCCGCAAAAAAATCTTCAGCTGGGGAGTTTTACATTCGAGGAAGTAGATATTGTTGACTTTGATAAACTCAAAATTTTATTTGAAAAGCACAGGCCTGATGCCATCATTCATCTGGCGGCCATGGCTGGCGTGCCGTTGTCTGCAAAAAAACCGCGGCTCTATACCAAAGTTAATGTTGATGGGTCGGTGAATCTTTTGGAGTTGTCAAAAGATTTTGGGGTCAAGCAGTTTGTGTTTGCTTCCACCGCTTCAGCTTATGGGCAAAAAGATCATAAAGTTAAAGAAGAAGAGGGTGTTTCCTATCCTTGGTCGGTTTATGGAGCCACAAAATCAGCGGTCGAGGCAATCAGCTACGCTTTTCACAAACTTTTTGGATTAAATATTGCCATCGCGAGAATTTTTGGCCCTATTTATGGTCCGATACAGCGTCCGTACGGGATGCTTATCCAACGAGTAATAAATTATATCTACAACGACAAAACAATAACGGTATATGGTATCAAGGGTCTGGAGACAGCCAAAGATTTCACGTACATTGACGACGAGGTAGATGGACTCCTGCTCTGTTTGGACAAAAATGTTGGTTATAACGCTTACAACATAGGCACGTCCGATGCTATTCCAATAAAAGCTTGGTTTGACGCTGCGGGAGACGCAATGGGTAAGTCGGTAAAATATGAAATTGTCGACGCGGATCCGGGAGATGTCGCGACGAGCGCGGACATAACAAAAGCGAAGACCATGTTGGGTTATGATCCCAAGATGAATTACAAAGAAGGCGTCAGGCGTCAGGCGGAAGTTTTTATGCTTATGCCTGAGTGGTATAAGACTATGGATAATGTTTAAAAAATGGCACGACATCACGAAAATTATCGCGAATTAATCTGGATTCTGGCGAAAACAGATTTCAAGCTCCGCTATCATGGAAGCGTTTTGGGATATGCCTGGGCGCTTCTGAAACCGCTCTTGCTTTTTTTGATCATGAATTTTGTTTTTTCTTCCCTTTTTAATCCGCGGGGAACCGGCAACCAATTTTACTCGCTTCAGCTTTTAACATCCATCGTTTTGTGGACCTTTTTCGCGGAAGGAACCGCTGCCGGGATGTCTTCGCTTTTGAGCAAGGCGCAGCTGGTGACCAAAATTTATGTGCCGCGCTGGACGCTCATTTTAGCCTCCACGCTCAATTCGGCGCTGATTTTTTTGATGAACCTGGTCATTATCGTCGCATTCTTCGTTTACAAGCAATTTTTGCCGAGTTTTGAATCCGTCTTGTTCTTTATTTTATATTCAGTTTTAGTTTATGCGATTATTTTAGCCTTCGCGCTTCTGACCGCACCTTTGTATGTGAAATTTCGCGACTTGGTTTTGATCTGGGAAGTGCTGCTCACCGCGCTTTTTTACGCTACGCCGGTTTTTTATCCCTTGCAGCTCTTGCCAACATATATCCAAAAGATATTACTGATTAACCCGATGGCGTTTATCATTCACTTTAACAAAGAAGGATTAATCAATGATCATTTCGCCAGTTTCTGGCAAAATCTCGGGTTTATTGCGTTAGTAGCAGTTATATTTTTAATCAGCATTGCCTCATATAGAAAATTTATTCCTCGAATAGCGGAAGACATCTGAAGCTTTACATATTTTTTATAACATTGCATAATAAAATCAGGCGAACAAAAAATAGAAATATTTTTGATATATTTGAAACTTATCCAAACGCCAGTCGTTTGGGTTTTTTAATAAAAATAATTTTTAACTAAAAATCAATTTTTGTGAAATTAATTTTTACGGAAGTTGAAGAAAAAGTATATGAGTGGGTTTTTTTCTTATTATGGTTTATTGGGGCTGGGCATGTTTATAGGGGCATTGCTTGGGGGCTTAATTGTATCCTGGATTTGTAAAGTGTTTTTTAAAACATATTGGGTATTTCCAGTTGTTCAGCTAATAATAGCCTTTATTTTTTATTATATTGCAATGACTTTTACAGCATTTCTGTTTGTTTTTGTTGCAATAATTTTCAGCTTAATATTAATTATTAGAAAAGCAATTAAAAAATGAGATTAATAAAACCATTTTTCGCTTTATCGAGTGTATTAGTCCTTATTTTTTCTCCCATCTCCTTTTCTAATATCGTAACCTACTCACAGACATCAGAAGATGAGGAAATAAGCGGATATCAAGAATGGACGCAGGACAGGACTGTCAGTGGAAACGTAAAAATTAATTCCGGGGCAACCTTGGTTGTAAAAAATGGAGTTACAATAACTTTTGATCGAGCATATGTCAACATAGAAGGAACTATGGTTGTCAGTGGGACAGTAAAAAATCCCGTTACGCTTAAAAAAGCCGATCGCTGGAATTATTACATGAAGGTTGGAAGTAATGGAAGATTGATTATAAGAAACACAGACATTAGCGGATCGGGTTTTGGTCCAAATACCGTCTACGACAATAAAAGCATCTTTAATAAAGCGTTGGCCAATCCCTATGTGTTAGGTGGAATTAATGTTGGAAATGGATGGTTAGATGTTGAAAGCTCGAGTTTTCATGATAATAATATTGCGATTGTTGTTGATAACACAAACGTCGAACGCGTCAAGGTTAATCGTTCGAAATTTTTTAATAATAAAAATTATGACGTATACTACAGCGGATTAAATGCGGCCGGCTTGGATTTTAAGTATAACTGGTGGGGAAGCCCTGATGGACCCGATGATTATAAATTCGAACAGATTATCAACACGGATAATTGGCTAGATCAAGAAAATTTTCAAGATCCGGTGGTTATTATCCCTGGCATTATGGGTTCGATGGATTTTATGGGCGAAAAAAAGCTGGATCCTATTTTTCGAACTTACGCAAAATTAGAAAATACATTCGAAAAAAACGGCTACATTAAGGGTAAAAGTTTTTTTATTTTTCCATATGAATGGAGAAATAGCAATATCGATAATGCCGTGTTGCTAAAACAAAAAATAAACGAAATAAAACAACTTAGAAATTGGCCAAAGGTGGATATTGTGGCGCATTCCATGGGCGGACTTTTGACGCGAGAATATATTGAATCTGGCAACTATCAAAATGATATTGATCAATTAGTAACCCTGGGAACCCCACAAACTGGGTCACCGGAAGATTATTTAGCCTGGGAAGGAGGAAAAATTGCAACTTCAAAGTTTAATATTATTGATATGTTTGTAGAGGATATATTCAAAGCAGAGGCCAATGAGAAAGGATTTCCGGATATTTTTAATTACATACACAATAGACCTATAAATTCAGTGGAAGAGCTTCTTCCAAATTACAGTTACCTCTTCGACGTTGAAGATAATAATTTGCGCATATATCCTCAAAACTATCCAGAAAATACCTTTTTAGATAATCTCAATAGTGAAGCGAATTTGTCAAAATTAAATTATGTAGAATTCGACAATATTATCGGCAACCTAGATGATCCCGAGAGCACTATTTCACAAATCAATGTTATCGAAAGCAGTAAAAAGCCTCTTTGGAATGATGGCTATCCGGAAAATTTTGATTCTCTTTTTGGTGATCACGGGCTTGAATATGGAGAGGGGGACGGTACTGTTCCATTTGAATCAGCTAATGCATTAAAGGCTGATGAAAAAGTAACGCTTGATGCTCAGCATAGAGAACTAGCATCAGAGGGTGCTGATATTGCTTTTGATTTATTAAATAATAAACAACCAGAACATCAGAGTAATTTGAAAATAATCAGAAACATTCTCGTCTTTTTTGTCTTTTCTCCCATCGATATCCAAGTTATTGCGCCACCGGATGAAAATGGCGTGCGTAAGAGAGTCGGCAAGGACTTTGACCATCCAGGAAAGATTTTGGATGAAATTGAGGGTGCGTATTATACGGGATATGACGGTATTGATAGTGAGTTTCTGACTATACCTGATCCAATTGATGGAGAATACACGATCAAAACCCAAGGCACGGAGAATGATGTGTATAAAATTGAGGCGACGAAAATTGTCGAGGACGAAACAACCAGAGAAGTTGCCGAATCAACCGGAATTATAAATGGCACCGCGATTCTGGGAGAAATAAAAGATAGATACATAGAGGTGAGGGGCGGGGAAGTTATTAGTGAGAAATCAGACACGCTTCCACCAATAATTACCCTGACCTCTCCCGAAAACAAAGATTATTTGAACAGCCGGACAGTTTCAGTAACTAGTTCAGTAACAGATGACGTGTCCGCTCCAGAAAATATTATACAAAAAATTTTTCTGGACGGCATAGAGATTGGATCATTGCAGATTGATTTGGCGCTTCAAAAATTAGGAGAGCATAGCGTGAAAGTTACGGCCGAAGACGAAGCTGGAAATAAAAGCGACAAGATGGTGGAATTCACCGTTTCAACCGATATTGATGCAATCATGGCCAACGTGAGTCACTATTATGATCTGAAGCTTATCAGAAACAAGTCAACTAAAAATATTTTGGAAGCCAGATTAAGAGTAATGCAAAACCTATCGAATAATATGCTGATGATTCAAAACAATCCTTGGATTCCCCAAAAAACCAGAGCTATTCTCGCGGAAAATTTCCAAAAAATTATCAACTTCCAAATCGATCAAATAATTCAAGTTATTCAAAAAAACGCGAATATCCTCCAGCCGGCCGAACATCTGCTAATCGAGAGTCTAGACAGTATAAAATTATAAATACTAAATACTGCAAAAAAACATCAGTACCAACCTCATTATGTGGTTTCTTCCATTCAAGGTTGAATGGAAGAGGTGATGGTGAGAAGAGATACCCAATAAACAACAAATAATTATAAAAAATATGGCGAAAGTTAGAGCGCATCTGATCGAAAGTAATGCGCGTTACAAAATCACGGATGACTTTTACAATGTTGTCGCAAATCTTAAAACAAAAAAAGATATCATTAATTTTTTCATGGGGCTGTTTACGCCGGGGGAAAGCGTTATGATGGCCAGAAGAATTCAGGTCGCCAAAGCCTTACTGGAAGATAAGGGTTACGAACAGATCAGGAAGGAGTTGCGCGTCAGTTATCAAACTATCACCAAGACCGACCACTGGTTACACAGCCGAGGCGATGAATATGGAATATGGATATCCGCATGCATAAGCGGGAAAAAGATTGAAAAAAAGATTGAAAAGAAGGTTGGACGATCATACGTCGGGAGAACAAGCCCGCTGGATAAATATGCTCATCATCGCGCTTTCAAAAAAATCTTCAGCTGATGAAAACGACAAAATAGATCTTAAGTTTATAAAAAACTTTAATTAGCTAAATACTTAAACGGGGGGGGATTCTTCCATTCAAGGTTGAATGGAAGAAGGGGAGGGAGAACGGGGAAGTGGGAAGAAAAAATTTCTGGGCTTTATTAAGCTGGGTAATGGGGCGCTCTTTTGTTTTTTGAAAGCCTAATTTCTTGATTTTTAAGGCTTGAGAGGGAGAGAAAAATGGGCTATAATGATTTTATGGACCAAAACATTGCAATCAAAGTCGAAAATGTTTCAAAAACTTTCCGGATACCTCACGAAAAGATTTCTTCGTTGCGCGGAGCGGCAGTGAATGTTTTCAAAAAGAAATCTTTTGAAGAATTTCAGGCGTTGGATAGCGTGTCTTTTGAGGTCAAAAAAGGCGAATTTTTTGGCATCATTGGAAGAAATGGCAGCGGCAAATCAACGCTGCTAAAAATTTTGGCGGGTATATATCAGCCCGACAAAGGCAAAGTGCACATCCATGGCCTCATATCGCCGTTTTTGGAGCTAGGAATCGGCTTTAACCCAGAACTTTCCGGCCGGGACAATGTCTATCTCAATGCCACAGTTTTAGGCATGACAAAAAAACAAATTGACCAAAAATTTGACGATATGGTGGCCTTTTCTGAGCTAGAACGCTTCATTGACCAAAAACTCAACCGTTATTCTTCCGGTATGCAAGTACGTTTGGCATTTTCCGTGGCCATTCACGCTAACCGCGAAATACTTCTTATGGATGAAGTTCTGGCGGTCGGGGATGTAAATTTTCAAAAAAAATGCTACGACTATTTTACTCAAACAAAAGGCAAAAAAACTATTTTGTTTGTTTCGCACGATATGGCAAATATAGAGAAATTTTGCGATCGCGCCATGATGCTACAAAACGGAAAAATAATGAAGATTGGAAAGACCAATGAAATAACTGCCGAATATATGCTTGAAAATTCGGCAAATGACAAAAAATGAATAGACGAAAAGTAATTATCAACGCATGTCTCACAGGCATGGTTCCAACTAAGGAATTGAATCCTCATACTCCTATTTCGCCGGAGGAAATTATAACGTGCGCTCTGCACTGCGCGGATCTGGGAGCGTCGATAATTCATCTTCATGCGCGAGGTACTGACGAAAAGCCAACTTGGAAAAAAGAAGTGTATGCGGAAATTATTCGAGGGATTCGAAAAGTTAATCCGGATTTAATTTTAGTTGTTTCAACCAGCGGACGGAATTGGAGTGAATTTGAAAAACGTTCGGAATGTCTCGAATTGGATGGCGACTTGAAGCCAGATATGGCATCGCTGACCTTGGGTTCCATGAATTTTATCAACCAAGAAAGCGTAAATAGCCCTGAGATGATAGAAAAGTTAGCCTTGAAAATGCAAGAAAAAAACATCAAACCGGAAATCGAAATTTTTGAACCGGGCATGCTGCATAAGGCCAACTATTTGATCAGTAGGGGCATTATAAAAGACGAAAATCCATATTTTAATATTTTGCTCGGATCTTTAGGCACGGCTCCTCTGGATGCGGCATCTTTCACTGCTGTGCAATATCTCTTGCCCGAAAACGCGGTTTGGAGCGTGGCCGGAATCGGTGCATATCAACTCGATGCGAATGTGATGGGGCTTTCTCTGGGTGGCGGGGTACGAATTGGACTAGAAGATAATGTTTATTTTGACCGAGAAAAACAAAAGTTGGCTTCCAATGAAGAACTGATTGGCCGGATAGCTGGAATTATTAAAACTATGGGCCTGGAGATTGCTTCACCGGTTGAAGCGCGAGAAATGCTAAATTTAGCAAAAAAATAATGGAGAAAAAACCAAACGAACTTGGCGAATATTGTAAAATTTTTGACGGAGTAATAATTGGTGCCGACACTCGTATTGGCAATTTTGTTTTTATTCGTCCGCAAACAGAAATTGGATCAGGTTGCATCATCGGCTCTTTTGTCGATATTGAGGGCGATGTGAAAATAGGATCAAACACGTCCATTCAGAGTGGCTGTTACATCACGCGCGGAGTGATAGTCGAAGATGAAGTTTTTTTGGGCCCGCGGGTTATCACTATGAACGATAAAAAGATGACGTACCACAGAAAAAATCTGACATTTCAGCGCAATGCTCCCAAAATACTGCGGGGAGCGCGAGTTGGCGGGGGTTCAGTGCTCCTGCCAGGAGTTACTGTTGGCAGAAACGCGTTAGTTGGCGCCGGTTCGGTTGTTACAAAAGATGTTCCGGATGAAATGATAGTTTGCGGTAATCCCGCGAAAGTTGTCGGCCAGGTTTCTCAAGATGAATTATTATGAAAATTCTAATCACCAACAATGCCCTGTCTGCGCACACCGGAAGCGAGCTGTATGTTAAAGAAATCACAGAAGAGCTGATGCGGCGCGGGCACGCATTGGCCGTATATAGTACTCAGATTGGAAAGCTTAGTGGAGCAATGGAAAAATCTGGCATCCAGGTCATTGATTATTTATCTAAATTAAATTGGGCTCCTGATATCATTCACGGCCAGCATCATTTGGAAACCATGACGGCGCTGGCGTATTTTCCAAGTGCCCCCGTAATTTATTTTTGCCATGGCTGGCGGCCTTGGCAAGAAAAACCTCCACTGCATCCGCGGATCATAGAATATGCCACAGTTGACACCATGACATTGGATTTCGCTGTCAAACAATGCGGAGTACCAAAAGAAAAAATACGGCTGTTGCACAATTTCGTAAACTTGAATCGGTTTAAACAACGAGAGCCTCTTCCAAAAACGCCAAAAAGGGCGCTGGTGTTTAATAATGCGGCGAGCAACGACAATTATCTGCCCATGGTGCGTAGGGCTTGTCAAAAGGCAGGCGTATCTCTGGATACTCTCGGCTTCTCATCCGGACATCCGACTGATCAGCCTGAAAATTTTCTTAAAAATTATGACATTGTTTTCGCGGTAGGCAAAAGCGCTTTGGAAGCTCTGGCTTCTGGCAACGCCGTCGTGGTTTGCGGAAATCATGGTGTCGGGCCCATGGTCACGCTTAAAGAGATGGGCAGGCTGCGCGACTGTAATTTTGGCACGGCCGCTGTGCATTCAAAACATGGGGTGGGCGCGATATATCGGGAAATTTGCAAATATAACGCGGAAGATTCAGCGGCTTTGACGCAAGCCTTGCGTGCCACAATTGGTATCAGCCCAGCCGTGGATAAGCTTGAAAAGTTTTATCTGGATGCGATTGAAAAATACAAGACTGCGAACATCAGTTTGGAAGGTGAGGCGCATGCGCTTTCTTCTTATTTAAGAGATACGGCGATTTTTCTAAAACAAACGCACCAAGATCTCCACCAGAAAAATTTATTATTTAAAAGCATCAAATCACTGAAATTAACAAAAGCTTGGGATATTTATAAAAAAATAAAAAACCAAATAAAATAATGATTTTAAAAAATGACAAACGAAAGAATTCTTAATCTGCCGCCAGATCTTTATTCGCGAAATTATATAATTAGCCAGGGCATCAAAGAGTTCAAGAAAGTAAACAATCTCGAAAAAGTCACGATTTTGGATATCGGCGGGCGAGGCGGGAAAATGGACTTATTTATTGATGCAGGGGACGAGTTGCTTTTGCTGGACATCCGTCATGGAGATGAAAAAAATTTGATTATCGGAGATGCTGTCAGTATGAAGCAATTTAAAGACGGTGAGTTTGATATTATAGTTTCCGGTGATGTATTTGAGCACATTCCGCCCGAAAAACGGGAACTTTTTCTCAAAGAATCAATGCGGGTCGCCAAACGTTTGATTATTCTCGCTGCTCCATTTGACGAAAGGAATGTTCGCGAAAGCGAAATGATTGTTAATAATTTCTATAAAAAAATCGCAGGAACTGATCATGAATGGCTCAAGGAACACATCGAATGCGGACTGCCGGAAAAAGCAGAATTAGAAAAAATATTGCTACAAAATGGATACAATTTCCAATATATAAAATCAAACAATTTGGATAATTGGGTTTTACTGCAGAAATCAATTGCTTTGGCGTATAATTTTGGCCTGGATATAAGCAGCTTATATGAATTTTACAATGTTAATTTGCTGAAAGTTGAAAACGGTGATGAAAACTTTTATCGGCGCGTTTATTTCATATCCAAGACTTTTTTTGATCCGAAGATAACCTACTCCTTTGAGCCAGATGCTAAAAACAGATTAAAAGAAAAAATGCTTGAATTTATAACAGTAAACTCAATAAAAATAGGAAAAAATAATCCAATAACCAATAATAATAAGCAAAAAATGCAAAAAAACATCATCCGTAATTTTTATGCGCAAAAAATAAAGAAGCATATCCCGAGATTTATTTTTGAAAAAATCATAAATCCAATTTTAGATTCAAATCTAAACAGACATATTTCTAGCGAAAAAGGCACCATAAATTTAGCCAATTTTGTCCCGACTGCAAAAAAATTTCCCGAGAGTGTTCTTGCGCATAAATATTTAGACGGGTTGTTTGGCCTTGAGATAGGCGGCTCCGCGCACAATTCATTTGGGCTGAAAACAAAAAACGTTGACTATTCTGACGAACAAACTAAATTTAAAAAATTAGAGATTGCACTCTGTGGAGAAGCCATGCATGTTGATATAATTGCTCCCGGCGATAATATCCCCATTCCCGATGAAAGTGAGGATTTTGTCATAAGCTCCCACGT
>JBAYLE010000018.1:0-14630 GCA_041664225.1 Parcubacteria group bacterium | reverse complement strand
TAGTTTGATACACAAAGAAAAATAACAACCCCAAAGACAAAATTGCTGTTTTTAAAATTAATTTTTTATTCACTCCGTTAAAATTTGCACCGACCATTTTTAAAAATGGCAATGAAATTGGAAAATTATTAGAAAGTTGACGATCCGGACAGAGCCCAACCAACAGCTACGATAATTACATAACCCATCAGCCCCACAATTACACCGATAATCGAATATGTCATAGAGCTCTTTGCCCGCTTAATCATATCTTCATCGCCAGTAGAAACAAGATACAGGATGCCGGAGATTACAAAACCAATGATGCCAAAAACACCCAGCAGCCCCAACAACCAATAAAGTATGTTTGTAACGATTCCCATGATGGAACCGTCTGGCAAACCCAAATCCGCATTGAGAGCTCCCGGATTCCACGCCTGAGCAAAAGCCGCCAGTGGACAAGTCAAAAAAATAACTGCCAGAAATGTTTTTATTTTTTTCATCTTTTTTATTTTTATCTTATTAGCTTGATTGAAGTATAACACAAAAAAACAAAAACAGCCTGCATGTTATCCACAGGCCGTTTTTGTTTTTTGGTATACCAAATAATTTAGAATGCGCTAGATCCTCCTATCATGGATGCCGCAGCTCGAATAATTACTAATCCGAGTAACGCGATAATGACACCGATAATCGAATAGGTCATGGCGCTTTTGGCCGTTTTGATCCTGTCTTCATCTCCAGCCGCGGTTAAATACAAAATACCCGCGATAGCGAAACCAATGACTCCCAATATGCCCACCAGAGCTAATAACCAATTCATGATACCTTTTATGATATTCATAATACTATTTTCTGGCAAGCCTGTTCCGCTAGGTGGCGCGAACTGAGCAAGCACCAGAGCTGGCACTGTCAAAGCTGCTACTGATACTGCCGCTGCTGCTGATCTTAATTTATTTTTCATATAACACCTCTCTTTCTATTTTTATTTTTTTATTCTCAATTAGCCAAGTAACACCGCAATTTGACGCACGATGATCAATGCGGCGGCCGCGATTATGATTCCAACCAAAGAAGCCGCGACTACGTCCTTGCCTTTTTTAACCCTGTCTTCATCACCATAAGCAGTTAAATAAAATCCTCCACCGATTATCAAACCAATTATACCAAGAATGCCCACGATTGACAATAATAAATCCAAAATTCTTTCGGCAATAGTTTTTAGAGATGGCGCACTACCCAAAAGTCCCGACGTGTCAGAAGAACCTAAGATGGTTAGAATTTCTTTCAGGAATGCCGGAGCCGCGAAAATAATTGCCAGACCGATGACCGCGCCGCCGATCGTTGCCTTGGCCGTCTCCACCATTTTTTCATTCACTCCGGCAAACATATACATCATACCGCCGACAATAATCATGATGATAGCAATCAATGCGACAACCCCTCGCAGGCTTGTCAGAATGTTTGTCAGCAGACCCTGGAGAGTTGTTGGAGTAATTGGATTAGCAAACTCAGTCACTGTAGTTTGGGCAAAAACCGGACTGACCAGTATCCCCAGAATTGATCCCAAAACAAACAGATAAATAATTACGAGCAGGCTTTTGTTTTTCATATTTTTTTTGTCGCCAGAGGCAAATTATCCGCGAAATTATATTTATTAAAACTTTTACGGTGTCGGAGGTGGCGGTGGCGCGGAGCTTGTGGTATCACAAGAAAACTTGTTCCAAGACTCAATCTGAATGCCCAGAACTCCTCCTTCACCTCCATTGTCGGCCGTTTTCGCGCCTAGCACATACATCGTCACGGTTATTATCAACCAACCCAGAAAGACTACGGCGAAACCGATCAAACTTGATTTTATGAAGCCTTTGGCACTGGTCATCATACTCTCATCGCCTGAAGAAATAATATACATCACGCCCGCGAAAAACAAGCCTGCAATCGCTGCGATCGTAATCAACCCCAAGCCATAGTCAACCAGATTCTTGAAACCAACGATAAAATGACACAGCGTACAGGGTTTCGGATTTTCAGTTGTCGCGCAGGGAATCAAACCGGCCGCGCTGGATATAAGCGGAATTGTCAGCAAACACAACGCTGTCACAAACGATATTTTCTTTTTGAATTTAACCATGCTTTCTAATTTTAGAAAAAAACCTTTTCAAATTTAAATTACCGATTATTCATGAGTTGCGTCACTTGCGCTGACGCTGATTTGAGCGCGTCCATGGATGTCGCAGAGCCGCTATTAACACTATCGATCATGCTGGCAAAAATCGATTCAATCGCTATGGGGTCAACCTCCCGCCAATCCTTGGCGATTAAATTGCCTTGGGCAAAAACACCAATGTCTGTATCCGTTTTTTGTTTTTCAATTAAGTCTCTCCTAGCTGCCGGCTTGTTGGTTTTTTGCGCGTAATCTGCCGCCGCGTCAAATGCCGACACTTCTGTTGCGCCAGGCTTGGCGGCTAAAAATTTTAGGAAATTCCAAGCCTCAGCCACTCGGACCGCATCTGGAACTTGAACTTTTTGAGAACCGGAAGTGACAGAAGATTCAGCTTTATTTTTCGCCACCGCAAAACCCCAATAGTTTGGAAAGTTGATCGGGGTCGACGGATTTAATTGCGGAATAGGCGCTACTGCGAAATTAAGCTTCGGAGCCTTGTTTCGTATCGTTGGTATCTGCCAGGAATAATTCAACATCATCGCCAGATTATTTTCGCTGAAAGCGTCCGTTGAATAATGCATCTCTTTATTCCAGGTATAAAAAGTTCCGGCTTTGGCAAATTGAGTATAAAAATTTAAAGTTTCCAAGCCAGGAATTACTGATTTGCCATTACTGTCTCGCTTACCGCCTCCTTGGTCAAAAAGCGCCCGCGACTGCCGATCATCCGTCATTTTGGTTCCATTTTGCAACATCAACAAAGTCAGCACGTCTGTTGAGCGATTAATATTATAAGCCGTGCCAATTGCGGCTCCCGCCTGTTGGATACGCCCTATGCCATCAATTTTCGTCAGTTTTTTCACATCTTCAGCAAAGTCATCCCAAGTTGCTGGCGGAGAAGTAATGCCGGCCTGGTTAAATAGATCTTTATTATAGTAAAGTCCCAGAGTATCGACTGAAAGTGGCACTGCATAAATTTTACCCTGGTCAATAAAGTCTGCGGCAACAACATCCACAAAATCAGAGCGAAATTTTTGTTCTGTCAAAATATCGGCGGTAACCGGAGTAATTTTATCCATGAAACTAGGCAGCCAAGTGTTTTGGATCAGGAAAATATCCGGCCCCTGGCCAGAGGCCAGCGCCTCAACTAGTTCTTTTTTGTATGTGTCTGGCGACAATTTTTTATAACTGATGCTCAACACGTTTGGATTGCTTTTTTGATAAGCTTCAAAAGTGCCTAAAAAAGTATCACTGTCATCAAAGAGCCCCCAGATTTCCAATTTAATCGGGTAGCGCTTTTCCGGAGTCGGCTTAAGCCCGCATCCCGATAGAAAAATCAAAGCGATGATGACCAAAAAAACGCCAGCTATGTGAAATTTATTTATTGATTTTTTTTCCATTTTTTACCCCCACACCAATTGAGGATTTTAAAAATTTTTTAAATCCAACAACTCAACAGGTGCGAGTTTTTAAGTTTGTTTTTTAGCTCTTGTCTTTTTACCCCAACTATCATCAATTGGTGTGGGGGTTTATTTTACTAATAAAACGCCGAAGTGGAAACTCCCGACACTCAGTTCTTTCAATACGCTAAACCCGATCTGCTGAGCAATTTCTAACAAGGCCTCCTTGGAAATTCTAAGCTGTCTCTCCGGACCAAGAGTTGAGTTTTCAACGCGCCATTCAACAATTAGTGCTTGACTCCCGCTTTTTAAAACTCTTTTTGCTTCGTTTAAAATATCTTTTTTCTTTTTGTTTTGGAACAACATATCTTTCACAACAACCAGATCCATGCTATTTTCATCGAGCTCGGATCCATTGGCGTTTTCCAGATTAGCCCGCTGAGTGATGATATTGGTCAGGTTAAGATTTTTCGCACTGCTGTTTACCGCTTCTAATTTTTCCGGAAGTATATCCAAAGCATAGACGACTCCTTCTTCGCCGATTTTTTTTGCCAAAGCTAAAGAAAAATATCCGGTGCCACAACCAAAATCGGCAATCCGCATGCCCTCACTTATATCCAATTGTTTTAAAACTTCTTCCGGATCAATAAATTTCAATCCGAAAGAAAAATCGTTTTCCATGATTATATTTTACAACAAAAATAGGGAATGGCCAAATGGCTAACTATGCACAGTTGCTAAATGTGAAAATCTTATATAGATTTATGAACAGGGAAGCGTGCCAGAGTGGGCTGAATGCGGATAAGCATTCAGCGGGTTCCAAAAGGAACCCGGGGACCACGCTGGTATCGGTTTTTAAGTTCGCATAGCGAACAATAGGAAGCGTGCCAGAGTGGTCGAATGGGCCGCACTCGAAATGCGGTGTATCCCAAAGGGTACCAAAGGTTCAAATCCTTTCGCTTCCGCCAATCTAAAAAAGTAGGATGCCTTTACATCAAGCAATATTAATGCTATTTTTAATCACGTACAAAAAATATGGGCATATTTTCACAACAAACAATAGCAATCGGCTTAGTTGCGGTCATAATCATCGTTTTTTTGCTTTTAATCTGGAATATTGCGCTTCAAATAAGCCTCAGCAAGCTAAAAAGGAAGAACGCGGAAATTTATGCCGGAAATAAAGCCAAAAACCTGGAGGAGGTCATTCTGCAACAAGCAAAAAGTCTGAAAACTTTAGATAAAGACATCCAGGAGCTTTACAATATCTCCAATCAGATCAATAATCTGGCTTTTAGAGGAATCCATAAAGCCGCTATGGTCAGATTCAACCCCTTTAAAGAAGTTGGCGGTGACCAAAGCTTCGCGATTGCGCTATTGAACGGAAAGAATACCGGTCTTGTTATTTCTTCCTTATATACTCGCGAAGGAACTCGCATTTACGCTAAGGCGATTACTGCCGGCTCCTCCGACAAACACCCGCTGACTGAAGAAGAAGAGCAGGCGATCAAAAACGCGCTGGTCCTAGAACCCAAGAAGATAAACTGATCTTAACAAAAAATATTTTTTAAAATAATAATGGAAGAGTCTCAAATAAAAAAAGTTAAACTCCCCCAAACGATCACTGTAAAAAAATTCAGTGAACTTTTGGGCTTGTCATTAGGCACAGTTATCACTGAGCTCATGAAAAACGGCATTCTGGCAACAATCAACGAGCAGATTGATTTTGAGACCGCCTCTATCATCGCCGGAGATCTGGGATATGAAGTGGAGGAAGAGGTCATCGAGGCTGGAACCGCCATGACCTTAGAAAAACTTTTGGAAATTTTAAGAAAAGAAAAAGAATCCGGCGACCATTTGCAGCCACGGCCACCAGTCGTCACTATTCTTGGACACGTTGATCATGGGAAAACTACTTTGCTCGACACTATCCGTAAAACCAATGTGGTGGCTAAGGAAGCTGGCGGCATCACCCAGCACATCCGCGCGTATCAGGTCAAAAAGAAGGGTCAATTCATCACTTTCGTGGATACGCCGGGACACGAAGCCTTCAGCGCTATGCGCGAGCGCGGCGTGAGCATTGCCGACATTGCCGTTTTGGTAGTCGCGGCCGATGATGGCGTACGCCCGCAAACCAAAGAAGTCATTGAGTATCTTTTGGCTAAAAAAATTCCAACTATCGTGGCTATTAACAAGATTGACAAACCCGAGGCCAACATTCAAAGAGTCAAAAAAGATCTGGCTGACAATGGAATCCTTTTGGAAGACTGGGGCGGACAAGTGTTGTGTTCTGAAATCAGCGCCAGACAAAATATCGGCATCGATAGTCTTTTAGAAAATATTCTTTTAGTCGCGGAAGTGGAAGATTTTAAAGCTAAGGAAAAGCGTGCAGCCTTGGGCGTAGTTCTGGAATCACATCTGGATCCACAAAAAGGTCCCATCGCCACAGTCCTGATCAAAACCGGCACTTTGAAAGAAGGGCAGGATATTATTGCCGGCGCTACCCATGGCCGGGTCCGCCGCATTGAAGATTTCATCGGCAAAAGACTCTCTGAAGCCGGACCGTCTGATCCAGTCAATATTTTTGGGCTTAATGCCGCGCCAAATACTAATGATATTCTGCAAGTGGCGGTTGAAAAATCAGGAGCCAGGGTTCGCTTCGAACAATTGAAGGGCCTTTCCAAAACCCAAACTGGCACCATGGGTGAAATGACTGCGCAAAAAATTTACAAGACTATCGCGGATGAAAAGATAAAAAAACTAAATGTGATTCTTAAGGCTGATGTCCAGGGATCATTGGAAGCGATCCAGCAAATTTTAGGCGAAATTAAGTCGGATGAGGTAGCCATTGATTATATCGCCACTGGCGTCGGCAACACGACTGAATCGGAAGTGCGTCTGGCCCAGAGCGCCAACGCTGTGATCTTCGGCTTTAGCATCGAAACAACTCCTGTCGCCAAACGTTTGGCTGAAACCAATAAGGTCGAAATTAAAAACTATAAAATTATTTATGAATTAGTCGAAGACATTAAAAATAGACTGACTGATATGCTGCCGATGGAAATCGAAAGAAACGACCTCGGCAAAATGTCAGTTCTGGCAATTTTTAAAACTGGCAAAAAAGATATGATCGTGGGCGGCAAAGTAACCTCAGGGAAAGTAGTAAACGGATCTCTCATCGAAGTTATGCGAGGAGAAAATATAATCGGCAAGGGAAAATTATTTAACCTGCAACAAAACAAGGTGAATGTTGATGAAGTCACCTCTGGCAATGAATGCGGCATCACTTTCGACGGTGAAACCAAAATCAAAGAGGGCGACATTCTCATTTCATATAAAGAGGAAGTAAAGAAAAAAACATTATAAATTATGCCTGACAGAATTACAAAAATTAACTCTCTTATCCAGCAACATATAGGCGAAATCATCACTCGAGACATCAGCTTGAAGCCTGGTGTTTTTGTTACGGTCGCTAAGGTTGACACTACGCCTGATCTTCGCTATACTCGTATATTCATCAGTATTTTCCCTGAAAAAGAAATCAATTATACCGTGAAGACGCTTGAAAAAGAACTTTACCAAATCCAAGGCGCACTCAATAAAAAACTCGCTATGCGGCCTCTGCCCAAAATTGAATTTAAAGTAGACATGACCGAATCCCGGGCCGACGAAATCGAAAAACTTTTAAAAGAAATCAATAAATAGAAAAGCGACATCCGTCGCCTTTTTTATAAAAAATAATCCGTGAAAAAATTTGCTAAAGAATTTAATACTCTCAACTACGTTATCAAAGAATCAGACAAGATTCTTCTTTTCGCGCACTCGCGTCCGGATGGCGACGCCGTCGGCTCAAATTTGGCGCTCAAAGAATATATAAAGAATTTGGGCAAAGCCGCCGATGTGGCTTGCTACGACCCTTTCCCGGAATATCTGCGCGCACTAACAGATGAAAAATTTATCCATCCGGATAATTTGGAACTGGAAAAATATAATTTGATAATTGCTTGCGACAGCGTGGAGCGCGGATTTCAAAAACTAGTAACACGTTTTAAAGATAACCAGGTGATCGCACTTCTTGATCATCACCCGGACATAGCTCTCAAAAAAGATATCAATGTAATTGACGCCGGTTATTCCTCTGTCTGCGAAATCGTTTATGATTTTCTAACCTTCAACAAAATTGAAATTACCCGCCCGATGGCTAACCTGCTAATGTTGGGGATCTTGGGCGACACCGGATCGTTCCAGCATTCCAACACAACGCCCAAAGTTATGGAAATCGCATCAAATCTTTTGAAACACGGCGCCAACATTTCCAAGATTATTGAAACGGCCTATGCCAATAAAGATATTTCCACTTTGAAACTCTGGGGCAAGGCCTTTGAAAAAGCTAAAATTAATCCTGAGAATGGAATGATTATTTCTGTTTTGACCCAAAAAGATCTGGATGAATGCCGTGCCGGCTCGGAAGATATCGCCCAAGTAGCTTCAATCTTAAACACCGTTCCAGGCACTAAATTTTCCTTGATCTTATCCGAGCGCGGAGATGGAATTGTGAAAGGCAGTCTGCGCTCTGAAGAATACAAGGGCGTGGACGTTTCCAAAATCGCCGCCGGCTTCGGCGGCGGCGGCCACAAACTCGCTTCGGGATTTGAAATAAAAGGCAAGATTCAGGAAACTAAAGAGGGTTGGGAGATAATATAAATTCAGACTTCAGTCTGAATTTTTTATATGTTACTATGTATTTACTTATATGAACATAGGTTGCCATGTCTCAATCGCCGGAGGAATCCAGAATGCCCCCAAAAACGGGCATGATTTAGGCTGCGAAATTATTCAGATTTTTACCCGCGCGCCTCAGGGCGGTAAAGCCCCAGAACTAACTCCAGAAATAATTAAAGAATTTAAGCTAAAAGCTAAAAGCTACAACCTAAAAGCTATTTATATCCATACTCCATACTATATCAACTTCGCTTCAGCTAATAATAGAATCCGTTATGGTTCCGTGAGTGTCGTGCGCGATGAGTTGGAACGAGGGAGTCTCCTCGGCGCCAGATATGTTATGACCCACATCGGTACCGCCAAAGAGCTCGGTCAAAAAGAAGCCATCAAAAAAACCATCGAGATGCTTAAAAAATCTTTGGACGGCTACAGAGGATCGACAAAATTACTTTTGGAAAACAGCGCCGGCGCCGGAGAAATCATCGGCGATGACTTGCAAGAATTAAAAGTTATTATTGATGGTGTGGATAGTGATGTGATTGCCGGGATATGCCTCGACACTCAACATTCTTTTGCTTCCGGATACGACTGGCGTGATTTTAAAAAAACTATTCAAAAGATTGATAAAGAAATTGGAGTTGAAAATATCAAACTCATCCATGCTAACGACAGCCAGACCGATTGCGGATCCAACAAGGACCGCCACGAACACATTGGGAAAGGCAAAATCGGCCTGGAAGTTTTCAAAGATATCATTGCTTTCGCTAAAGAAAATAATATTGATATGATTCTTGAAACCGAATACCCAGGCGTAAAGGATGATATAAGGCTTTTGAAATCTTTACGAGGTAAATAAAATGAAGATTGCTATTATATCTGACACCCATAATAATGAGGTGAATCTGAAAAAAGTTCTGGATTTTTGCACGCGAGAAAAAATTGGGATAATTATTTGCTGCGGGGATTTAGCTTCGAAAGATACTCTGGATTTTTTGAATGATAATTTTTCCGGAACTGTTCATTATACTTTTGGCAATATGGATAATGATCAATTGCGCGACTTCGAATTTACAGAGAAATATAAAAATACCATTATCCACAAAAAATTTGGCGAAACAGAAATTGACGGAAAAAAAATCGCCTTTGTCCATTACCCTAATGTTGCCCGCGAACTTTGCAATACCGGAAAATATGATTTTGTTTTTCATGGCCACACGCACAAGCCATGGGTTGAGAAGATAAATAATTGCACGATGTTGAACCCCGGTAATGTAGCTGGCGATATTTTTCCGCCAACTTTTGCTGTATGGAATACGGAGGATGATAAATTTGAATTAATAAGAATCCATGAGCTTGAATAAACAAGAACAATTAGAGCAGTTGAATAAAAAGATGCTGGCCTGTAGCCGGTGTGTTCTACGTGGAACATGCCAACGAGTCGTCCCCGGCGAAGGCTCCGCCGAAGCGGAAATTATGTTCATCGGCGAAGGGCCGGGGCAAAAAGAAGATGAATTGGGACGCCCTTTTGTCGGTGCGGCTGGAAAGTTTCTGGAAGAAATGCTCTCAACTATTAAATTCGGGCGCGAGGATGTTTATATCGCCAATGTCGTCAAATGCCGCCCACCGCAAAACCGTGATCCTTTGCCGGAAGAAGCCGCCGCCTGCTGGCCATGGCTTCTGGAGCAGATAAAAATAATCCAGCCAAAACTGATCGTGACCCTGGGCCGGCACAGCATGGAAAGGTTTTTACCAAACCAAAAAATTTCTCAAGTGCACGGCAAAGCTATGCGCCGGGAAATCGACGGCATTGGCAAACAAGTTTTTTATACTTTATACCACCCTGCCGCTGCACTGTATAACGGCTCAATGCGCGAAGTCCTGATCAAAGATTTTAAAAGAATCCCCAAGATAATTGACAAGATCAAAAAAGATATTGCATAAATTAAAATTTTCTATATAATAGATTCATTAACTAATTTTTATCCGTAAATTTGACTGAACAATCTTTCAGCGAATTCCCGGGTGTAAGAAATGACAAAAGACCAAGAGATCGTAAAACGATACAAAAAAGAAAACCCGTGGGGCATGAGCACCTGCATTGATTTGCATAAGTGCAATCCCAAAACGCTTCGCAGCGCGGCTAAAATAAAAAGGTTTGTTAAAGACCTTTGTGTTTTTATTGATATGAAAAGATTCGGAGAGACTCTCGTGGTTCATTTTGGCGAAGACCCCCGTGTTTCTGGTTTTTCTATGACCCAGCTGATTGAGACATCACTTATCTCCGGACATTTTGCGAATGAAACAAACTCTATATATCTCGATGTTTTCAGCTGTAAGGCTTATCCCCCATACAAAACTGCAGAATTTGCCAAGAAATTTTTTGAAGCAAAAAGGGTAGATGTAAAAGTAAACTTCAGACATTTCTGTTTGAATGATTAGGGATTGCTTTTGAATGGATTTATACTAGAATACAAAAAATCCCGCAAGGGATTTTTTTCGTGGTGCCCGGAGCGAGACTCGAACTCGCACGGTATTGCTACCGAGGGATTTTAAGTCCCTTGTGTATACCAATTTCACCATCCGGGCATAGTTTTTATTTTTGAGGTCCGGAGCAGACTTGAACTGCTGTAAAGGGTTTTGCAGACCCTTGCCTAACCGCTCGGCCACCGGACCTTTACAGAATTTAGCTTACCAAAAACAAACCGCTAGGTCAACAAAAACGCCCCGTTTTCACAGGGCGTCTTTGCTTTTATAAAATTTATTTTAGTCTATGACTACTTCTGCCAACAGATTCCTTCTGCCGAAAGCAAAAGCTTCTTTCTTGGTCTCGACATAAATGTCAAAGTGGTTGCCCTTGATCGCACCCCCACGATCTTCGCAAACATAGGTACCCCGACCTTCAATATTTATCTTAGTGCCAAACGGGTATTGTGGCGGACAAGCCAAGGTTCTTTTTTCCATCACCTTGAGTCCACTAGCCGTTATGCCCTTACTGTTTCCACATTCATCCGCCGAAGCCGTATAGGCTGAAGCGTTAATTGTAAACTTTTCTTTGGGCAGATTATTCCACAAGGATACTTGTTTTCTTTTCCATTTAGCGATAACAGCTTCTCTCTTCAATTCGCTAACTGGCTTATAACCCTCATAATTATACGGGGCATAAGCTAAAACCTTTGATTTGTCGTATGCAATTCCGTTAACTATTTCGATATTATCTTGTATTTTAAAATTTGTATTTGTTTCATCAGTGCTTCTTGTTTCCGCTGCCAGAGCTTTGGGAGATAAAAATAACCCAATTCCCAGCAGGATCACTAGAGTACTAATGACACGCATGAATTGTTTTTAATTGTTAATTTCGAGCCTTAATTCAACTTAAAAGGCCTTTTTAGACTCGAAAAGACAGTATAGCAGATCCCGGCCGACCTGTCAAAGGCGACCCTAGCTTTTTGGCTTGTTTGAGCCAAATGAATTTCGCTTACTTTATGTTTTTGGCTAATATAAAGCAAGAAAGCAAAAAATCCCCTTAAGGGATTCCTTCATTACTAAAGTTGCCTTTTCAAGCTAAACTACCGCCAGGCGCTAACATCCGAAAAATTGGCCATTAAGGCTGCTGAAACCACGATTATTATCGAAACATACGAAAGCACTCTGATTTTTTTATGGATTACCTTAAAGGTCCGGTAAGGGAAAAGACAGGCGTCAATATTGCTATTTTGGTAAAAAATTTTAAATACAGTACCTGAATCATACATGATAATTATCAGCAATTTCATCAAATTGAAAATGAATTCAAGCCAGGCAAGTCTTATGTTCAGCGAAAAGAAACGGCGCTTGGATGTTTCTGTTATCTCCGTGTCTTTCCCCTGGCAATAAGCAGCGGCTGCTGATACCTTCAGTTGTTCTATTTTTTCTTGTGTTTTTTTATACAAGTTATGCATTTGAATAAATACTACTAATCTCCTGACTATTTTTTGATTAATTCGTACACTGTTTTTATTTTACCATAAAAGGTTCAAAACCAAAAAACGCCTACAAAAAGCGTTTTCTGGATTTTGAACTGGGAAGCTCATGCGGCTCGGAATGGGTTTAGAAAAAAGATATTATTTTTCTGAAAGCAGGAGACTGTCTCTAAGTCTCTCTAACTCTTGTATTGATTTTTTAACATCTGGAATTGTATATTTTCTTCCAATCTCATTATCACTGACCTCTGAAATTCTGTTATTTAAACGCTCAATTTCTTCTGTCAGATATTCATGGGCAGAAGTGTAATCATTATTGTCCATATCATCTAGGGCGGAATGCAACTTAATTACGTCTTTGGCGTCTTCAGGGCTTTCACCCATAGGACTGTCCTCATATCCCTCAATTGCTTCCACAAAATGCTTTTTTACTTCCCTCAAAATATTTTCACGCTCCAAATCTCTGTTTTTTTCAATTGATATGTCTTCCATTCCCATATATTTTTGGTTTAATTATTATATTCCAATTTTATCACCAAAACCAAAAAACGCCTATCCAAAAGCGTTTTCTGTTTTTTGAGCTCCTTGGTTTACCCCGTAGTAATTAACCGTGAATTTACTACTGGGGTTCACGTAGCTCTGACTTTTTATAAAAAAGAAAAAGAGTATCTAGCCATCGCTTGCTAGACGAATTAGCTAGATACTCTATCAGCTACTATTTTTTCATCTGGTTAAGTTTTTCTTCATTTTCCTGAATGATCTTCACAAGACGCTGAGATGATGGATTCAGCCGTTGTGTTTTCCTGAGATTTTTGATGCTTAACTCCATCTCTTTTTCGTCGTTTTCAGCAAGCGCTATCGCACAACCGATTGCACCAAGATAAACACCGGCTTCAAAATTGAGTGAATTAATCTTAAGTGCAGCCATCGCAGACTTATAGGCATCAATTGGTCTGCCTATCCTGGTCTGGACTCTGGCCATAATAGTGTACGCATAATCCAATTGGTTGTTAATTGCCAATGCCTTCGAGCAGTAATCAAGTGCAAGCTCTTCGGATCCCATAATTCGTGAATAGCATTCTCCAAGACAAGCAAGTATATCGGCATCCTGTTGATTTTTTTGCAACGCTTCTTTTAAGATTTCAACAGCTTTCTGAACATCACCAAATACCTCGTAAAAGATCTTCGCTTGATACACTGCCCATTCGCGGTCGTTGGGAAATTCCCGTTGATCTCGGAGTTTTCCGACTTGTTCGGTATCAAACTCTGGGTATTGTGAATCAAAAGGACAAAGCAGTTTTAATTCCATTGCGATCGTCACCTCCTTTCTTATTCCAGCTTGTTTGTTAAACTACCTTCTTATTCTTTCATAACACTCTATCCTAGTATAAGATGAAATTAGAGTCAAGTCTCGCATATCGGCAATTTTTTGATATTTTAAGAGGGGTTTTTGAGCTCATTAGCGCAGGCGGTTCGGGCTGGGTTTATATTAATTAAGCAATTTAATCAAACACTCCTTGAATTTCAATTGCTCCTTTATAGTATTATATGTCTCGATGGCGATTATTTTTCCAAATAAAAATCCTGGCAGGGTTTTCAAATAATCGAATTGTTTTAAATCTGAAATTGTATGCATATCGTGGTTTTCTTTATATGAGTATCCATTTACATGATTGCAAATAAAATGATCCTTTTTGCTTTTTTGCGACAAAACATACAAGAATTCTTTTGACCATTTTTCTTCTCCCGCCTTAAAATGAGAAAGATCAACACAAAATCCTCCTATTTTATCCACTTCTACTTGCCTTGTAAGATGATTGTCGTAATTCAATTCAAGAAAAAGATTTTTATGGAAACCTCGCCATTTATCTAAATATTTGAAACTGTCTTCGTGAATAGTGAGACATGGATTATTGTAGCGCTGGCACAAAAAAGCCAGCTCATCTTTGTCCATATTATTCCTGATATGGACTAGCAGGATATTTTTAATTGTGGATTTTTCAAGTTCGGCATAAATTTCCTGTCGCTCTTTTTTAGTTGTCACTTGTTCGAGAAATAGAGCGGCTTCTTCTATCTTAAACTCGTTTATCTCCCTTATTTTATCCCGCCAACTGCCATCAAAGTTACTCGTGATTCCAACAAGAATTCTTTTAGAAAAATTCGACTTTGCGCTCATTGTTTTATCCTATTTTTTATAACTTCATTATATATCCAAAATCAAAAAACGCCTATCTAGAAGCGTTTTCTGATTTCTGAGCTCCTTAGTTTACCCCGTAGTAATTCACCGTGAATTTACTATTGGGGTGCAGACTGGTATATTTATTTAAAGATTAAAAAAAGCAGGAGAGAAATTCTAGTTCTCCTGCCTTAATTTACTTTTTTATTTCTTCTCTTCGACCTGTGCTTTCT
>JBAYLE010000017.1:0-15081 GCA_041664225.1 Parcubacteria group bacterium | reverse complement strand
GGCCCCGTCGGCGGGGCCGGTGGCGCCGGCTTAAAAGTCGCTGTCGGCAGTTTCACAATTTTCACCAAATCAGGATTGATGATATACAACAATAAATAAGCGGTTAAAGCCAGAATCAAACCAACAACCGCGTCCGTAATCACACCTTTGGCTTTTTCCATGCTGGAATTATTCCCCGCGGAAGTGATATACATAAAGCCTCCGATGGAAATCATGAGTAGCGCCGCAATGCCGATAGCCCAAATGCCAAACTTGTAAATTGCGTTGATGTAGACATAGAAATCGGTCATCTCTACCGTGTCAGAACCGGGTATTTTTTCCAATGGCGTGTAGTTGAAAGGGTCAGAAGCGGCTGCCCAGGAAATAATGGGGATAAAAAGAACACAGACTATAAAAGCTAAAAATAATTTTTTAATCCTCATTTGTTTGTGGAAATAAAGCCGAAAATATCCAGGAAATAAATAGAATCAGAAATGTCGTCAAAACAATACGAAAAAGGAAAATAATATAAGCTGGGATATCAGTGGCGATACTGGCCAGAATTTTACGAACGGTTGGAGCCTGGGCCGTTGCATCAGCAAAAGTTTCCGTCATTGTGATTTCAACGGCAGCGCCGATCGGTTTTTCGAAGAACTCATTTAGTTGCACGTCAAAAGAAGAATTCAAAACCTTTTTGATGTTCATATCTTGAGCATAAATACCGCTATAAGTAATATTATAGGTTTCCCCAGGTGCTTTGTCAGCGGTGAAGCTTAGCGTGCCATCAGCCTGGACAGTAGCGCCAAAAGAGGTTGCTTCGACACCGTCAATAAGCCACTGAGCGTTTTGGATAAAGGGCATATTGAGTTCGGGTTTGAGCGTGATGGTTCCGGTTACAGCCACAAAGGAAGTATCGCTATAATCTGGCCACTCAACTCCATCTAGATCTACGTACATACCTAGATATTCTGCCTTACAGGTGTCGTTGCTAGACGGATCTATGGCTATGATCACCTTTGGGTCTTCAACCTTGAAGGTCTTGGTTAAATTAAGCCTGCTGCCGGAAGATGTATCCGCGGTCAGATTAATAGAATATTGCTCTCCCTTTTCTTTTAAAACCGGGAAAAAGACCATGTCTGTAGCGGCGCCGGTGCTGGAAACACAATCACCGGAAGCACAGCTAGGATTGATCGGTGCCAAAGGTTGACCGTCGACTGTCCAAAGGAAGTTGGATAAAGTGTTGCTGGCGGAATCAACCTGCAGTCCCACAATTTCATTTTTAACAACCGGGCAAACAACGTTTTCCATGTCGCGGGAGCATCTTTCGTCATTAGTTAATAAGTTAACCGACAGGTCGCTTTCGGCAGAAGTTGAATAAACATGAATTTTGTTCGAGGTTGAAGAAATTGGGATAATGACATCAGCCGAACCGCTGTTGGTAGTGGTTGAATCGCTTTTTTCAGTTACTGTTACGCGGACTCTAAAAAGCTTGGTGGCTGGTTCAGGAACTCCCCAAATACTAGTTGGAAAATTTAGTTTAAATTTGAAAGTCGAGAACCCAATGCCGGATGTCTGGTCTACCTTGAGGTCGGACTTTGATATCGGTCCTCCCCAGCCGTTGATTGGATTTATGCTGCTGCCTGCATAAACTTCCCATTGGTAGTTCAGGTAATTTTTGTTTTTTCCGTTTGGAACAGAAGCAGAGACGATTAATTCATCCCCGACATTATCAACAGAAGTATCATTAACTGGACTTTCCGGCGAGTAGGAGAGCGAGACAGTCAGGCTATTTTGGTCGCCGCGCGGATCGACAAGATTATCTTCCAGACATTCATTGATATCTGTGTCGGTAACGGGAATCTTAACATTATAGCCCTTGATGTTTGTTACATAAGTACCGGTATTTTCGATGTCGCATTTATTTTTAGGCAGTGCCCAGACAAGCATCATTGAAGAATCATCATACTTGGTGGTAGTTGTAGAAACGCCCTCTACAGCGACACCCACCAAGTCTCCCGGCTCATAATTCCAGGAAAAACTCATTTGGCCAAGACCGATGACATTGGCTTCGTCTTTGTTTCCATTATTAATAGAAGAAGCGGAATTGGGATTGGTATGCCAAAATTTTTCCTCGTCCAAATCGAAGGATTCATCGCCGCTATCCCGCCTGGATCCAGATGGCGGATAAGGGAATAGGTGGCGTTTATCAGGATCATCACAGATGAAAGAAATATCAGAAATTGTATGGCCGTTGCTTCCAGTAATGCAACTGCTTTCATCAAAAGGGCTATTTGGGTATGCGGCGCAAGTGCTTGTCGCGGTGGCTTTTGGCCAAACAACACAATCAGTATCGATAGTTTCACATTCATCACTGACATACGGGGAAATTGCTGTTGGTGGGACGGTAGTATAATCAAATTTTCTAATTATTATATCATCTACAATATTATCCTCTTTCACGCACATCGGGATCTCATCTGGTGACGGGCAAGAAAAATCTCCAGTCGTTGAGTTTTGGATGCTGCAGCTTGGCTCATCATCGGTTCTAGTACAAACAAATTCTGACGCTAATCCGTTCACGATATCGCCAGTCAGGTTTTCTTGGGTGAGAGCGCAGATAGGCGTGCCGCCGTTTACACAGTAATTGCTGCTTTCGGCAACTCCATTTACTAATTCATAATCAGTGCCCGATTCAAAATCATGCAAATAACAATGTCGAGGCATGCCCCGTTTATCTTCACCGCCGGAAACGGACTTATATCCGTCTTGGTCATCAGTAGCAGACAGATACTGATTGCTTTGGGCGCAATAAGACGGCTGGGTGCTGCCGGTGCAGTTGCTGCTGGCTTGACCCAGAGCTACATTCCAATCAAAGCTGCCGTCAGCAATAATTCTAGCTGCGGCAATTTTGTAGTCTTCGATATCGATACCATCTTCGCCGTTGAGATCGCAATTACCATAACCGTCGCAAGAGATATTTCTGCCCAAAGTATTATCATAAACAGAATGAACTCCATCAGCATAGTGATGTTTCAAATACCAGGTGTAATAAAGGTGCTTGGGGTCATCATTATAGAAATTTAGCGGTGCAGCGGTGGCGCTTACTTTTTCTCCAAGTTTTGGATCGGTTGGGTCAAAAGACAGAGAAACTTCCACGCCTGGCTTTTTATCATCGCCGGTGTTAAAAGATTCCCCTTGGCTTTGGACAGATCCCAAATTAATGTGGTAGCGTTTTTCCAGGTCGGAAGCAACTTTCGATGGCGAGGGAATGCTAAAGGCAAATACCGGGTAAATGTTTAAAGCCAGCAACCCCACAATAACAAATAAGGAAAATAGGCTCTTTTTAATTTTGATATTTTTCATAAAAATTATATATATTTAGTGGGTGAATTTAATTACTAATGAATCAAAAATTATTAGAAAAAACAAGCTAGTGGCGAAGGAATATAGTAGAGAGCGGCTTTTGAAAGTAACCAACCCAGAAAAGAAAGCAACGATTAAAAGCGGAATGATGTTCCAATCAAGATTGCCCGTGACCCAAAAAAACAGGAAAAAAAGAAAAAATTGATAGAGAACGGAATAAATTCCGGTTTTGACAGAAAGATAAAACATGGCGAAACTGCGGAAAAACACCTCATAGAGGGCTACAAAAATTCCAACAATTGCCAACTCATAAAAAATAAAGTACCAAAAATTGTTAATAGCCGCCAACGGAAGCTGGTATTCTTTGAGAAAGGGAGTGTATCTGAAAAGCACGAAGGAAATCAGAAGAGCGGGAACAAAGCAAACTGCTGAAAAAACAAGCCCCTTTTTCCAGTCTCCTAATTGCCACCCGAAATCAGCCAAGCCCTTTTTCAAAACAAGCTTTAGATAGAGAATGGGCGCAATAAATAAGAAAACAAGACCCGATGTAATTTTTTGCGAAGCGCCGTCAGTTGGGAAAAATGTCAAAAGAATCAAACAGGCCAAAAATACGAAGGCGGTTAGAAGGTCTTCTTGGTAAACTGTAAATATTTTTTTCTCTTTTGCGTAAGGCATAATTTTTTTAAGCATTCGCGCAGCCTCATTAATAGACCGGGTTTCTCTATTTGGCCCCACTCTCTTCTTTTCTTTCTAACAATATTAATCTATAAAGAAAAAGAGTCATCAGTGTTTCAATCGGCAGAAAATCCAAACCAAATATAAATTCTGCTATTGTGCCTCCAAACAATGTGCCCAGGCGCTTCATTACAAACTTGCTTGAATTTGCTTGTGCGCGGGCTTTTTTTCTCATTTTTTTGTTGGCACCAACAATATACATGGAAGCGGCGATAAAGATGGAAACTACAACAGTAACCACCGTCCCAATTGCCGGCAAAGAACCGATGCCGACAAAATCCAGAATATCTTTTAGGAGTGCGATTGTGACAGCGAATCCAACAAAAATAAAATCTTCGATGCGCACATATTTAAACAGCGACAATTCTTGTTTGGCCTCCTTAGACATGCTCACGGGGGTTTTCAGGCGGTGCCCTTTGCGGGTAGCGTTTAAATTGTTGGCGTATGCGTACTCAGTGGACATAAACAAAAATTAACCCTTATTCTTCCTCGGCAAATTCTTTTTTCGCCTGCTCTATTTCCAGCAGCTGGGAAGGATCAGTGGTGATGACCTGGTCTTCGGAATAAGACGCAATAACCTTGATGGCGACATGTTTAGTGCCGGCAAAGAAAATCCCTTCTCCTACGTTGCTTTCCAGGAGCAAAAATTTTTCTTGGTCAGTCAGATAAAATGTTTCAGAAATAACATCGATGGCCGCAGGCGACTGCTTGAGCAGCAACTGGATCGAAGAGTTTGTAACGATGGGTTTTCCATAACGGGAAGACAAAAAGTCATTTACGTCTTGAGTGATTGTGGTAAGTCCCGTGTAATATTTGCGGCAACGCTTAGCGATTCCGAACAAGAAAGAGGCGGCATCGTCATATTTCATCATAATCCAGGCCTCGTCGGCCAAGACTAAGCGTCTTTTGAGATTGGTGCGCATTTCATTCCAGATAAATTGCAAAACGATATACATGGCCACCGGACGCAGCTCTTCTTCCATGTCGCGGATATTGAAAACAACCAGTTGATTATCAACTTTGATATTAGTTGAATTATTTAGGAATCCGGCAAAAACACCCTCAGTGTATTTTTCCAACCGAGTGGCCAAATCTTCTCCACCATCCATGTTGCGCAAAACTTGATATAAATCAGACATGGTCGGGAAAGCCTCTTTGGTCAAGATGTTAAAATTGGTCTGCGCGCTAATGTCGCGGATCGAGTATGTTTCGTGCAGGGCGCGGTCCAGGATGGAATCCTCCTCAGGAGTTATGCCGCCGAGCATAATATGCAGAAGCCCCAGCAAGTTTGCGATGTTATTGCGCAAAACATCTTCCGGGTCTTCGTCTTCCAAAATTTTAGGCAAGTCGAAGGGGTTTAGATGATTTTGGGAATTCAAAGAAATTTTGATAAAAGCTCCGCCAACCGTGTCACACAGATGTTTGTATTCATTTTCCGGGTCAATAATGATAACATCCGTTCCGATCATCATGGATCGCAACACTTCAAGCTTGACGCAATAACTTTTTCCGGCGCCGGATTTGGCAAAAACGACCATATTGGCGTTTTCCATCTTGAAACGGTCAAAAATAATCAAGCTATTATTATGCCGGTTAATGCCATATAAAATTCCTTCATCATTAGACAGGGTTGAAGATACAAAAGGAAAAGTCGTAGAAAGCGGAGCGGAATTCATGCTGGTGCCTACATTCAATTCGTCATTAGCAATCGGCAGGCTGGATACAAATCCTTGTTCGGCCTTGAAAACCGCGGCTTTGACGTAAACCAGTTGCGCTTCCAGGATAGAAATAATTGATTTTCCCAGCTTATCCACTTCTTTTTCATCTTGGCCATAAACCGTGAGATAAAGTCCGAAACGGAAGAATTTTTCCGTTCCTTGCTGCAACTTGTCGCGCAATTCTTCGATGTCAGTCGCGGCTGTTTCCAGGGATGGATCGCGGATCAAGCCCTTTTCTTCTTCGATGTGCAATTCCGACTGGACCTGGGTGGAGCTTTTTCTGAGTGTTTTTAAAATATCGTAAGTGTCTATTGGATGTACAAACATGGAGATATCCATTGGCATGTCGATGTTGATGATAGGGGAAAACCAATTGCTGTGGAGGTATCTGGGATAAGTTATGACAAAGAGAGTTTGCGCCAATGTTTCTCCGACTCGGATATAACGCGGGGTAAGTTTGATAGCCGCCGGCGCGATAAGGTCGCTGAGCTTGGAAATTCCTTCTTTATATATTTTTTCGCTTAACAAAACTTCATCAGTGGGAAGCTGTTCGGTTTTTTGTTTATTTTTGTTTAGGAAGCTCAGCATAATATTTCGTACTTAAAATTTTTTATTTAATGTCTAACTCCTCCATTTTCCCCAATTCTTCCTCATTGAAAACTTTCGGGTTGTAGGATTCATACAATAATTCAATCAGGTCCTGGGTTTGCAGGGGGACGATCCGAAGGCCGATGCCGGAAAGCCCAGCGATGACGTGGTCGACTCTTTGAAAAAGCTGGTTGCGATAGATTTCAAAGTTTTCTCTTTTTTCGAGGATGTTCTTTTTGGGATTGATCATATTGCCTAAATTGCTAAGAAGCCCGGTGTCTTTATTTTCGATGGGTGAAAAAGGAACAATGATATAAAAGTTTTTTTCCATAATATTTGACACCGCCACCAATTGATGGATGAAATTTTTATACTCAGATATCTGCAGCCGGAGCAATTCATTTTCCTGTACTTTCTCTTTAGTCTCGATAAAGCTTACATATTTTTCTATATTGAGCTTGCGGGAGCTGATCAGGATTTGAACCGGGAAATCCAAAGAATTAAGGAAGTTTTGATATTGGTTGACGATCGCATCTTGCTCTTCGGATGATTTCAAATCATAATTTATGGCTGAGACGGCCAAGACCGAGCGCAAAGCGCCGCTTTTGAGCACGATAGCTTCTTCCCTGACTTCCGCTACATCCAAAAACTGTTGGGTGGGTGAAGTCGATGCTTTTTTGGCTAATTTTTCCGAATGCAAGGTTTCCATAATAGTGGTGATTTAAAATTATTGCTTGTGATCAAGCACTCTCGAAAGTTCTTCTATTTTATCAGTATTTATTTCTTTTTGCACCTGTATAATATCATTTCTTTTCTTTTCGGTTTTTTTAGCGGTTTCTTTTTCTGAAATTCTGCGCCAGATATAAATCTTGGGGTTAAGCATGAAGCTGATTGAGGAAAGGGCGAATGAAATCAGAGGCTGTCCGTTCGGTTGGTAGAAGGCCAGGGCGCCGAAAATCCCTATCACGGGAATAGCCGCTATAATCAAGCCGGTGGTGTCTAAAATCGTCCAAAGCACCATTAAGACCGTGCCTGCTCCGAATAGCCAGCCCAATTGTTTGGCTGTAAGGAATCCGACGATCTTATCTTCCTTATCGATAAATTGTGGAATATTAAACAACATAACTGAATTATTTATCTTCTTTAAGATTGATTACATTTTTAGGTAACGGCCTAGTCTCAAGCTTCTTTTCTGGTTGGCTGAAAACGGGTCGGATAACAAAGGAGTGGGGTTTTTCTTCACTGGGTTGCGGCTTTGTCGCATCCTGTTGAGGCAGGGATTTAACGGGGTAAATTTTTTCATAGGGCAGTTTCTGAGCCGAAGAGAAACTTATATTGGCAGCCGATGTTTTTTGATCGTTTACAGAGGCAGGCTTCGCTGGAACTTCGGCGGGACGAGCAGGCATGCTTGCGGTCTGCGAGGGTGCATCGTTGTGGAAAAAAGAATTTTGATGAATTGCGGCCGATTGCAATGGTTGCGTTCTGGAGTTGGGCTCTTGCGCTGGTCGTGAAGTTTGGATATGGGCCAGTTCTGGTCTCTGTGCTTTGATTTCGGGAATCATGTTTTGAGCCACGCGTGTTGGCGGGGCGCTGGTTTCTTTTGGCACGGGAGAAATTTTCGGTTCACTGCTGACTGCCGGAAACATAACTTGTTTCAAAACTTTATTTATCGTGATAGAAACATCTGTGTCGTAGGCGCTTAAAATATATGTCAACTTTTGTCTGTCAGCCGAAGATAGGTGCAATGAATTGCTCCCGTGAAAAACATAGTTGTTTCTTTCAACGGAGCTGTGTTTTTCATAGCCGAGCGTGAATGTGTAGTCAGCCAACCAGTTTTTGATCGATGGACGCACCGGTTCAGGAAAATTTTTGAGCGAAATATGTTCAGAAGTGATCAACTGTTCTCCGATTCCAGGATATTGTTTCAGGGCTTCATTTAAAGTCAGCTTGGCTGTTCTGTTTTCCGGCGATTCGGTCTTCAAATCAGAGAGTCCTCCTTGCCCCGCAAAATTTTGTTGAGACAATTCCCGGGCTTTTAGAATAATGTTTTGATTTAGTGAAGCCACAATTTGCTCGGCAATTGGCAGGCCGATGGATAAATTATTTTGGATGAGAGCCCCAAGTTGGTCCCATTTTTTATTCAAACATATTTGCCAGATAATTTGCGGCAAAGCATCCCGTTGTTTCTGGTTCAAATTGAATTTTCTGGCGAGGTCATTGTAAAAAAGCGTATTTTGGAAAGAAAGCAAGAAGTCTCGCAAGGTCGAACTCATGGGAAGAATCGCATCAGGGAAAATTTGTGCGTTGGCGTATCTTTTCTGCCATTTTTCCAGCAGTTCTTTTTTGATTTCTTCTGTCGATTCGGCAATCCTTTGTTTTTCGGACTGCAAATCATAGTCCATCGGTGATGGAGCCTTCTGCGAATAATTAGGTTGTTGTGGGTAAACAGACATTTGTAATAAATTTAAAATTCAAAAACTATGCGGTTGTCTTTTATATATCGAATAACGTTATTTATCCTTTCTCGATTTTGAGTTGCATTTTCTCCTAATTCCTTATCCAAGGCCTGGATAATTTCGGAAACTCCATGAAGCATCTCTTTATCTTGTAAAATTTTAAATAAATTTTCTTTATAATTTTTTGGACCATTTTTTGCTATATATTCAATATGCCTTTCTGTTATCCCGGCAAAAACCGAATCGATAAGAAAACCCGAGCTATCGATAAGAAGGACGTCACCTTCTTTTCTTGCCAAAACGGAATAAGAGACCCTCTTCCTATTTGTTAGCGTGCTATCAATATAGGAAAAATGTGGTTCCCGAATGATCCCTTGGATATTAAATTCTTCTTGTGCTGTTAAGTCTTTCATAGCAAAATTATTTAGTGTACTGAGTCACTACTTCTTCTGATTTTCTGTTGATGAAGGAGGTTATTTGGCGTAGAGCATCTTGATAAGAAGGTGGCGGTGGGAAAGGTGGTGAAGCAAGAGGCGCTCCAGCAACAACGGCAGCGGCTTGTTGAATATTTGCTGGAGCACCAGCCATCATGTTGGCAATTGGCGCTCCCCCGTAAGTCGTTATGGCCTCTTCAACAAATGTTTTGCGGTCATCACCCTGTTTATTCATAAATGCTTGTGCGCTTCCAGCTTGATCCTTTGTGATTTTGCCTTTGACTGTCCCGGCAGCATCAAAGCTGTTATTTACCTCTACGGACAAGGTTTCTATTTTCGCTCCCTTTAGATCTTCTGATTTGTCTTTAACATCCTTGATTGTTTCTGCTTGACGCATTCTTTCAGCTCTTTCCCACGCGCTTTTTGCTCCAGGAATTACTGAATGTTTGGCTTTTTTAGTAGCTGCATCCTTGGTTGTAAACGCACCATGAAGAGAATCCTGCATTTTATTTAGCCTCTTACCAAGACTGCCACCATAAGTGTTTTTATCTTTTTCATCCTGGCGAGCCTTTCTTTGTTTATTAAATCCTTCATATTGCCGCTTGATCGCATTGTATCCGCTGAATTTTTTGCCTGCCCAAGCGAGCGCGCCCTTGCCTTGCTTGGTTACAAAATCAGCGCCCTCAATGCCCATCTTTTGTGCGAAACCCATACCGATCCAAAGAACAATAATTGGGATTGCAAATGTGGACATAGCAACCAAAATTGGCTGCTCATTTGCGGTTGTCGCTCCGACGCTGACAGGGATAATCGTGTTCATAAGAGTAATCGCAATATAAAGCATAAACGCCATAATTGGGCCAAAAAAAGTATATTTGAATAAATAATCCCACCATTGCCCGGCCTTTGATTCCATAGATGGGACGGCTACGCCGACAAAAGCTATGGGCGAAAAAATAATGACCAGAGCTAGGGCCACGATGCGAATGACAAAGAGAACTGACATCATCAATAGGGTGACAGCTAAAATAGCTACAAAAACAATAGAGGCTAAGAGGCTTGAAATGGTCGGATCAGCGGGGTGTATTATTGGGCCCAATTGGGCCTTGCCAGTGATGGAAGCATAAATGGCGCTCGGATCCTTTACTCCATCAAAAAGATTATTAAAAATGGTGTACATCATCGAATTGCCGACATCAATAATAAAGCGTGCGATTGGGAAACTAAAATTAACCAAGAGAGCCATTAAAACGACAGTCAAAATTCTTTTTTTGTTTGTTGAATCAACTTGGAAAATAATCGTAAAAGCAGTATAAACAAGAACCAGAATAAAAGCCATATTCAGAAAATCTCTGATTATTTTCCAAGCGTTATAAACAGCGGGTCCGTTAATGACAGCGGTCAGATTTTTAGCATCTGCTGCCCATGCGAATATTAAAGCAGCAATGGACATAATCCAACCAACAAAATCCAAGACCGCCAAAAGAAGACAAGTAACCCAAGTTGATGGGTTAAGGGTGAGTTTGCAGCCGTTATTAAAGGTCTCAGCAGATGTGCCAGGAGGACTGCCGGATGTTTGATCGTAGATTATATCGGCTGGATTATATAGCCCCAGCATGTCACCAATACCAAAACCGCTTAGTACGAAACGAGAATAGTTCATCGCCCAATTTTCTGCTGAAGTAGCTGCTCTAGCGTGCCTAATTCCTGTAAAAAGCAAAAAACCGCCCATTATCACAAAAATAATGATCGCGCTGAATATTTTCAATTTTCTATTTAAAAAATGCATCAGCTGAAATTTTCAGAACTTATAATAAGCGGCTGGTCCAATATTTCTGATTGTTTGATTCATTTGATTTTTAGCATTATTGCGCACATTGGTAATTTCCCGGTGCACCTGGGATTGCAAATTACCGATACCCTGCTGGATAGTTTGACTGATAGTCATGGAAACAACCGAAGTAATAAGTTCTGGCAATTCTCGGGCAGTTGCGATCATATCGACGCCCATACTTTGAACTTTAGCTAACTGATCCTTGATCAATGCGCCTGGGGTAATGGTCATGCCATCGGAATCGTTGCCGGGGAATCCTTGGCCGGAGATAACTCTAACCTCAGCTATCCTCTCCTGTCTTGCTATTTCTTCTTGATATCTAGCTTGCACATCCATACTAAAAGCCCAGGGGTTATTGACGCCCGAAAAATACAAGTTCATTTGTTGAAAAGGTTGCCGGCCGGAAAATATTTGTGTTGGGTTGCCCGTGAACATTACTTGCCCCACCTGTTGATCAGATGTGCTGTTTTGTGCCCATTGTCCCAATTGGCTGACATAGCTCATGCCGACCCCCTCTGCTTGTGCTGTCGTGGCCGATACATAGCCAACCAGCGAACCTCTGCCTCGCAGTGATTGGCTGATGTAATCATTGATAACCAGATTAGCCGCGGCCTGGGGGCGTGTTTTCAGATAATCATTCCAATCAGTGACAAACATTGCCCCGCCGGAAGATTTCCCGGTGATCAGATAGGTCATTTCCTCTTGAATAGCTTTGATAGCTGCTTGCTTGGCAACTCCTAAGAGCATGGCCTTGATTTGGTCCATGATTTTGGTCAAAGCGCTGTTGATAACGGGATCAATAGCCGGCCAGGCGGCTGCTTCTGATTTGTGAGCCGGGAAAAACAAAAAAGAGAAAAGGATAAGAACTGCCATTACGCGGATAAATTTTCTATAAAAACTAATTTGCATTGCCAAAAGTATTAATTGGTTGTTGGGCTCGTGCTTGTATCATCTGTTGTTGTGCTCGTAGTGTCGCCAGATGTTGAATCAGAAGTATCACTGCTATCGTAGGCCGATGTATCAGCGCTGTCAGTAGAAGTGCTGTCGGACGTTGTGTCGCTAGTTGAAGTGCTCGCTTGAATTTGGGCTGCCGCTTTTTCCAAATCCTCCGGATCTGGCGCCGGTGCTCCCAGGTTGTTTATTTTTTGCATCATCAAATCGTCATAGTCAATGCCGTATTCGGTAAATTTATTCTGGGCTTCTCCGAAAAAGCTAGATATTGCCTCGACAAAACCTTCCAACTTGGCCAAGTTGGAAAGATCAAGCAACGCATCGTCTGTGTTAGGCGAGATAGTGCTCTTGATCGACATCGCATATTGAGCAAATTTCAAACCCTTAATGTGCAAATCGATCAGCTCCTCAGGAACTTCGATGTCTTGCATCTGAGCAAGCATTTTCTCTCCGCTTTTTTGAATGTGATCCAGCGCCGCACTTTGCCGCGTGCCAATCGAAGAAACAACATCAAAAATCAATGAGTTGAAAGTGGCCAATACGTCAGAGTTTGAGGTGATCGGTTTGGGCGAATTGCTGGAGAGGATGTAATAAATCGCTATCATATAATTAACGACATCTTCTTTTTTCTTGGCCTTGATTTGCTCGGAGGTGCCCTTGTAGTCCTGTTTTTTGATTTTGATGCTGTCAGGAGATATTTTTGGCAAGTCGCTTTCAGAAAAAGTCTCGCTAACTGATTCGTTAATATTTTTTTGCAATGTTTCCAGAGATATCTGCTGGCTTGCTGGGTCAGAATTAGTGGCGATAGTCGAAAGTTTTTGCGCCACTTGTTTAGTCAGGTTATTGCTAGTTTGGTCGGCGTTATTGGTTGTGTTGGTTAAAACATTAGATGTCGAGTTAAAGCCCTCTTGAGCGGAAATTAAGAAACCATAACTTAAAATTACTAAGCCGGTTAAAACCAGTAGTGATAATTTGAAATTTTTAGTTTTCATCAATAAAATTATAACACAAAAATAGTTTGGCGAACAGACAGTTATACACAGCTTCGTTGTTTATATTTGCTCAAAAGTCGGAAGACTGATAAATTAAAAGTATGCAAAAAATATTATCTAAAATTGAGAAAATAATCGACCAAATTTTTGAAATAGAAGTTAATGTTTTGGTCTGGGCGGGCGTGTTTGCAAGCATCATCGGGAGCAGGATATTGATCGAGCGGATCATTATCCCATCGGAAGATTCCGCGGCTGCTGTTTTGACAGACTATTTACACAATATCTTCTTTTTTTTAATCGCCTATCTGATTATTTGGCTTTTCCTAAGCAAAATACTTAAAATAAAGCCGCAAAAGTTGGCCATGCTTTTTTTGGGGGTTTCCTGGCTAGTTGTTTTGCCACCCTTATTCGATATTGTGAAGACTAACGGCGGTGTTTTTTGGAGTTTTTATGCGCTAGACAGTTTGAGTGGAATTTGGGGCGAATTCAAGACCTTTTTTGGCAATTTGCCGTCTGGGATAGTCTATTTTGGAACCAAAATTGTTTTTATTCTCACTATCGTCTTGGTTTTTGGCTTGATTCAGCTAAGAACCAAAAAGCTGGTGAAATCCTTTTTGGGGGCTTTTCTGACTTATGCCACCTTATTTTTTATGGGCACCTTCCCTTCCTGGTTTGCTTTTATCTACTATTATTTTACCCAAACCGGCAATTTTGGCGATATACAGGGATTTAAAATCGCCCAGCTTTTTGGAGCTCCGGCCAAGATTTTTGGAGTTTATTTTGGCAATTTGGCCTTTTCTTTCCCATATAATCTGGATTTGGTTTATTTTGCTTTCTTTTTGCTGTTACTCGCAGGACTTTTTTGGGTTATGAATAGGCAAAAATTCATAGCCATAATAGGCAATGCTCGGTTTCCGCAAATTATTTTTCATTCCGGATTGTTTTGTATTGGCCTTGGGCTGGGATATTTGGCTTATCCAAGCAATTTTAATGTGACAATCTTTTCCTTTTTTGCGACTTTTGACTTGTTAATAAGTGTCTGGTTAGCCTGGTTAGCCTCGGTGATTGTCAATGACATCTACGACTACGAAATCGATAAAATTTCCAATACTTGGAGGCCATTGCAAAAAGGCGTATTTGAGAAAAAGGAGTATTTTGAATTGGGAATTTTGCTTTTCGGCTTGTCGATCTTAGGCGGATTAGTGGTAGATGTGAAATTTGCACTGCTCCTTTTCTTTTATCAATTTCTAGCTTGGATTTATTCGGCGCGTCCTTTCCGATTGAAAAAATTTCCAATTATTGCAACTTTCGTTAGTTCAATGGCCTTGCTTCTGGTTATTTTTATGGGCTTTATACTTTTTTCCGGAGACCAAAACATCGTAGGCCTTTCCTGGCGGATAATTTTGCTACTGGTTATATCTCTGACTCTTTCTTTGCCAATCAAAGATTTTAAAGATATCGAGGGCGATCGCAAATATGAAATTTATACAATCCCGGTTATTTTTGGTGAAGAAAGAGGCAGGTTGATAGTGGCAACCAGTATTTTTATCTCGTTTATGCTGAGCGTTTTTATGCTCAATGAATTCCGGCTGTTTTGGTGGGCAATGCTTTTTGGCGGCCTAGCTTTTTGGTTTGTACTGTCAAAAAAACCGCACCAATTATTTTGGTGGGTCCTGGGAGTCATTTTTGTTTATGGCTTGATTCTAGTTAAGACTCTATTTTTATAAGAGCAGTTAATTTTTTCCAATCTTCTACACTTAACTCCTGAGCCCTGACTGTTGGTTTCAACCCAACGGTTTTTATTTTTTCTTCAATTATCGTTTTATCCAAATGCAGACTGTTGGATAAATTATTTATTAAAGTTTTTCTCTTGGCGGAAAATCCTGCTTTTACGATACGAAAAAAATCATTCGTTTTTATTCGTTCTTCTTTAATTTTCGTGATTCGTGACATTCGTATTACGGCGCTATCCACTTCCGGCGCTGGTTCAAAATTTTCTTTTCCAACTTCAAATAAAATTTCCGCGTCGGC
>JBAYLE010000016.1:0-15141 GCA_041664225.1 Parcubacteria group bacterium | reverse complement strand
CTTCCATTAATACTTGCTGAGCAAGACCGGATCGGGCAGTCACTTGGACTGCGCTAGTTCCATTGCCGTATAAAATTCCATCAGCGGCTAGTGTTGTTGCGCCGGTTCCGCCGTTACCAACTGCTAAAGTTCCAGTAACATTTGCTGAAGCTAAGTTAATCGCATTGGCTGTAAAAGCCTGACCGACTAAAGATAAATAATTTTGTCCGGCCAAGGTTGCGGATGCGTGTCCGACTGTTGCGCTGTCCGTGTTGCAAACCAGTCCATTGGTTGTGTCGTAAGTGCAGAGTCGGCCAGAAGTTAGCGTTCCTTCTTTCACAAAGAGCGTGTCGCCGGTTTTTTGCAATAATGTGCCGGAAACACTCACGTCGCTTCCAAAATTCGGCGTCCACCATTCCGTGTCACCACTCGCATTGACGCGCAAAATTTGTCCGCTTGTTCCCGCTGTCAAAGCTGCCCATTTATTCGTGCCAGAAAAATCCTGGCCAGTCATCAAGGCTCCGCGCGAAGCCACCCCGGCATTTGTGTCTCCATGCCAGGTTCCATCCAAAAGATTGTGCGCTTCCATCCCGCCGGCTCCGCCCAGAATCCAGGTCGGCACGCCGCTCACCATTTTCAAAATATAATTATCCGCACCGTTGGCCAGGGTTTGAATTGTATCTCCGGAAAAATATACCAGCCCGTCCTGCGGCGATGTCAGCCCGCTCAAATATCCGATTTGCGTCAAGGTTGCGTCACCAAAAGTTTGCGCATCATCAAAAGTGATTTCCCCCGTCATTTCGCCGCCGGCCACTGGCAGATATTTTTTCAGTCGGCTGCCAAGGACCAGCATATTCGAACCGGTTCCTGTGGGCAAAAGTTCGATGTCCAACTTCCCGCCGGATCCCAGTTGCGGAATGTCGCCTTCATTGGTCCCAACTTTAGCACCATTCAAAAAAGAGGAGTTTATTGCGGTCGGCACCGCCGCGATTTTTTTGCGCGGCACCATTTCGGAATCTTGACCAATCCGGATGCCAAGATAATAATCGCCGGTATTGAAATTGACTGACACCGGAAATGGATTGACTGAACCAAGATAGGCTGACAGTTGTCCATTTGTTACATTAACTTTCTGAGTTTCTTCCCACATTTTTCTGCCCGCATCCGCGTTGGATGGATAAGGATCAGTCGTCGTGCGATCCGCGGTATACAGCGCGAAACGAACATCATACTCACCATTCGGTATGTCTTTGCTGGTATCATTACTGACTACATAGGCGGTCATGTCGATCTGCTTCACTACTGAACCACTTGCGTCCGGCGCGGCTTTGGAAAAATTGAGCGCGAAAAAAGCACTGCCAGCGATCACAGTCACGAGAACGATTATGGATAATGATTTATTTTTGCTTCTCACTTTTTATTTTAATTTATATTTGAAAATTATTTATTCATCGCCCAGCCAAATGTATCTTCGGCCGCCTTGACGATCAATTCGAAGACTGAAACATCTTTGGCGCCGGTGTAGGCTGAATATTTATCTGACGTAATTGTGTTTCCCCATTTGTCTTTGGCAGTGATGATGTATGTATAGGCCGTGGCCGGTTCCAATTTGGGTATGATCACGCTATGGCTAAAACCAAAGTCTTCTTCGGATATTTTTTTTGAGGAGTCCGCGCCCATCTTGGAATATGCGATGCTCGAAACGGCCAGTTTGTTCGTTTTCCAATAAACCAAAAGCTGGAATTCATCTTTGTTCTTGGTCGTCACAATCTGGCTGCGCACATCCGTCAGTTTGAGTGGAAAATTTTCATAGCTTGAGGCCAAGAGACTGACATCGCCGCCAAATTTAATTTCTTTGATTGCATAATTCTCACTGGCCAAAAGCACCCGGCCGATATTTTCCGTTTGTGTTCCGAGAACTTCGCCCTCTTGATCTGCTGCATCAAGCGTTTCAATTTTTTCTAATTCCATTTGTATTTGATCTATGACGCCTGAATTATTATTATCCAGTTTTTGTTTTATCTTAATTGTTTGCAGTGTCCCAAAAAAAATTAAAATAACAATCACAGTTAAAGAAAAAACTCTTGAGGATTGCCACCATTTCGCAGACTCTTTCTGCGAAAATTTATTTTCATAATTTGCAACTGGCGCCTTTTCTTTTTTTGATTCGGACGCCAAATCGGAAGTCGATTCTTGGGGCACATCCATGTCAGGACCGGTTTTAATTTCTTCTTCCGAAACCAGATCGAGAGTTTTCAGTTCGGGATGAAAAAAATCATTCAGCCAATTTTGGGTCGTAAACCAGTTTCTGCCGATCTTCATGGCTTGCAGCTTTTTCTTGCGCGCCAGCATGTTCAAATATTCCGGAGTGAAGCCGGCTATTTTCGCAGCCTCTGACAAGGTCAACAAGTCCAATTCTTCCTCGGTATTTTTTTCAACAGCCATTTTTGATATCAAACATATTTAATTTTATCCTGCTTCAGGCAAAAACAAACATTTTTTCTTATTTAAATTATACAACTTTTTGAGGGTTTTTTCAATGTCAACAAGCCGAGTTATCCACAGGCCCCCCGACTCTTTTTTGATATCAAAAAAGCTTAAAAATAAGTTAAAAAAATAAACCCATCCTAGCTAATTTACTACCACAAATTGAGGTTTTTGAACGTTAAAAAAATTTTAGGTCGCCACGTAGTGGCGGGCAACCAAAATTTTTAGTGAAAAAAACAAAAATTTGTTAGTAAATTAGCTCCGGATGGCCCTTTCTTTTGTTACTTTTCTTGTGGGACAAGAAAAGTAAGAAGGCATGTTTTGATATCAAAAAACCGGCTTACGAAAGCCGGTTTTTCAAGATTATATTTTTGAATTTTTTACACGTCTAAATTCTTCACGCTCTTGGCACGGGCTTGGATAAACCTCCTTCTGGGTTCCACCTCGTTGCCCATCAAAATATCAAACACGCGGTCCGCTGCTTCCGCGTCTTCAATCATGACCTGGCGCATCATCCTTTGCGCCGGATCCATGGTCGTGTCCCAAAGCTGAGTCGGATTCATTTCCCCCAAACCCTTGTACCGCTGGATATTAATTCCCGCAACTTTTTCACCGACTTCGCTCTCGCCCTCGACCGTTTCGTCGGTTTCCATCACAATTTCTTCGCCGGGAGAGGTTCGACCTCTTTTGGTTGTTCCGGTCGAGAGAGGTCGAACCTCTTTTTGATTTTTCTGAATCTCGCTAATTATCTGATTCTTCTCTTCTTCTGTATATGCGTATCGAATCTCTTTGCCACGCTGAAGCCTATAGAGTGGCGGCTGAGCGATATAGACATAGCCTGCTCGGATGATTGGTTCATAGTAACGATAAAAAAATGTCAGAAGCAAAGTTCGGATGTGCGAGCCATCCACATCGGCATCGGCCATGATGATGATTCTGTGATAGCGCAAACGATTAATATCAAAGCTGTCGCCGATACCGGCGCCGAGCGCGATGATGATCGGTTTCAACGTGTCTGATTTTACCACTTTATCCAAAGAAGTTTTTTCCACATTCACCAATTTTCCGCGCAATGGCAAGATGGCTTGAAATTTTCGATCGCGTCCCTGCTTCGCACTTCCGCCAGCCGAGTCTCCCTCCACGATGTAGAGCTCGGATTGCGAAGGATCTTTTGAAGAACAATCTGCTAATTTTCCTGGCAGGGTCATACCCTCAAGCGCGCCTTTGCGAATCACCGCGTCCTTGGCGGCCCGCGCCGCGATCCTGGCTTTCGCCGTCAAAGAACATTTTTCCAAAATCGCTTTGGCATTGTGAGGATGTGATTCCAAATAGTCCGCCAAAGCTTCCGCGGTCACACTAGAAACAATACCGCGCACCTCTCCATTGCCCAGTTTCGCTTTCGTCTGTCCTTCAAATTGTGGATTGCGCAGTTTCACGCTGATGATAGCCGTCAGCCCTTCCTGCAAATCTTCCGCGGTAAAACTTTCATCTTTTTCTTTGAGAAAATTATTCTTCTTCGCGTAATTGTTCAACACGCGCGTCAGCGCCGCGCGAAAACCGGCTTCATGCATGCCGCCCTCGGACGTAAAAATATTATTAGCAAAAGAGAAAACGTGTTCCTTGTAGCCGTCAGTGTACTGCATGGATATTTCCACTAAAACATCGTCTGCGGTTTTTTCCACGTGAAAGGGCATGTCGTTTTTGATTTCTTTGCCCCGATTCAAAAATTTGATGAAGGAGATCAAGCCGCCGTCGAAAAGAAATCCATAGGCTCTTTTTTTCTCTTTATCTCTCTCGTCATATACCTTGATACTCACGCCCTTGGTCAGAAATGCCTGTTGGCGCACATAACCCAAAATCTTTTCCCAGCTATATTTTATTTCCGGAAAAATTTGCGGATCAGCCTGAAAAGTTATTGTCGTTCCGGTATCGGTAGATTTGCCAACCACCTTCACGTCTTTTGACTGAGGTTCGCCTCGTTTGAATTCCATTTCATAAATTTTACCATCGCGCCTGACCTGCGCTTTCGTCCAAACAGAAAGAGCGTTCACTACGGAAACGCCTACACCGTGCAGACCGCCAGAAATTTTGTAGCCGCTACCTCCAAATTTTCCGCCGGCATGCAGCACCGTGAGAACTGTTTCCAAGGTGGATTTTTTAGTTTGCGGATGTTTTTCCACCGGAATGCCGCGCCCATCGTCAGTGTTCTCAATCACATCATTTGGCAATAGCCTAATCACTATATTCTTACAGCAGCCTGCCATCGCCTCATCGATAGAATTATTGACCACCTCCCAGACCAAATGATGCAAACCCTCGGTTGAAGTGCCGCCGATATACATGCCGGGGCGCTTGCGCACCGGTTCAAGCCCCTCCAGCACCTGGATAGACTTAGCTGTGTAATCATTGTTCGTATTCTGTTTCTTTATTTTCTTATCCATGATAATGATTTACAAAAATTTTAATTAATCTCTACTTAAAAAATATAACTCTATCAGAAATATTCCAGCGAGTAGCAACAACCCATCCCACCAAACCAAAACTCGAAAACTTTGCATTAGGAGCAGTCCTGTAGCCAGCACAGACAGCAACAGGCCTTGCCGGAAACTCAACCCCACCTGGGCATGAGCGTTTTCACTGTGGGTTATTTTACGGCGAAACCAAAGCAGTATCAGGTTAAACAGTCCACTTAACGCAAAGAAAAGAATCAGAAAAAACAAGGCCTTTCCAATTATCCCCGCGGCCTCAGGATCGACATAATTAACAACCAACACCAGAGCAATAATTGAAAAAAGGGTCACGATTCGCATCCCCCAAATGTAGGATTTTAGAGTCATCTTTTGGCCTCTATTAAGCTATTTTTTAACCCCCACACCAAATCCCGTAAATTTTCACTTTTGCCTTATTTACGACCCATTTGGTGTGGGGGTGAAATTCTTCTTGCTTTCTAATTATATAGCATTTTAGAAATTCTGGCAACTGTTTTTGGAACCAAAAAACAGTCCGCCGCGGCGGACTGTTTTATATCGTGCGGACCGGACGAGACTCGAACTCGCGACCTCCTCCGTGACAGGGAGGCGCTCTAACCAACTGAGCTACCGGTCCAATATTCAATTTTTGTACCAGAGGAGAGATTCGAACTCTCGACCCCAGGCTTATGAGTCCTGTGCTCTAACCAACTGAGCTACCCTGGCATTGTTCCGGGTAACCGGAACTCTCTGGATTATACTCCAAAAAACAAAAGCGTAAAGCAAAAACGAAAAACAACACTGTCACTATCTTTTACGCCTTTGTTTCACGCTCTTTTTGTTGCGGGACCAGGATTCGAACCTGGAACCTCGTGGTTATGAGCCACGCGAGCTGCCATTGCTCCATCCCGCTATTTAGACTATTTTTTATTCTAGCCACTTTTTCTATTTCTGTCAATCTAGCACCTCAAAATGATGCAATAAGTGTTCGTATTTCTTCAAAACCCCTTTGGCAAAATCCCTGTCTACTTTGAAATCTTCTTCGTGGATTATCCGATTTCTGATTTCGTGCGCCTCTTTCATTTCGCCTAATTCCGCCAATTGACCCTCTGGAATATTGGCCAAGCGTTCGCTCATATTCGCGCCCTTATATCCCATCCGGGTTATTAGATCATCGATGATGGTGTCCGCCTCGATAATAGCCACTTTATATTCTGATTCGTTTTCGCTTTCGAGCCGCTTTTTAATTTTGCTCCATTGCTCTTTCATTTTGTCTTTTTTAGTAACCAGCTCGCTTGGGATATCTACGCCGTATCTCATCTGCCGCCAGTTTTTTCCGGGTCCGCGCTGGATAATCAGTAAAACTAAATCAATAAACAAAATTATGACATAGACCGCAGCGAAAAATTCAAACACTTGGAATACAGATGAGTGAAAAAAATCAGAAATGCCCCTGACAATACTATTGTATAAAATTTGTATCGTGTAAGAATCCATTTTTGTTGTTTATTTATTAACCCCCACACCAACTTTCCGTTGAGTATAGGGAGAATATGTTATGCCTTAGTTGGTGTGGGGGTGAATTTCGTAAGCATGAGCGGCTCGCAACAGATTTTCTTCGTCGAACCATTTGCCCATCAATTGAAAGCCCAGCGGCAGTTTTTTCCCCTCAACCTCGACAGACCCGCATGGCACAGAAATCGCCGGTACGCCGACGATGTTGGCTGTCACCGTAAAAATATCAGCCAGATACATCTCCAGAGGATTGTCAGTTTTTTCACCCAGCTTGAAAGCCGGAGTGGGCGTCGTCGGAGTTAGGATCAAATCAACTTCTTGAAAAGCTTTTTCGAAATCTTTTTTGATGAGGGTTCGTACTTTTTGCGCGCGCAGATAATAAGCTTCGTAATATCCGGACGAAAGCGCGTAAGTTCCCAGCATGATTCTTCTTTTGACCTCAGCCCCCAAGCCGTATCTTCTGGAGTCTAAATAAGTTTCCAACAGCGTCCTAGGCAAACAATTCGCATCCTCCTTGGCGCTAAAATTAGGATCGTCGTTCGCGTCATTTATTCTCAGTCCGTATTTTATGCCGTCAAATTTGGCCAGATTAGAACTGACTTCACACGGCATTATAATATAATAGACCGATAAGGAATATTTAGCCATTGGTAATTCAATTTCTTTCACTTCAGCCCCGAGTTTTTTGTAAGTTTCAATCACTTTTTCCAAAGAAGCTCTGACATCCGCGTTCAAGTCTTGAAAATAATCTTTGACAATGCCGATCCGCAGACCCTTAACTTCACCGGTCAGATACTTTGTATAATCCTTGTCTCCACTTTTGGCCGAGGTCGAATCCATTCTATCCGCTCCAGCGATAATACTTAGGATTATAGCCGCGTCTTCAACAGTTTTTGTTATCGCCCCGATTTGATCCAGGCTGGATCCCATTGCGATCGCTCCATAACGGGAAACTCTCCCATAAGTCGGCTTCAGCCCTACCACTCCGCAAAAGGCCGCGGGTTGCCTGATTGAACCGCCTGTATCTGTCCCCAAAGACCACATGGCTTCATCGGAAGCCACTGCCGCCGCCGAACCGCCCGAAGATCCGCCGGGCACTCTTTCCAAATCATGTGGATTTTTAACCGGGCCGTAGGCGCTATTTTCAGTTGAAGAGCCCATCGCGAATTCATCCAAATTGGTTTTTCCGAGAATGACCGCGCCCGCTTCTTTTAATTTCGTAATGACTGTCGCGTCATATGGCGCTACATAATTATCCAATATTTTTGAAGCTGCCGTCGTCCTTATTCCTTGCACGCAGATATTATCCTTGATCGCCCCCGGAATACCTTCCAGAATTCCAATTTCCTCGCCGACAGCAATTTTAGCATCCACTTTTTTGGCCTGTTCCATCGCCAATTCTTTTGTTAAAGTCAGATAAGCGTGAATTGCTTTATCCATGTTTTCAATACGCGCAAAATATTCCTCCGCCAGTTGCACCGCGGTAATTTCTTTGGAAATCAACTTTTTGTGAAGTTCTCGAATCATAGGATACTTTTAACCTTATCAAAATTGTCTTTTTTATCCGGAAACAAAGCTACGATTTCGCTCTTACCAGGAAAATCATATTCCCCATCTTCCCTCGCCACGTTTTCCGAGCCAGTGATGTGCGCCGTGGGTTCCACGCCGGTTATATCAACTTCTTTGAGCTGTTCTACCCAATCTAAAATTGAAGACATATCTTTTTGATATTTCTTAATTTCTCTTTCGTCCAAGCCGACACGCGCCAATCCTGCGATATGTTTTATTTCGTCCTTACTTAACATGAAACATGAAACATGAAACATGAAACAAAAAATTTAATAAATTGTTACATATTAAATGTTGTATTGTTATATGAAATTATATCATCTTTTTAAACTCCTTTTCACCTATCACCTTAACGCTAAAAGATTTCGCTTTCTGGTATTTGCTTCCTGGATTTTTTCCCGCCACGACATAATCAGTTTTTTTACTGACACTCGAGGAAACATCACCGCCTGCTTTCCTAATAATATCTTTTGCTTCGTCTCTTGTAAAGTTTTCCAGTTCACCGGTTAGAACAAAAGTTTTTCCGGCAAATTTATTGTTTGCTGTTTGTTGCTGGGTCTTGGCCAAAATTACTTTTACACCCAACTCCCCCATTTTTTTCAATAATTGAAGATTGTTTTTGTCATTAAACCAGGAAACCAGACTTTCGGCTGATTTTTCACCTATGCCTTTAATTTTCAGCCAATCCTCCGTCTTAATCTGAGGAAAATAATTAACGATATCTTTCATATTTCTGATATTTTTTTGTGTTACCTGCTCTAGATTGCGCGTTATGAGCACAGCCGTTTCTTCGCCCGCGTGCCTGATTCCCAGAGCATACAAAAACTTCGGAAATTCGATTTTTTTGCTTTGCTCGATCGATTTGACCAAGTTATCTGCTGATTTTTCCGCAAATCTTTCCAATGGCTCCAGATCTCCGGTAGTGAGCTCAAAAATGTCCGCCACATTAGAAATCAATCCCTCCCCCATCAAATGCTCAACTATTTTTTCACCCATACCGTCTATATTAAATCCCTTCTTGGAAACAAAGTGGATGATGTTTTCTTTTTCAATAGCAAAACATTTTTTGTTCAGACAATAATGGGCGGCACTCGTTCGTGAAGAAGCTTGGCTTCTTTGGGTCGCTTTGGTCGAGAGAAGCCGAGCTTCTAAAATCTCCCGCTTGACCGAACCTCCGCAAATCGGACAAGTTTTTGGCATGTGGAATATTTTTTCCTTGCCAGTCCGCAAATTTTTGAGAACCTCAACTACTTCCGGAATAACATCGCCGGCTTTATGGATCACAACCGTATCTCCAATTCTGACATCCAATCTTCTGATCTCATCTTCATTGTGCAGTGTGGCGCGGCTAACCGTACTGCCTGCAACCAAAACGGGATTCAAGTGTGCGACAGGCGTGAGCGCGCCGGTGCGTCCAACTTGGACTTTGATGTCGGAAACGATCGTCGTCACTTTTTCCGGAATGAATTTATAGGCGAGTGCCCAACGTGGAGATTTTCCGGTGTAACCCAAAGATTCCTGCAATTTGGCTGAATTTATTTTTATCACCACCCCATCAATCCCGTATTCTTGCTTATTTCTTTTATTTTCCCAAGACTCAAAAAATTTATGAACTTCTTCTAGGTTTTTGCAATACTTATAGTTTTGGTTGACTTTAAACCCCAAGTTTTTTAACAATTCCAATTCTGCGACCTGCGTTTTTGGAAGCTCAGCTTCCAAAAAGTCTATGTCGTAAATATATGAGTCGAGCTTTCGTGAAGCTGTGACTTTCGGATCCAACTGGCGGATCGAACCGGCGGCTGCGTTTCTTGAATTGGCAAAAAGAGCCTCTCCTCTTTTTTCTCTTTCTCGGTTTATTTTTTCCAGTTCGCTTTTTTTGAGCCAGACTTCACCCACTGCTACAATATCGATATTTTTTTTCAGCCGCAGCGGAATGCTTTGGATAGTTTTTATCTGCTCCGTCACATTTTCCCCGATCACTCCGTCGCCTCTCGTCGCCGCCAGCACCAGCAAACCTTTTTCATAAGTCAAAATTACTTTGAGACCATCGATTTTAATTTCTGAGCAATAATCTAAATTTTCCTTATTTTCTGCCTTCCCTAAAATTCTCTGAATTTTTTCTTCCCATTTTTTGACTTCCCCAAAATCGAAGGCATCATCCAGCGACCACTGCCTGACGCGATGGCGGACTTTTTGGAATTTGTCGAGCGGCTTTCCGCCCACTCTTTGCGACGGAGAATCAGCCGTTTTCAGTTCTGGATATTGTTCTTCCAGACCCCTGAGTTCTCGCATCAAAGAATCATAAACGACGTCGGAGATTTCCGGCTTGTCCAAAACATGATATTCATAGCGCATCCGATCGATTTCTCGACGCAATTTTTCTGCCCGGTTTTTTATGGATTCCGTAATCATATTTTTATTATATCATCTCGCCAAAACAAAGAAAAACCCGGGATTTTGGTCCTGGATTTTTCCAGCTACTTTTAGATTTGTATATTTTTCAAGCTAAAATATCTCGAAATCCCTCTTGGTAGACATATTATTTTCTTCATTAGTTTCCTTAACGGCGTTGTCCGGGTCAACTATCGTATAAATTTTAACATACTCATGCACCAAGCCGGCACTTCTGGCATCGCAGTATTTTATGGACACGGAGGTTGATGCGCCTTTTTCTAATCCGGAAACTGTTTGAGAAACCATAGCCTTATTTTTAATATATAGCCTGACGACAAAGCTTCCGGAAAAATCATTGCCTGCGTTTTTGACAACAGCTATGGCTGTGCCGCAACCACTATCTCCCGCTGAAGGAGCTTTGAAGCTGGTAATCTGCAGATCCACATTTCCACCCTGAGCGGGGACTACGCTTACGCCGTTTATTTTGGCCGTTTCTTCCTTGAAAATCTGCCTGATTTTGTCGTAATCGACACTACAACTTGAATCCGCCTGGCTGGTTGGATCGCTTGAACCGCGGTTTCCAATAATGACAACCGCTGCCAGAATTGATCCCGCAGCAAAAACAGTAAGCGCTACGGATACTACTGTTCTCGTTTTTGTCGCTTTTATAGTTTGCATAGTTTTTTATTATTGATTACATACTAATTGAACCACATCGACCATTGGTTTGAATGAAATTTTTTGGACAAATTAAATTCAATCTGTTGGGTAAATTATAACATTTTTAAAAATTTTAGCATAAAACCACAACTGTGGATAACTTTTTTATATAAAATTATTACTCAAAAACTTTTATGGCAAGTTCTTGTTCCCTTCCTCGACTATAACAATCGGCACGTTTTCACTTTTTTCACCGAACCACTGCTTGCGTTCTTCCACCATCTGCCATTGAAAATTAAAAATTCCGGGGTTTTTGGGCGCTGTCACAGAAAAGGTAAAAGTTTTTTCCTGTCCGGGCAAAATTGTCTCTTCTGGAGCAAGGCTTATTCTTTTCCCCCAAAGATCATTATCTTGCGGATTCTGCGAACCGAGATTAAATTGCTTTTCCTTTGTCCAGTCCGAATTTCCCGAATTTTTGAAAGTTACTGAAACCAGATATGCCCTGCCGATAACCATATAGGCAGGCACTTCCTCCCTCACAAATTGCGCGTCATCAGCCTGTCCGCCTTCTTTCAAAATATTATTGATAATCGCCTCATCGTTACAAGAATATTTTTTGTCCGGCGAATAGAATCCTGGACTTGGACCATAGCAGCCATTATTTTTGTCATACAGAACCGCGAAAAAAGGCATCAGAAATCCCATTTTTTTCGTAGAGAAATCTTGATACAAATTCTTGAGCGTTTTGGCCCTGACTTCCGGCTTCATCCTGGCAAAACGGCTCATGTCATCATAGGACAAACCGCTCCAATCCAGATGCAATAGGACGTTTTTTGCTTTGGATGAATATTTTTTATTCCACAAAAGCGCCCAGCAACTACCAATGCCATAGGATCCCACCAAACAGGGGCCGTCTTGAATTTCTCCATTGTCATTTATCCCCACTCCGCCTTCGATATAATCGAAAGCTTTTAGATATTTTTCATCATCAATATTATTAGTCTGCGCCCCGATCACAATCGTTTTATCTTTTGAGCGGGCGTAGTCTCTCATCTCATTCATAATTTTCGGCGCAACTCGGCTCGGATCCTGGAAATTAACCTGACCGAACATGAAGCTTTGTATTCCCAGGTCGGTCGCTTGTTTAGTTATAAAAAGAATGTATTTTTGGTACTCAACGTTAGACATATCGGCCTTGCAGGTTCCCTCACCCCAAAAACCCTGTGAGCCCGGCAGGCACATTTGCGAAAAATCAAACATGCGATTTTCTGTCGGATAATAATAGCGGGCATTAACACCGATTGCTTCCGCCAAAAACATCCCGTAGATATATTTTCCATGCAGCATGTTCAAATTATTCCCGATCAAATTGAAATTTGGAGGCGCAGCCCAGGTCTCAATCGAGCGGTGCAGATACGCGCATTGCGAGCGCTCCAAAAGCGCAATTTCAGAAGCAGTATCCCCGCCATAGCCGGTCAGCACCCCGTCGGCAATACAGCCTTTATTCTTTATTTGTTCCATTAGTGCCGCGACCGCTTTTTTTTCATCCTCATTTTTTTTGATTGTTGTTCCAGCCACAATCAAACCGGCCACTGTCAGGGGAATTATAATTATTTTTATGATAACGCTGGTGCGCGTCAGAGTTAAGGTCTTGTAATTCATATTATTTTAATTATACCACAATATTTCTTGCTAAAGTTTTTTCAGCCAGCCAACGTAAAAACCGCCCACTTTTTGCTTTGGACGGTTTTTGCCTGATGAAGTTTGATTCTATAATTTCTCTGCTTCGGGATCTTCGATGATGGGCTCGGTATCGGTATCCGTATCATCATCAGAGGCCGGGACATCCAGCGCGGGGTTGTCTTCATTTTCGATATCATCTTGTGAAACCGCGGGATCACTCATATCATCATTTATCAGATTCTGCTTGAAATCTTCCGGACTTTCCACGACCGTATTCCCAGTCTTTTGGCCATCGCCAATGCTACTTGGCTGCGATCCCTTTCGCAATCCGAAAGCCACGATGGCAATAACCGCTAGTAGTATAATGATAGAAATGATAATCTTGGTGTTTCTTGAAGACATATCCATATGTTTCTTTTATTTTTATTAGCTTATTTGTGAAATCTATGCCCCTACCTTTTTCCGATAATTCAAGTAATTTTTGTAGCCATTATAGTGCTTGAAGATGTAGAATTTTTTGAGAGTCACAACGTCCAGCTCTTTGAGTTCATTTTTGGATAATCCTTTGTAGATGAGGTAGATGTTTTTCATCTCGACGTATTGCGCCATATTATGCCGTCTGATATCCCTCACTTTGAGATAATCCGCCTTGCCTGTCTTGTTATGATAGCGATCCCGGTAATATTTATAATACTTGTAATATTTCGAGTTTTTGATGCTGTCTTTGATTTTGTAAACAGCCGTCATGACATTACTGTTCGTCATGCCTGTTTTCACGGCAATTGCTTTGATCGTAGTATCTTTGGTGATCTTAATCGGACTTCCAAACAAACTGGAAGATGAGGTCGGAGTAGACCCATTGGTAGTGTAATAGACTGAAGCTCCACTCGTGGCCGTCGACAAGGACACGTTCTTTTCTCCATCATATGTTCCAGGAGCAGGAGATGCGGTCGGAGTAGCAACTTGCTGTTCATTTATCGTGTAGGCTGCAGTCAATATCCCGCTGTTAGTCATGCCGGTCTTGATGGCAATCGCTTTCAGTGTTTTTGTAGCAGAAATAGCGACCGGGACAGTATACATAGTTGAGTTTATCGTTGGAGTTGTATTATCCAGTGTATAACGAATTATTGCACCCGCTGTGCTTGTTGAAAGCGTCACATTTTGAGCCGAGGTATATGTACCAGCTGGAGACGTGGCAGTCGGAGTCGCCACAACTAAGGGAGTTATCGTGTATACCGCGGTCATTATACTGCTATTGGTCATTCCGCTTCTCACTGCGATGGCCTTCAGAGTAGTGGTAGAAGATATTGTAATCGCGGACGCGTATTGCGCAGAAGAAGTGGTTGGATCAGAACCATTGGTGGTGTAGTATATTGTCGCTCCAGTGGTAGTTGCAGCCAGCGTTACGCTTTGAGCTGAGGTGTAGGTGCCGGCTGCCGGGTTGGCAGTTGGAGCCGCCACGACTTGAGGTGGGATGTTTATAGTGTAGAGCGCAGTCAGCACAGCACTGTCAGTCATTCCGCTTTTAACCGCGATAGCCTTGAGTGTGATGGTAGCAGAGATAGCGATAGCGGTTGAATATTGGGTGGAAAATGAGCTGGGCGTAGAACCATCTAATGTGTAGTAAATAGTAGCGCCGGAAGTTGTCGTCGCAAGCGTCACGCTCTGAGCTGAAGTGTATGTACCGGCAACTGGAGTCGCAGTTGGAGTGGCAACCGGTGGAATATTAATTGAACACATGCCACCAGACGAAAGTGCATAACCTGAATTGCAAGAAAATTCGCATTTTGGAGTTCCGCATGTTGAGACTAAATTTTTAGCAGTATCAGCAGTTAAGGCCGTATCATCTCCAGAACAAAGGGTCGCATTCGCGGGATCAGATCCTGTGCAAGAATAGGGGGATCCGGAGCCAATTGTATACAGCGCAGTCAGTACGGCACTGGTTGTGAAGCCACTACGGGCGGTTTTGATAGCGATGGCCTTCAGTGTAGTGGTGGATGAAATAATAATCGGTGCTGTGTACGGTGTGGAAGCAGTGGTTGGGGTAGATCCATCAGTAGTGTAATAGATATAAACTCCATTAGGATAAGAAGCGGTGGTTGTCGTGGCAAGCGTTACACTTTGAGCTGATGTATATGTGCCGGCCACTGGTGTGGCAGTTGGAGTGGCCACGACTTCTGAAACCGTATTTGGCAGCACGCAAGCCGTGTGGTATTTCACGCCTCCGCCAGTTGTTTCAGTATCACCCAAAAGAATTTGATGCGATCCGTTGACGCAAGTTGGTCTGTTGTTCGTACCACAAGAGCCATAGTTTCCATCATCCCAATATCCGGCAGCGGCGGCAGTTGGATTGGCGGCGGTCATGCAAGAGTCTACGCCACTACTG
>JBAYLE010000015.1:0-16001 GCA_041664225.1 Parcubacteria group bacterium | reverse complement strand
AGCCGAGTGAAGCTGGTCACGGTGAATCGCGAAGTGAGAAACAATGATAGCGTGGAAGTTGATTTTCGGGTGTTGATTTCCGGCGTGCCGATTGAGGGCGGCACAAGCAAAAATCATCCGATGATTGTTGGCAGAGGCGTTTTCATTCCCGGTTTTGAAGAAAACTTAATCGGCATGAAAGAACGCGAAGAAAAAGAATTTGAATTGGAATTTCCTAAGGATTATCACAAGAAAGATTTGGCTGGCAAAATGGCGACATTTCAGGTAAAAGTCAATTTGGTGCAAGAACGGCAGACGCCGGCAATTGATGACGATTTTGCCAAATCTTTGGGCAAGTTTGAAAATCTGAAGGCGCTCGAAAAAAATATTCAGGAAGGGATGGTTGAAGAAAACAAGCAGAAAATGAAAGAACAAAAAAGAAACGAATATATTGAAAAAATAATTGAAAATTCAACGGTTGATTTGCCGGAAGTTTTGGTGCACCAAGAAATCCACCAGATGCTGCATGAATTTGAGCAACAATTGCAAATGATGGGAATGAATTTGGATCAATATCTTGGCCAGCTCAAAAAGGACAGGAAAGAACTGGAAAGAGACTGGGAGCCGCAGGCAGAAAAAAGGGTCAAGTCTGCGCTGGCGCTCAAGGAAATTGCCAAACTCGAAGAAATTTCCTTGGACTCCAAAGAAATTGAGGAAGAAATGAACAAGACCATGCAATATTACAAAAATGTCAAAAATATGGAAAAGAATATCGACATGGAAAGATTGTATAACTATACCAAGGGCATGCTGGAGAATGAAAAGGTTTTTGAATTTTTGGATAGATTATAAGCTCGCACATAATAATATGCAAAAAAATAAAATGAACAATCAGTATCTTATCCCGATGGTGGTTGAAAAAACCAGCCACGGTGAGCGCGCTTATGATATTTATTCGCGACTTTTGAAGGATCGAATCATATTTTTAGGCGGGCCAATCGATGACGTGGTGGCCAATAGCATCATCGCGCAGCTGCTTTTTTTGGATTCTCAAAACAACAAAGAAGACATCAAGCTCTACATCAATTCTCCCGGCGGGCAGGTTACCTCAGCTTTGGCGATTTATGATACGATACAATACGCAAAAGCGGACGTTGCGACAATCTGCATCGGCATGGCGGCTTCAGCTGCCGCACTCCTCCTGACTGCGGGAGCCAAAGGGAAAAGAAGCATATTGCCCAATGGAGAAGTTCTGATTCATCAGGTCATGGGAGGCGCAGAGGGCCAAGCGACAGACGTTGCTATCCACGCCAATCATATTTTGAAAACTAAGCAAAGACTCAATGAAATTATGGCCAAACACACCGGCCAACCGATCGCTAAAGTTGAAAAAGACGCCGAGCGTGATTATTTCATGAGCGCCGAAGAAGCGAAGAAGTACGGAATAGTCGATAAAGTCATTAAATAAAAAGTTTGAGATAAATAAAAATACCGCCTAAGCGGTATTTTTTGCATTGTGATCGTTTATTTTAAAAGTGGCAGAAGGCTTTCGCCTGTCATTTCCTCAGATTTTGGCAGATCCAGTAACGCCAAGACAGTTGGCGCGACATCGCTCAAAAGTCCGGCGGCGTCAACATTATCAAAGGATTCTTTCATGGCAACCTTATGATGATTTTCGCTGGTGATAAACCAGAGAGGCACCGGATTGATGGAATGTTCCGTATCGACTTCACCGGTAAGATTGTTTTTCAATTCTTCCGCGTTGCCGTGGTCGGCGGTTATGAGCAAGCAGCCATTCTTTGCCAGAACCACTGGGATTAATTTGGATAAGCAAGAATCAACAGCCTCTACCGCCTTGATGGTTGCCGCTTCATTGCCTGTGTGACCGACGATATCAGCGTTGGCGTAGTTGAGAAGAATAAAATCATACTTATTCTTGTTTACAGCATCAACAACCTTATCCGTTATATCTCCGGCACTCATTTTTGGCACTTTATCAAAACTTTCAGTGTTAACAGAGGGCACGATGACGCGATCCTCATGCACATATGGCTCTTCAGCACCTCCGTTAAAAAAATAAGTTACATGGGCGAATTTTTCGGTTTCAGCGATTCTCATCTGGTGTAAATTGGCTTTACTCACGATGCTGCCCAATGGTTCTTTGACTTTTTCCGGGGGGAAGGCCACGCTTGCCGGCAAGTCGTCTTCATATTGAGTCATAGTTACAAAATTCAGATCCTTGATTTTTTTTGTTTTGAATTTGGAAAAACCTGGCAAAACAAAAGCTTTGGTTATCTGGCGCGCCCTGTCTTCTCTGAAGTTAAAGAAAATTACGGAATCATTATCGCTGACAGTAGCGATCGGTTTTCCATTTTCAACGACAACTGCCGGTTCCATATATTCATCAAAAATTTCTTTTTTGTATGATTCTTGCAAATAGGTTAATGGACTTTCTATTTTTTCTCCCACTCCATTGGCGATGGCATTGTAGGCTTTTTCTGTGCGGTCCCAATTATTGTTGCGGTCCATAGCGAAATAACGTCCGCAAACGGAGGCAATTTTGCCAAGCTTATGGGCATTCAATCGTTTTTGTAATTCCTGCAGAACATCAACTCCGGATGTCGGCGATGAATCCCGTCCATCAGTAAAAACATGGAGAAAAACCCTGTTCATCTTTTGGTCGCGCATCATTTCCAAGAGCGCGTAAAGATGATCTATATAAGAATGCACGCCGCCCTTGCTCACGAGACCCATTATATGGACGGCCGTGTTTTTATCTTTTGCGTTATTGATGGCTTCCAAAAAAGCAGCGTTGCAAAAAAATTCTCCGTTCTGTACGGCCATTGTGATGCGGGGCATGCTTTGATAAATTATTTTTCCGGCTCCCAGCGTGATGTGACCAACTTCTGAATTTCCAACTTCTCCCCAAGGCAAACCGACTGAAATCCCGGAAGCTTGCAGGGCGATATGCGGATAAAATTGATTCAGTTTTTTAATGGTGGGCAGAGTGGCCTCAGCAATCGCGTTGCCTTTCGCGCCTTTGCCTAATCCCCAACCATCAAGCACGACTAAAACCGTAGGCTTGTACATAATTTACAAAATTAAAATAATTGAAGTTACTCTTACTTATAAATTCTAACATTTATGCAGAGTTTTGACAAAAATCATAAATTATAATAGTATTCTAGGGTGATAATTAATTGTTCGATTCATTGATAAACACTCTTTTTAGGGGAATAATAGAAAAAACAATCATGAATTTATCTAATTTTTTGATTTATCAATTGAATAGAGAAAAACACTATGGAGGGAACAACAAGCACGGCGATAGCCGGATTTTTGGCGTTGGTCATCGGAATAGCGCTGGGATATTTTACCCGGCAAACAATTGCTAAAAAACAACTAAACACTGCCGAAGGAAAAGCAACCAAACTTACGGAAGAGGCGGAGAAAAAATCTCAAGAAGTGGTGCTGGAAGCGAAGAGCAAGGCAGTTACGATTCTTGAAGAAGCTAAGAAAAAAGAACTAGAGCGAGAAAATCAAATAACCCGCTTAGAAGAACGCCTAAGCAAAAGAGAAGAAACCATCGATAAAAAAATGGAGGAAATTGATCGTGGCCGGGCTATTTTGGAAAAAAAGGCGGACGAAATAAGGCAGATCAAAAAGGATATTGAAGAAACAAGAAAGCAGGAACTGAAAAGACTGGAGAAAATCGCCGGCTTTTCAAAAGAAGAAGCGAAGAAAGTTTTATTGCAACTGACTGAAGAAGAAAATCGCGATTTAATCGCTAAAAAAATAAGGGCGCTAGAAGAAAATGGCCGGGAAGAACTTGATAAGAAAGCTAAGGATATAATGACGCAGGCCATCCAGCGTTATGCCGGTTCGCACGCGGCTGATGTGACGACCAGCACGGTCAATATCGCGTCAGATGAAATTAAGGGCAGAATAATCGGACGGGAGGGAAGAAATATCAAAGCATTAGAACGCTTGACCGGAATTGAAATTATTGTGGACGATACGCCAGAGGCGATTGTAGTTTCTGGTTTTGATCCGATCCGGAGAGAAATAGCCAAAATTGCGATTGAAAAATTGGTGTCAGACGGCAGGATCCATCCAACCAAGATCGAGGAAGCGGTTGAGTATGCCAAAAATGAAATTAACAATAAAATCAAAGAAGCTGGGGAGGCGGCTGCGTATGACGTGGGCGTAGCCGGGCTTGATCCTAAGTTAATACAAGTTCTTGGCAGATTGCGCTACCGAACCAGTTATGGGCAAAATGCACTCCTGCATTCTTTAGAAGTGGCTCATTTGTCTGGCGCGCTAGCTTCAGAGTTGGGGCTGGATGTGGCTTTGGCGAAAAAAGCAGGTCTGCTTCACGATATCGGTAAAGCTATTGATCATGAAGTTCAGGGAACACACATTGAAATTGGGATCAAGATTTTGCAGAAATTCGGCATGCCAAAAGAAGTTATTGACGCGATGAAAGCGCATCATGAAGATTATCCCTTCGAATCTCCAGAATCGATGGTGATTGCGGCTGCAGACGCAATTTCAGCGAGCCGTCCCGGAGCTAGAAAAGACACTCTGGAAAATTATTTGAAAAGGCTCGGAGAATTAGAAGATGTAGCCAACTCCTTTGAAGAAGTTGAAAAAACCTATGCGATCCAAGCCGGTCGAGAAATCAGAGTTTTCGTCAAACCAGACAAGATTGATGATTTAGGAGCTATCAAGCTTTCTCGGGCAATTGCGGATAAAATTGAGAAGGAATTGAAATATCCTGGAGAAATAAAGGTAAATGTTATTAGGGAGACAAGAGCTGTGGAATACGCCAGATAATTTTATGTTTAAAACAAGGCAAAAAAGTAGAGAAAAGGTCATAAAGAGAAGCAAACAAAATGATGTTGCGACCCTTCATCTGTTTGTTTATACGGCAAGTTTTTGCGGCATTTCTTTTGTGGCGGTGTGGATAAGTACGATTTGCTTTATTTAAGGCAAAATACTAAAATTAGAACATAGCTAACTGTAATTATTCAATCCCCGAGCATTCGGGACAAACTAGAAAGGCAGGTGACTAATAATGGCAAATGTAAATAAAGACGCGTTAGTAGACGCAATCGCGAAGAAAAATGATTTATCGAAAAAGGACGTTGAAACAGTCATCGACTCATTGGTTGATGAAATCACTAATTCTATCAAAGCTGGAAGCAAGGTTACCTTGACAGGCTTTGGAACTTTTAGAGTTTCAGCCAGAGCTGCTCGCGAGGGCATCAACCCTCAGACGAAAGCTAAAATCCAAATCCCTGCAATGAAGGTTCCTAAATTCACCGCTGGCAAAGCTTTGAAGGAATCCGTAAGATAAATTTCTTCACATATTTCACGTGAATAACAAAATCCCCACAAAGGGGATTTTGTTGTGGGCGACAATTGACTAATCTTAGATAAACAGATATCATTAGAAATGTAATTTTACGGGGTGTTGTGTAATGGTAGCGCGCTTGGTTTGGGACCAAGTAGTCAGAGTTCGAGTCTCTGCACCCCGACCATCGGACAATTTAAAATAGGCGGGTATTGTATAATGGCTATTACATCAGGTTTCCAACCTGAGGACGGGGGTTCGATTCCCCCTACCCGCTCAAAATTCAGAAAACGCTTTGAGATAGGCGTTTTTTGATTTTGGATATATAATAAAGTTAGTATAAGAATTAACTATAAATGCTATGTTTGATAATTTCAATCCTTTCAAAAAAAAGGAAGAACCAAAAAAAATGGAACCAGCTGGTCCAAGTTTTGAGGAAGTGGCAATGGCTTTGCCGGAAGATGAAAGAGCTGAGCTATTGAGGCTGAAGGGTGTTCCTGAAGAAATTGCAACAGAAGGTGAGGATGGTCTTGAAATAGACCATGATATGCTTTCAGAACATGATGAAAAACTTCTTGAAAAATATTATACTTTGTTAAAAAGGGCACAAGATCTTTTTGAGCAGAAAAAACAATCAGGAAAATAAAAATAAGCATTTTTCCTCAAAGCCCAGCGCAAAAAGCACAAATTTTTCAGCTCCAGAAAAGAAAAGCTTCCCTCAAGGAAGTTTTTTCTTTATAATAGTTTCAGCGCGGGATTAGTATAGTGGCAATATATGACCTTCCCAAGGTCGAGACGCGAGTTCGATTCTCGTATCCCGCTCAATGAGAAAAACACGGCTATTTGGCCGTTGTTTTTTGTTCGCAAAAACGATTGAAACATAAAATTTTAATTCGTGTATAATATATAGTGATGTATTTTGATTTGCAAACGCCGAAAAGTAAACCCCCATTTTTGAAAACACCAGTTCCCTTTTCGCTGGCTGTTTTTATCGTTGTCTTGTCAGCACTGGCGGCTATTTGGGTTGTAACCGAAAAAGAAGCTAGTGTTTTTCAAGAAATTGATTCGATGAAAATCGTGGTAAATAAATATCCGAATAAAGTTTCTTCAGAAGAGCCAGTGTCAATGGAAAAGGAAAAATGGCATTTTGTTCCCGGACCGATTTCTATGGATCTCATCAAAAAGAACGGTTGTGTGGCAGACGGGTATCTTTCCGGTTATGGAGAAAGTAACAAAGAACTGACCAAGATGATTAACCGGTCTGAGTGTGTCTATCTCCACCGAGCTCTGGAAACCTGGCTTCGCCCGCCTGATTTTAATGATGCGGAAAAAATCATGGAAAAAGTTGAAAAGAAGCCGGTCGTTTACGGCATGTTTTTGGCGGAAGCGATTTCGACTTGGCGGAGTTATTCTGATCCGAATTGGGATCACGATTTTGAATTTGAAAAGATGTGCCGCGATGGGACGGAAGATCATTGGGAAAAAAATAGTTGTATTCCTTCAACTGACAAGCCGGAATATCGGAGGTATCTGAAATCGATTACGCATCGGGCGATGGATATCGGCATCCAAAGCTTTTTGTTTGGACAGCTTCAGCTTCAAGACGAACATCCAAATTTTAATGAAACTGAAATAAGAAAAGTCTTGAATGACATGCGCAAATACGCCAAAGAAAAGAAAATGCAGATCATTATTGGTGCGCAGACAAACGATATTACGGATGAAAGATATTTGAGACTCTTTGATTATATTGAGGGCGGGGTGGGGATAGATAGCGACGGCAATATTGAAGATGGCGCTTGCTCGAGCAGATTCGGCAACTGCTGGGCGCTTTTGTGGAATGATCGTTATAGCCGGATCGCTAATGATGTCTTATTGCATTTGGATTGGAGCGGGATGACCTGGGATGATATGGGTGTCTTTGCCCGTATGGATCAGGGCAAAAGAATCAAGACACTCAGAAATTTGTATCAAAAATTCACTTCTGAGAATTTGGGTTTTATGATGCCATTCCTGGCCGTGCTTAATCATGAAAATGACGGATGCTATGGCCCGAACAAGCATTTTTACGCGCCTAGCAATAAATTCAAATGCAAGGATGAAGATGCAATCAATAAAATTTTGAAACAAAACTTCGCTAGTCTTTAAGGGTGTGTGGTATAATTAGAAAATTGTGAATAATATTAAGCGAAAAATACCAATTATTGTTTTGTTCCTGGCGGTTGGGTTTTTTGGTTATAAATATTTTTCCAGTTCAAATGCTAAAAAAATAGAAATTCAAAACGAGGTTGCGGAAAATAATAATTCTACCGAAATAAACTTGGAAGAAGTAAAAAATAATTCTGAAGAAACCCCTCCATTAAAAGCGGATGACAAAGAAGAAACAGAAGCGGTGGCTGAAAAAACCGCGCCAGCAGATAAAATAAATATCTCCAATAAATTGGTGAGCTGGGGTTATGAAAAATCCAATGGGCGCAAAATTGACACAGTTATCATCCACTCGACTTATAATGCACTAGGTGGTGACCAATACAGTCTTTCCAAGATCTTGGATATTTATAAATCATACGGAGTATCTCCTCACTATATAATAGATCGTGGCGGGAAAATTTATCGTCTGGTGGCGGACGAAAATACTGCCTATCACGCAGGTGTCAGCCAAGTGCCGGATGGTCGCATGGGAGTGAATAATTTTTCCATCGGCATCGAGCTTATCAATAGCAAAACCGAAAAACCAACAAGCGAACAATATACGGCGCTAAAAAAACTGATAACCCAGCTGAAATCACAGTATTCAATTAAATACACGCTAGGTCACAATCAAATCGCGCCCGGGAGAAAAGATGATCCCTGGAATTTCGACTGGGGTATAATTAAGAAATAAGGGAAATAATTTGATGAAATCAAGAGTAATGGTTTTTGGAACCTTTGATATTTTTCACCCGGGACACCGGAGTTTTTTGCGTCAGGCGAAAAAACTCGGAGATTATCTAATCGTAGTGGTAGCGCGGGACAAAACAGTCGAGATAACCAAAAAACAAAAACCAATAAATAAAGAAGCAATAAGAGTTAAAATTATAAAAAACAGCCAGCTGGCAGACAAAGTGATATTGGGAGGAATAGGAGATAAATACGCGGTAATAAAAAAACATAGGCCGGATATAATCTGTCTGGGATATGACCAAAAGTATTTCATTGATGGATTAAGGGAAGAACTGGAAAGATCCGGGCTAAAGAAAACCAAAATAATCAAGCTAAAATCATATAGGCCGGAAATTTATAAAACATCCAAACTAAAAGCTAATTTTTCTTTATAAAAAAATGATTATTGAAATACAAATTTTAAACAAGCAAATCACTCTCTTTTTGAAAGACAAGAAAAATATTGTTGACTCCGTGGATTTCCCGGAAGAACGGCAGTTGTCGGAGAGGCTGTTACCGGCGATTGATAAGTTGATTAGGAAAAATGAGCTAAAAACTGAGGATGTTGAGAAAATAACGGTCAAATCCGATCTGGGCGAAAATTTTACGACTTGTCGCATTGCCAAAACGGTGGCAAATACTTGGAATTGGGCGAAAGAACAAAAATAAACTGTGGATAACTTTGGGGCAGAAGGCCGTAAAGGGGTCTTGCTGAAAACCTCCAAGAATCAAAACCCTTTAAATAAGCCATATTTAGAAAAAGTAACTATTCAGGCCGAATAAAGCAAATCTCTTCTTGACAAGGTTTCAAATGCAGGTATAATTGATATTACATTGTCAAGTTTTATAAATTTGACTACATTCTTTATTCTCGAACTTGGTCCAAAAGGGTGATCTTATAAGCAAAAACGGCCTTAATAAGCCCAATATAAGGGGAAAATTTTGCTTCCAACTAACAAAGAAAATTAAATATTTTAACTATAAAACTCATCAAGCATACTTATTTCTTAGACTTTTAACGAGATAAGTAGGGATGAGCGATATTTTTATGCTTAAAACTCAGAAAGAACTGAAGGTGAAAGACGCCTTCAGCGGAGAGTCTTCTTTATCTAAAAGAAAATTTTTCAAAAAAATCTCGATGGTTTCCCTGCCGAATCTGATCGAGGTTCAACTTAATTCTTATGAGTGGTTCCTGGAAAAGGGCCTCAAGGATCTTTTGCAGGAGGTCAACCCGGTGACTGATTTCACCGGCAAAGATTTGGAATTATTTTTCGAAGATTATTATCTGGACGAACCCAAATACGACGAAGTAACCGCGAAAAATAAGAACATATCTTACGAAGCACCGCTCCGCTGCAGGGTCAAGCTGATCATCAAAAAAACCGGGGAAATAAAGGAGCAAGAAATTTATCTGGGCGACTTCCCGATCATGACTGATCGCGGAACCTTTATTATCAATGGAGTAGAAAGAGTCGTCGTGAGCCAATTGATCCGCAGCCCGGGTGTATTCTTTACGATGGAATATCAAAAAGGCAAGAAACTTTTTGGCGCGAAAATTATTCCGAACCGCGGGGCCTGGCTCGAAATCGATACTGATTATGACGGCGTGCTGTCAGTAAAAATCGACCGCAAAAGAAAAGTACCGGTGACAGCGCTTCTCCGCGCTTTTGGATATTCCACTGACAAACAATTACTGGAACTTTTCAAAGAAGTTGATAAGGGCGAAACTCATTTCATCGAGCAAACAATCGCTAAGGATGTAGCGAAAAATCAAGGTGAAGGTTATAAAGAAGTTTATAAAAGAATTCGTCCAGGTGATTTAGCGACGGAAGAAAACGCGAAGCAGATGATTGACGCGATGTTTTTTGATTTTGAAAGATACGACTTCGGGGCGGTGGGACGCTATCGCTTGAACCAGCGCTTGGAACTGAGTTTCCCTAACGATGAAGCGCACCGAATTTTGATGCGTGAGGATTTGATTTCTATCATTAGTGAAATTATTCGTCTGAATAATGATCCAACTGCGATTGCAGATGATATTGACCACCTAGGTAATCGCCGCGTACGTGCTGTCGGAGAATTGGTGCAAAATAAATTGCGTGTCGGCTTAGCCAGAATGGCGCGCAATATCAAAGATAGAATGAGCACCTGCGAAATTGAACTCGTAGTGCCGGGGCAGCTTATCAATTCCCGCCCCGTAGCGGCTTCGATCAAAGAATTTTTCGCCAGTTCACAGTTGTCGCAGTTTATGGATCAGGTGAACCCTTTGGCCGAATTGGAACACAAGCGAAGACTCAGCGCAATGGGACCGGGTGGGCTTACTCGTGAACGCGCCGGATTCGAAGTGCGCGATGTCCATCATTCTCACTATGGCCGGATTTGCCCAGTGGAAACACCGGAAGGTCCGAACATCGGTTTGGTCGGCCATTTGGCCACTTATGCCAAAGTAAATGAATTTGGATTTTTAGAAACACCATATTTGAAAGTTTATCGCGAAATGGAAAACAAAGAAGGAAACTTAGTCAATAAAATACTTAATGAAGATATCGCTGGCGCGAAAGCCGGAACCATGATTAGTGAAAAGCTGGCTCAGGAAATCAGTAAACTTAAAAACACCAAGACGGTCAAAATCAAACCATGGCTCAGCAAAGAAATCGAATATGTCAACGCCACTGTGGAAGACCGAAAAAATATCGCGCACGCCGGAATTCATCTGGATGACCATAGCAATATTTTGGACGCGATGATCGAAGCCCGCGTCAAGGGCAATGCCGCTGAAATTGAAGCGGATAAGATTGATTATGTGGATGTTTCCGCCAAACAGATGATTTCGGTGGCGACATCTCTCATTCCATTTTTGGAACATGATGATGCCAACCGAGCTCTCATGGGTTCGAATATGCAACGTCAGGCGGTGTCATGCGTGAAACCGCAGGCTCCATTGGTCGGCACCGGGATTGAAGACAAGGCGGCGGCTGATTCAGGACAAGTTGTGATTGCTAAATTTGCCGGAGAAGTTGTCGAAGTTGACTCGGATCACATTATTATCAAAGAAGAAGCGCCAGCCGGGGCGAAAAAACCCTACATCAAAAGAGAATATCGTTTACAGAGTTTCGTGAAATCCAATGCGTTTACTTCCATGAATCAGATTCCGCGCGTGAAAAAAGAAGATTTGGTCAGAAAGGGACAGTTATTGGCGGACGGCGCTTCGACTGATCACGGAGAATTATCATTAGGACAAAATATTTTGGTCGCTTTCGTTTCATGGGAAGGATCAAACTATGAAGACGCGATCATTATTTCAGAAAAACTGGTGCAAGACGACCGCTATAGTTCCATCCACATTGAAGATTTTTCAATTGATGTGCGTGATACAAAGCTCGGGCCCGAAGTCGTTACCCGTGATATTCCGAATATCGGCGAAGAGAGATTAAAAAATCTGGATGAAACCGGCATTATCCGCATCGGCGCGGAAGTTGCCTCCGGTGATATTATGTGCGGAAAAATTTCACCTAAAGGCGAAGGCGATCTGACGAGTGAAGAACGACTTTTACGTGCCATCTTCGGCGAGAAATCCCGCGATGTCAAAGACAGCTCGCTCTATCTGCCTCACGGCGAATACGGAAAAGTTGTAGACATCAAAATATTTTCTCGGGAGCAAGGCGACAAGCTTTCAACAGGCGTGATCCAGCAGATCCAAGTATCGGTTGCTCAACTTAAGAAAATTTCAGTCGGTGACAAATTGGCCGGACGCCACGGAAACAAGGGTGTTATTTCGCGCGTCGCGCCAGTTGAGGATATGCCCTATTTGCCGGACGGAACTCCAGTGGACATGATCTTGAATCCATTAGGTATTGCTTCTCGTATGAACATTGGGCAAATCTTGGAAACTCATCTGGGATGGGCGGCTTTGAAGCTGGGTTACAAAGCGGCTACTCCGGCGCTGGAAGGCGTGACGGAAAAACAAATCCAGGAAGAATTGCGCAAAGCGGAATTGCCGGAAAACGGCAAGATTAGATTAATTAATGGACGCACGGGCGAATATTTTGATAATGAATCAACTGTCGGAGTGCAATACATCATGAAACTGCATCATTTAGTAGACGACAAGATCCATATGCGTTCGATCGGTCCATATTCTCTGATTACCCAGCAGCCATTGGGTGGCAAAGCTCAATTTGGCGGCCAGCGGTTTGGAGAAATGGAAGTGTGGGCGCTGGAAGGTTATGGCGCGGCTTACACTTTGCAGGAAATGTTGACCATCAAATCCGATGACGTAATGGGGCGCAGCAAAGCTTACGAATCGATTATCAAAGGCGAAGTTATTAAGAGTCCGAATATTCCTACTTCTTTCAATGTTTTGGTAAATGAATTGAAAGGTTTGGGCCTGAATGTTGAATTGACTGGCGTGAAGAGCGAAGATGATGAAGGCAGTTTTGAAAAAGCAGGGCGGGAATAATAAAATTTTGTAACATTAATTTCTTCAATTAAATTATAAAAATATGGATTCAATAACAAAAGTAAGCGACTTCACCAGTGTGAAGCTCAAGCTAGCCAGCCCGACTGAAATTTTGGAATGGTCGCACGGCGAAATTACCAAGCCGGAAACGATCAATTACCGGACCCAGCGTTACGAAAAAGACGGTCTTTTCTGTGAAAAAATCTTCGGACCGTCGCGCGACTGGGAATGTTATTGCGGAAAATACAAAAGGATCCGCTATAAGGGCATCGTTTGCGACAAGTGCGGCGTGGAAGTAACCCGTTCGAGCGTCAGACGTGAAAGAATGGGGCATATCCAGTTGGCTGTGCCGGTTTCGCATATCTGGTTTTTGCGCGGCGTGCCGTCCAAAATCGGTTTGGCTTTGGGTATGGGACCGCAAGACTTGGAAAAGGTTATTTATTTTTCCAGCTATATCATTTTAAACGTGGATGAGAAAGAAAGAGAAAGGGCCATCGCTCAGATCGAACAGGAATACAAGACTAAGCAAAAAGAGATTGGCAAAATAGAAGCGGCCCAAGTTGGCAAGGACAAAAAATTCGAGGAATTAAAAGGTATTTACCGGACCGCCAAAGACGAATTGAAAAGCATTACCAAGCTCAAGATTATTTCCGAGGTGGAATATTTTAATCTGTCTTCCCGCTATGGGCAAGTGTTCAGCGCCGGCATCGGAGCGGAAGCGGTCAGAAGAGTTTTGGAAGAATTGAACCTGGAAAAAGAAATTGAACATCTGAAGAAAGTTATCGCCAGCGATGAGAGCATCGACAAGAAAAAAGCGCTCAAAAGGATAAAATTATTCCAAGGTTTCATCAAATCCAGTTTGAAGCTGGAGTGGATGTTGCCGTTGGTGATCCCAGTCATCCCGCCGGATTTACGGCCGATGGTAGCATTGGACGGAGGACGTTTTGCCACTTCAGATTTAAATGATCTCTATCGCCGGATCATCAATCGTAACAATCGTTTGAAAAAACTGATCGAGATTGGCGCGCCGGAAGTGATCACGCGCAATGAAAAAAGGATGTTGCAGGAAGCAGTGGACGCGTTGTTTGATAACAGCGCGCGACGCGGCCAAGTCAGCGTAACAGCTTCGACCGGGCAAAGAAGAGCTCTCAGATCTCTCGCTGATACTCTCAAGGGCAAGCAAGGACGTTTCCGTCAAAACTTGCTGGGAAAGCGCGTGGATTATTCCGGACGCTCTGTAATTGTTGTTGGACCTAAATTGAAATTGCATCAATGCGGTTTGCCAAAGAAGATGGCGCTGGAACTTTTCAAACCTTTTATTATCAACAAATTAATTGAACGTGAATTAGCCTATAACGTCCGAAACGCTGGCAAAATGGTAGAAGCGGAAAGTGAAGAATCATACGAAATTCTGGACGAAATCATCTCGCATCACTATGTAATGCTAAACCGCGCTCCGACCCTGCATCGCTTGAGTATCCAGGCTTTTCAACCAGTGCTGATTGAAGGCAAAGCGATTCAGATCCATCCGATGGTGTGCTCAGCTTTCAACGCCGACTTCGATGGCGACCAGATGGCGGTGCATGTTCCACTGACCGACAAAGCGCGTGAAGAAAGTGAAAAATTGATGCTTTCTACAAATAATCTTTTGAAGCCGGCCACGGGAGAGCCGATTACGACACCGACTTTGGACATGGTGCTCGGGTGTTATTATTTATCGCATGTTGTAGCCGGGGCTAAAGGCGAAGGAAAAATGTTCGGTTCACCGGAAGAATCGATTATGGCCAAAGATTTGGGCATTGTTGATGTGCGCGCTTTGGTAAAAATAAATTATAACGGCAAAGTAATCGAAACTTCCGTCGGGCGAGTCATGCTGAACGATATCATTCCGGAAAATCTGAGATTTATCAATGAAGAAATGACCAAGAAAGAACTCAAGGGCTTGGTTGCGAAAGTTTTGGAAGCCAATGGACCGCAGGAAACAGCTTTGTTTGTCGATCGGATCAAAGATCTGGGATTCCAAGCGGTGACCAAATCCGGCATCAGCTGGGGTATGCGCGATTTGAATGTGCCTGAAGAAAAAAAGGAAATCATGACGGTCGCGGAAGGAAAGGTCGCGGTTATCAAACAGCAATATAATATGGGACTTTTAACTGAAGCGGAAAGAAAAAGCCAAGTGATCGAGATTTGGAATGATTCCAAAAACAAAATCACTGACGCGGTCAGAGCTTCGATCGACAAGGAGGGCCCGGTTTATTCCATGGTTTATTCCAAAGCCCGTGGCTCCGAATCAGTCGTGGTGCAGATGGCCGGTATGAAAGGTTTGATGGCCGGACCGACTGGAGAAACAATTGAACTTCCGATTAAGAGTTGTTATAAAGAAGGTTTGAACGTATTGGAATATTTTATCTCGACTCATGGCGCCAGAAAAGGTATGGCCGACACCGCCCTGCGAACCGCGACGGCTGGATACCTCACTCGACGCCTAGTGGATGTGGCCCAAGATGTGATTGTTCATGAAGCGGATTGCAAAGACAAGGTCGGAACTTATATTTACAGAGAAGACTCGGATCGGTTGGGACTGAGTTTCGCCGCGCGAGTAATCGGCAGATACATCACGGAAGATGTGGCGGATCCGAAAACGGGAGAAATTATCGTGGAAAAAGGCAATGTTGTGGTGAAAGAACAGGGGCTAAAGATTGAAAAAGCCGGCATTGCAAAAGTTAAGATCAGAACATTGGTAACCTGTAAAACTTCGCGGGGAGTGTGTCAGAAATGTTATGGAACTGATCTGGGCCGCGGCAGTTTGATCCAACTGGGACAGGCAGCCGGCATCGTCGCCGCGCAGGCTATCGGCGAGCCGGGAACACAGCTCACGATGCGTACCTTCCATATTGGAGGCGTGGCTGGATCAGATATTACCCAAGGTTTACCGCGGGTGGAAGAAATTTTTGAAGCGCGTCCGCCAAAAGGCGAAGCTATCATTTCCGAAATTGACGGCAAAGTAGTGAAAATTGAACACGGCGACAAAAGTATAATTGTCACAGTCGAAGCTCAGGATAAGACCAAAAAGACGGAGGAATATCAAGTACCGACTGGCAGCACATTGAAAGTGGCCGAAGGCGATCTGATCGGCAAAGGCACGAAGCTGTCCGAAGGCAATATTGACCTCAAAAAACTGTACAAAACCATGGGCTGGGAACAAGTATACCGCTATATTGTCAGGGAAATTCAGGAAATCTATGCTTCCCAGGGTGAAGGTATCAATGACAAGCATATCGAAGT
>JBAYLE010000014.1:0-16668 GCA_041664225.1 Parcubacteria group bacterium | reverse complement strand
TTAAGCATAAAATTAAACGTGACAGACCTGATGGAAAAAGTTTTCAGAGAAAGCGGCTATGAAAAATATCTGCTGGACGGGACAGAAGAGGGCGAGATGAGACTTGAAAATGTCAAAGAACTTTTGACGGTAGCCAAAAAATATGATGAATATCTGGGCGAAGAGGGTTTAAATTTATTTTTGGAAGAGGTGGCGCTTATTTCTGATACTGATAATATTGACCAATCCAAAGAGGCGGTGCACATGATGACTTTACACAGTGCAAAAGGCTTGGAGTTTAAGGTGGTTTTTATCGCCGGCTTGGAAGAAGGGATTTTGCCGCATTCCCGGAGCCTGATGAATCAGCACGAAATGGAAGAAGAGCGGCGGCTGATGTATGTGGGGATCACCCGAGCCAAAGAAAAAGTATACTTATTATTTACGGGCGAACGGAATATCTTCGGTTCGACGCAAGTCAACGCGCCATCCCGTTTTCTGGATGATATCCCGAAAGAATTAATTGAAACTAAAAATAGCCAGCCGGAAATAAAATATTCAAGAAAAGTTGCAGAAGGTAAAATATCCTCCACAAATTATAAAGGCGGTGAAAGAGTCCATCATGAAGTTTTTGGAGACGGATTGGTCATTGCTGCTCAGGGTGATGTGCTGACCGTTGCCTTTTCAAGGGTCGGGCTCAAAAAACTCTCGGCCTCGATTGCGCCGCTCAAAATTATATAAGAAAGAATTTTAAAAAAGACCCAAATGGGTCTTTTTTATATTCCGGAAGAATTATTTTATAAATCCCTTAATGACGCGGCTTTTGGAATCGATAGTCCTGGTTGATTTTTTGGCCCAGCCCTTGTAGTTCATTTCGGAAATTGTAAATGTTCCGTTGCTGTTTACTTTTTCTACAATGGCCACATGACCCCACCAGGATTCTGAAGAAACCATAATCGCTCCCACACTCGGTGTCCGGCTGGTCGCGTAACCCATGGATTTAGCATGGTACAACCAGGTTCCGGCATTGCCGCTCCAAGGGATATTTCTTTTTTGCGCCACATACCAGGTGCAATAGCCGTATGGGAAGACATGCCCATTGCCAGTGGCTGGCCCAACTTGCTTGCCTGGGGTGCTGAAAGATTCATATGGGCGAGTGGTGATTTGAGGGCTGCTCGGCTGAGGAGCTGGGATTGGAACATCTTTTTTACCATCCGGAATCATAACTTCTTCGCCCTCTTTTAAATCTCCATTGGCGGGCAAGTCATTGTAGGTAATAATTTTTTCTTTGTCTGCTTTGTATTTTTTAGCTATAGAATCAATATCGTCTCCTTTTTTAACGGTGTAAGATAGGCCGGCGACCGGCAAGATGAAGATTTTATCGCCAGGCATAATGGAATCTACGTCATCTAAGTTGTTGGCCCACAGAATGGTGTTGATCGTAATATGGTTTTTGGCGGCAATCGAGCTGACTGTGTCGCCTGTTTTTACTTCATAAATTTTAACGCCACCATCTTCCTCGGGATCTTTTCTGACCGGGCCTGTGCCGGCCACTAAGGCTTGCCCCTGCATAACCAGATCTTGATCTGGAACATTATCTTTGGCGCTTGGGTCTGGAGCGGTGTTAGCTTGAGCCAGCTGGACCAGAGCTAAATCAGCTTTTTTGTTTATTTGAAGGGACATTTTGTCGGCCAAGGGATTTTCGTAGTTATCATCGTTTCCAAAATAGCCAAATAAAAAACCACTGGATTCTTTACCGGCGGCAAGGTTGGTTGCTGAAACCAGGAGGGCGCAAGAAATGACCACGATCAAGGCTGAATAATTGCGGAATATATGAAGAGCCTTGACTGTCCGACGCTCCTTTATGAATCGGATAAGATTTTTTTGTTGAATATGGATCTGGCCTAGCAGATCCCTTAGGTTCGCGCGTCCTAATAAACTTTTGGAGAGTGTAGAAATTAGTTTACTAATAGCAACTGCCTTTCATTTGGTTTTTCGTCTAAGGGCATTTTCTAAATGTCGACCCATCAATGAAGAACCTTATATTTATAACTAACAATAATCCTAGCAAGCCGACGAAGCTTAGTCAAGGGAGTTATTAACAGCCGATCTGCGCCTTGCCTGAGCCATAAACCAGAAAAACGATAAAATAATGGCTTCAATAAAGCAAAATATGAATTTATCTCAATTTGTAGTATGATGAAATAAGACTGAGTGTCGCACAAGCTGAAACAATATGACAATAAAAGAACTAAAAAGTCAATTTCTAGAACATTTGGAGATTGAAATGGGCCGCTCGCAAAAAACGATTGAAAACTACGACCATTATCTGAATCGTTTTCTGGAATGGAGCAAGGCGGAAAAACCACAGGATATCACGGAGGATCTTGTTAGAAACTACCGGGTCTGGCTCAATCGTTTTCAGGATGAAAATGGGAGAAATTTGAAGAAAATAACCCAAAATTACTATGTTATAGCCCTCAGAAGCTTCCTTAAATATCTCGCCAAAAAAGATATCAAAACGCTTCCAGCGGAAAAGGTGGAGGTTGGGAAAACCGTGCGTAAAGAAGTGGAGTTTTTGGAGGCGGAGGAGGTGGAGAGAATTCTTGGGGCTGCTGATGGCCCCGACTTCAAATCCTTGCGTGATCGGGCGATGTTGGAGCTCTTGTTTTCTTCCGGGTTGCGTGTTTCGGAACTTACCAACATAAATCGTGATCGGTTAGACTTGAAAAAACAAGAATTTGCCGTGCGTGGCAAGGGCGAAAAATTGCGAGTGGTGTTTGTGTCTGATACGGCCAAAAAAGCCCTAGAAAGGTATCTCGATAAGAGAACAGACATTGATCCGGCGCTGTTCGTGCGGGACGTCAAATCGCAGGAGAAATTCCAATCAAAAACTAGCCAGCTCCCGGTTGATAAAAACAAAAAAGATAAAAACGATAGTTTGCGCCTAACTCCGCGCAGCGTGCAAAGGATGGTCAAATACTACGCCGCTAAAGCCGGAATTATCAAAGATGTGCATCCGCATACCCTGCGCCATTCATTTGCGACGGACTTGCTGATAAACGGAGCTGACATTCGCAGCGTTCAAGCGATGCTCGGTCATTCTTCCATAACTACGACCCAAATTTATACGCATATCACCAACCAGCAATTAAAAGAAGTCCACAAAGCGTTTCATGCAAGAAGAAGGAGAAAATAACTTTATTTATTGACTGGATGATGCTTTTCTAATAAGATTGAATAGTAAAAATTTGGTCGCTTAGCTCAGTTGGTTAGAGTATCACATTGACATTGTGGGGGTCAGTGGTTCGAGTCCACTAGCGACCACCCAAAGGGCCCATAGCTCAGTGGTAGAGCACGCGACTCATAATCGCTTGGTCGCTGGTTCGAATCCAGCTGGGCCCACCAAAAAACATCCCAAGAAGGGATGTTTTGCTTTTTAAAATATTTTTAGCAGTTTTGCGGATCGGGAGCCGGAGCTGATTTTATTTCTTCCGGAACCGTTTCAGCAATTTTTTCTTCAATTTTTGGGCTGGCAATTTCGTGGAAAAAGAAAACCCAGGCGGCCTGATAGAAAGTTTCATAAATCGATCTAACTCCAAAAAATAGGAGAAGAATTGAAATTGCAGCCAAAACAACAATCATAATGGCGCCGATTTTACCAAAAATAAAGAAGAAAACTAGGCCGATGACAAGGAAAATGATTGCCAGAAAAAGAAAAAGCATGATTGAGGCCAGCCCTATAATTATGGAGATCGGCAGAAAAATAAGCGCCATCACAACACTCGAACCCATATTTTTTCTGAAAAGATTGTAAGAATTTTCAATCGCGTCAACCATCGATATGTTGCTCAAAACCACATAGATAAAAGCAAAGTTTTCCAAGAAAAAGGCCAAGATAAACAGGGGGATAATGATTAGGATTCCCACTAGCGTCAGGAGCGCGCCCAACACATATGATTTAGTCATGAATAAAAAGACTATGGGAGTTGCAATCAAAATAGCGATGGTAGCCATGGCAAGCTGTACCAGAAAACTGATTAAAAATATTCTCCAAAAATATTTTTTTCCGTTTTTGACCCCTTGCGTGAAGTTTCCCTTCTCACCCTTGGCGGCTTTTGCTGTTCCTTCGATTAAGGCACCCCGGCTGAGGATGCGCATCACCAGAAGAATTATACAAATAACCAGAGCAAATAATATCCCGGAAATAACGAGACCGCCATGTGCTGCTATAAGATCAGACATTTGCTGATTGATCCACTGCGTGCTTTTTTCATTATCGTTAGAATAAGTGAAAATATTGCCAGTGCTGGTGAGCGCGATAAAAAATCCAAACCACCAGAGGTATTTGTTCGACCAGGTTATTGACCAGGCCTTTTTGAGGATAGAGAGATAGTTGATGTTAGACATATGTTTTATTTTATGCTCTTTTCTGATTTTATTTCTTCAACTATTTTTTCTTCAGGTTTTACCTTGGGCGCAATTCCAACAATTTCATTGAATTCTTTTTGCTCAATAGTCTCTTTTTCTATGAGATGGGATACGATTTTTTCGAGGATTTCTTTCTTTTCATTCAAAAGTTTTTCGGCGGTTTCGTAGGCTGTCTGCATGAATTGTGAGACCTGCTTGTCGATGTCCTCTGCGGTTTTTTCCGAATAATTTTTTTCTTCGGAAATTTCACGGCCGAGGAATACCAATTCCTCCTTGTGTCCGAAAGTGCGCGGACCCAAATCACTCATGCCGTAGCGAGTGACCATATTTCTGGCCATGGCGGTAGCTCTTTCCAAGTCATTGGAAGCACCGGTGGTGATGTCGCCAAATTTTAATTTTTCACTGACATAGCCCCCGACCAAAACAGCCAGTTCATCGATGAAATAACTCTTAGAGAGCAGGCGCCTATCTTTCTCGGGAGCGGAAAGCGTGTAGCCTCCGGCCTGTCCGCGTGAGATGATAGAAACTTTTTGTATCGGATCAGCATTTGGTAAAACAGCCCCTATCAAGGCGTGTCCAGCCTCATGATAAGCGATAATTTTCTTTTCCTGTTCGTCAATTATGCGGCTTTTTCTTTCTGGTCCCAAGATTACTTTTTCGATTGATTCGGCCAACTCAGTGGTTTCGATGTGTTTTTTACCTCTGCGCGCAGCCAAAATAGCCGCTTCATTGAACAAGTTGGAAAGATCCGCGCCGGAAAAACCGGAAGTTCTCTCGGCAATCGTGCGCAAATTCATGGTTTCTTCCAAGGGTTTATTTTTTGAATGGATTTTAAGAATCGCCAGCCTTTCTTCGATGTCTGGCAGATCCATGACGACTCGCCGGTCAAATCGGCCTGGCCGTAAAAGCGCCGGATCCAGAACATCTGGGCGATTGGTTGCCGCGATAACAATCACGTTGGTGGTTGTATCAAATCCATCCATTTCAACCAGAATTTGATTCAAAGTTTGTTCTCTCTCGTCATGGCCTCCGCCTAACCCCGCGCCGCGATGACGCCCTACGGCGTCAATTTCATCAATGAAAACAATTGCCGGAGCATTTTTCTTGGCTTGTTTAAATAAATCGCGCACGCGTGATGCTCCGACTCCCACAAACATTTCTACGAATTCAGACCCGGAGATGTTGAAGAAGGGCACATTGGCTTCGCCCGCGACTGCCTTGGCTATCAAAGTCTTGCCGGTTCCAGGAGGGCCAAGCAAAAGCACGCCCTTGGGAATTTTGGCGCCCAGTTTCAAAAATTTTTGCGGATGCTTCAGAAACTCAACGATTTCTTCCAATTCATATTTAGCTTCTTTGGCTCCGGCAACATCGGCGAAAGTAACCCGGTTCTTTTTATCTTTCGGATCTGTCATGCGAGCGCGCGATGTTCCGAAAGAAAGCGCCTGTGCGTTGCCTCTTTGCGCCTGGCGTAGCATAAACCAGATAAACGCCCCAATCAGGATGAATGGCAGCAAGAATGGCAGGACGGCGTTTAGCCAGAAAGACAGTCCTGATTCGCCCTTAATACTTATGTTGACCGCGTTTAGTTTAGCTGGGTCAACCCCATAGTTTTTTAGGGATTCAGTTATTCCCGTTTCTGCTTCCTTGGTGGATTTTTCGGCCTTGCCGTCAGTTGTTGTGATAGTCAGATCATTGCCGGAAACCTCGATTTGTTTGATTTTACCGTCATTGATTTGAGAGACCAGATCACTCAGGGAGATATTCGCCGGAGCTTGCGCGGGCCCGGAATATAAGATAAAAAGGCCGGAAATAAGCAAAAAAACGAAAATTATAGCGGCCAGATTTTTTATTAATTTGTTCATTTATATATAAGCTTATTGATTACAAACAACTAATTATAACTTTATCACCCTTACGCGTCAATTTCAACCCTTTGAATACTACAACCTGATTCTTGCCTTTAGTGCTGCGCAGAGCTTTTAAAGCCTCTTCAATATGAGCAGCTTCGATATCCTCAAGATTATTTTTCTGGCCCCTTATATAATGTAGCAGAGTTCTTCTTTGTAAAGCTGGGTGTAATTCGAGCAGTCTTTTTACGCTTAGTGATTCTTGGTCTCTCGTCAGCTCTTCGGCATATTCGGCCAAAAAAGAATAATCTTCCGCGATAGAAACAGTAGCATCAAAAATAGTTTGCCTGATTTTTGGGTTGAAATTTTTTTCCAAATACGGAAGCAACCCGTTTCTGATTTTATTTCTCGAATACAAATTTTCACGATTTGTTTTATCCGTTCTATATTTCAATCCGCGATTTTTTAAATATTCCAAAATTTCTTTGCGAGAAATATTTAATAGCGGACGGATAATAAAACCGCTCCTGTATTTCATAGCCGAAAGTCCTTGAAGTCCGGCTCCGCGAATCACACGCATCAAAAATGTTTCCACCTGGTCATCGGCATTGTGAGCGACAGCGATGGAATCAAAATTATTCTCAATTCTCACTTTTTCAAAAAAATCGTAGCGAATATTTCGCAAACTATTTTCAGTCGCCTTAATATTTTTCGGATTAAGCACTTCGATTTTCAGATCATATTTTTTAGCCAATTCTTTCACAAACTTTTCATCTTCGTTTGAATCCTTGCCGCGAAGTCCATAATTCACATGCCCAATAATCAATTCCAAATCATGCTTCGGTGCGATTTTAGCCAGCGCGTCCAGCATGCAAACACTGTCCGGTCCGCCACTCACTCCCAAAACAACCCTTGAGCCCTTTTTCCAAAGCCCCTCACGAAAAGCGGTGTTCTGAATTGTTTTAATCAGATTTTTCATTTGTTTTTCCGGCTCTCGATAAATTCCATAATTTTTTTGAAAACTTCTTGGATGCTCAATCCGGTCGTGTCCAGAACAAGGTCGTAATTTTTTGGGTCATGGATGTCAACGCCGTAATATTTGCCATAAATAACAATATCTTCCTCTTTCCGTTTTTTTTGTTTATCGATTATGCTTTCAAGCGAATCCATTGCCCCTTCTTCAATGTTTCTCGTTTTGTCTTTTTGCAGTTCAGCGTAAATTCTTTTAGCCGCTTCAAGCTCATTGACTTTGAGATAAATTTTCAGAGAATGAGGTATGAAATGCCAAACCATGCGTCCATCGGCCACAAAATTATCTTCAGTTTCTCCTAAGTTTTTGATATAGTTGTCAATCTCGTTATCCCACTTTGGATCCTTGAGACGCAGGGCACTCAATTCTTTGAGGGTCATTTTATTTTGCTTAGCTGTGTTTCTAAAAAAACTCCCGCCATCATAGCGTTTGAAACTTAATTTTTCAGCGACCATTTTCGAAATAGTGCTCTTGCCAGAACCATGGTTGCCATTGAATGAAATAATCATATTGTTTTGGTTATATCTTATTAATATTATACACAATTTAATTAACTAAAATAAGAGGGGGCGAACCCTCTCATTTATTACCCGCAGATATATTTAGTTATGCGTTCCGATCTGTGGTTTTCTTGGATCATGCACCTTGACAAAAGGAGACATACTTTTCATCTTATCCAGGTTGCCTTTATTTTTATGCTCTCTGATTTTTTGTACTGCATTCAATAAATATTGGGGTAAATTTTCATCACCTAGATTTTCTGCCATATTCTTGTATGAGTTAATTTTGGTAGTCTCTGTGATTAATTCCTCGGCTTTTATTGTTTTAGGGTCGCGCTTCAAAAAATCTTCAACTACGGAATCTATTTCCTGTTTAAACATCAAAATCTTTTCCTGTGGGGCTAGATATTTTTCGGTTGGCTCCCAAATTTTCGGCGGTTTTTGTTGGTCGAACATGGCTTAAAATTGAAAAATAATTACACATTAAATATAGCACGAAGGCGCATTTTACAAAAGACAAGAGCTTCCTTGCGGAAGCCCTTATTTTTAAGAAGCCTTATTTCTTCTCTTTTTTGGCCTTAGGTTTTTTTTCAGCAACTTCTTTCTTAACCTTTTTCTCTTTGGGTTTCTTCACAGCCTTTTTATCTTTCGCTGGTTTTTCTGTCTTGACGGGTTCTTCAATTTTTTCAGCCTTCTTATCTTCCTTTTCTTCCCCCTTTTCTTTCTTGGCAGTTTTCTCAGCTTTTTTAGCTTGAGCGCCAGTTATTAAAGCTAGACCCATCCGATGCTCCTTCGGTTCGATAGAAAGAATTTTCCAATCATATTCCTGCCCGACCTTGATGAGCTCATCGATATTTTTGCCTGGATGCATCTCAGACATTTCACTGATATGCGCCAGCCCGTGAATGTCTTTGTTTAAATAAACGAAGGCGCCGAAATGATTAATCTTATTGACAGTGCCCTTGACCGTATCGCCGATCTTGTGTTTCAAAACTGTCCAAGGGTCTTTCTCCAGCGCCCGCATCGAAAGAGAAATTTTATCGTTGTCAATACCAATAATCTGCGCTTGGACTTTTTGTCCGACTTTCACGATATCGCGCGGATTTTCAATCAATTGCCAGGCCAGTTCGGAAATGTGGACCAAGCCCTCCAGCTTGTCTTCTTCAGTCAATCCAGCCGTGTTTACATTAGGAGCGAAGAATTTGACGAAAGCTCCAAAGTCAACTACGCCGCTGATTTCACCCTCGACAACATCCCCGATTGAAAGTCCAGAAATAACTTCGCGGTCTTTTTCTTTTTGTGCCGCTTTTTCACTGACAATCAGTTTTTGTGTTTCACGGTCAGCGTCCAAAATGCGGACTTCCAATTCTTGGCTGACTAATTTTTTCAGCAAAGTCAGAATCTTATTTTTGTCCCCGTCTTCCACGCGCGGATAGTTTTTGCCAGAAAGCTGTGAAACCGGCAAAAATCCGGAAATTCCGTTGATTTCAATCAAAAGTCCACCCTTGTTGGCGCTCAACACTTTGGTTGCGACTTTTTCTTGAGTATCGCGTTTCGACTCCAAATCTTCCCAGGCTTTTTCATAAGAAGCTTCACGGATAGAAAGCTCGATGTAACCGTCTTCGTTTTCCAAATCGGTAATGGTGGCGGTTACTTTGTGCCCGACTTTCAATTTCCCACTGCCCATGCCGTCTTTCATTTCTCGGCCCAAGACGATGCCGGTGCCAAATGGATCAATGTCAAGATAAATAGCATTGGTGCCGACTTCGATGACAGTACCCTCAATGACATCCCCGGCTTCCGGGAATTTTATGCTTGAATCGGTCAATAATTCTTCCATCAAAGAAGCCGGTTCATCCGTAGTCGTTTCTTTTGCGGCTTTCTTTCCCTTTTTTTCAATAGAATCTTCCATTTTATCCACTTCTTTTGCCAATGTGTCTAAAATATCTGCCATATGATTAGTTTGTGGTTCACAGTCAACTATTTACGGACCATGAAGCTTGTTAAAATTTAAAAAATTTCCTGTTGAAAGGAAATTATTAAGAAGGTTGGAAAGGATTGAAACATCCTTTATTCAATTTTCTTAATAATTAACCGTGTGGTTATTATATATGCCCATCAAAAGTTTGTCAAATTAAAAAGGGCTGTGGAATTCTCACACAGTCCTTTTTGGATTGGGCTTATACAACCTGTCTACTGTCAGCCAGGTCACCGCTTTTTCATGGCTATCATCTCCTTTCTTATCTCTCGCCTCAATTTCCAGAGACAGCTATCCGATATAGCGATATTTGTCTCCGTTAGGCCGCACTATGTAAATGCGATCCTGGATTCCAAATGTTCCTTGTCCACCGGAAGTTTTTGAAGGCTGGTTTTTTCTCAGTTCCTCCATTTTTTCTAATGCGGCCTTGATTACATCAATTTCGGTTGGATAATCTCCGGGGATAGGGTATGGTTCATTGGAGAAGGTGTCATATCCTTCAAGTTTCCACGGTTTTGATTTCTCTGCATCTGCCATATTCCTCCTTTCTCGCCTCAATTTGCAGAGGCGGGATTATTTATTTGGTGCTTCATGCGGAAGATACTCTTTCGCAACCATACACCATCCTGGATCACTGGGTGGTATAACCACTTGGATATTATGATCTACTAGTATCTCTGTAGTAGTTACCTCTTCGTGGCCTCCCCACATTATGATAAAAATCTTTTTGCCTTTATCAATATTATCCCTAATAACAAAGGTGCCGCTAGCATGTTTAATAAAACTGCCAGCGGGAGCGTTTTTGAGCTGATCAAGTATAACGGCCTTTCTTTCTTTTTCTTTTTGAGTCGGCTCTTTTGATGCACAAGCGAATGAAAAAACCAAAACACTTGTCAAAAGAAGCAACCCTAGTAACAATAATGTTTTTTTCATGACACACTCCCTTTTTGATTGATTTTTTTGATATTATATTTGCCCAAGGGCAAGGAAGCAATTGCTTAGATAACTAAGCAACCGCTGCTTTGCCCTCTGAAGTTTTTGTTAAAGTCCTTTCTGATACTGACTCTGAATATTAGCAAAATAAAGAGGTTTTGTCAAGAGCTGAATGATATAATGGCTTGTTTTAGCCACTAAAAATCTCTAAAGTTTTTGTTTTAGCCTCAAATAAGCCAAAAAACTGTTTTTACTGTTTCGGGAGCTTTTTAGGAAAAAGAGCTTGATATTTTATCTTCGGAGTGCTAAAATAAGTATGTTAATAAATGCTAAAATTATATTCATGAATATTCAATATTACGGTCATTCTTGCTTTAAAATAACCACAAAACCGGCTGGTCGGGGCCAACAGGATGTGAATATATTTCTGGATCCTTTTGACAAGAGCATTGGTCTGCGTCCGCCACAAGGGCAAGCTGATATGGTGCTGGTGACGCACGCGCATCATGACCACAATAACATTGAGGCCCTCAAGGGCGATCCCTCAGTAATTGACCTGCCGGGCGAATATTCAGTCAAAGGCGTTAATATTATCGGTCTGGCGTCCGAACACGGCCCGACAACAGATCCGGTGCCGAACACGATTTATATTCTGGACTCTGAAGATTTGAAAATATGCCATATGGGCGACTTGGGAGGCGAGCTGTCGGAAAAACAGCTCGAGGAAATTGATGGCGTGGATGTTTTGATGATTCCGATCGGCGGGAAATACACGCTTGATTATAAAAAGGCGGCAGAACTCATCAAGAAGATCGAGCCTGCTATTATAATCCCGATGCACTACAAAATTAATGGATCAACCATCGACATTGATGATGAAAAGAAGTTCTGTAGCGAGATGGGCAATTGCCCGAAAGAAAAAGTTTCCAAATTGAATCTCAAGAAAAAAGATTTGGAAGGCAAAAGCATGGAGATAGTACTCATGGGCATGGAATAAAAAATTTATGGGTTTATACGAAAAAATAGAAGAAATACGCGGGAAACCGGAACACATCCGGATGCGTTATGTTTGGGCGATGGTGGCCATAACGATGATTTTTGTGGTTATAATTTGGTTTTTTTCAATTATGAGCAGTCAAAGTCCTGGATCGCTGATTCCTAAAGAAACGGCTAAACCGCAACAAGAAGTAAATAATAATCAATAAGTACTTAATTTTATTTTATGGATATCGGAAATATTAGCAAACGAGAAATTATCGATGAAGTCCAGCAGTCATACCTGGATTACGCTATGAGCGTGATCGTGGCGCGTGCGCTGCCAGATGTGCGAGACGGTTTGAAACCGGTGCATCGCCGTATTTTGTATTCCATGTGGAACACGGGGCTTCGAGCTAGCGGAAAATTCAGAAAATCAGCGACCGTTGTCGGTGAGGTGCTGGGGAAATACCATCCGCATGGCGACGCGGCCGTATATGAATCGATGGTGCGTATGGCGCAGGATTTTTCTTTGCGTTACCCGTTGGTTCGCGGCCAAGGAAACTTTGGTTCGATGGATGGAGACAGCGCGGCGGCCTATCGTTATACGGAAGCCAAACTGTCGCAAATCGCGGAAGAAATGCTCACCGATATTGAAAAGAACACCGTTGATTTCGTGCCGAATTTTGACGGCCAGCACAAAGAACCGACAGTCTTGCCATCCAACTTGCCTCAGCTTTTGCTCAATGGCAGTATGGGCATCGCCGTGGGCATGGCAACCAATATTCCTCCGCACAATTTGAGTGAACTAGTGGACGGCATAGCGCATCTAATTGATAACCCTGAAGCGACAATTGAAGAATTAGTGGAATTTATTCAAGGACCGGACTTTCCGACCGGCGGAATTATTTATAATAAAAAAGATATTCTGGAAGCCTATCGGACTGGACGCGGAAAAATTTTGACCCGCGCCAAGGCGGATATTCAAGAGCCAAAAACCGGCGCTTTTCAGATCGTAATTACAGAGATGACTTATGCGACCAACAAAGCGGCCATGATCGAGAAGATGGCGGATTTGGTGCATGACGGAAAACTACTTGGCATTAAAGATATCCGTGACGAATCCGACAAAGATGGCGTGCGCCTAGTCATCGAACTCAAAAAAGACGCTTATCCGCAAAAAGTTTTGAACAAGCTCTATGCCATGACAGATCTACAGAAGAACTTTAATGTCAATATGCTGGCGCTGGTGGATGGCATTGAACCGACAGTTTTGAATCTGAAATCTATTTTGGAATATTATGTGGCTCATCGCAAAATTGTCGTGACCAGAAGAACGCAATTTGATTTGGAAAAAGCCAAAGACCGCGCGCATATCTTGGAAGGCTTGAAAAAAGCGCTCGATCATATTGACGCGATCATCGCGACCATCAAAAAATCAGCGACCAAAGAAGTGGCGCACGCGAATTTGATGAAAAATTTCAAATTATCAGACAGACAAGCGACAGCGATTTTGGAAATGCGCTTGCAAACATTGGCAGGCCTAGAAAGAAAGAAAATTGAGGATGAGCTGGTGGAAAAACTGACGCTGATCAAAGAATTGGAAATAATTTTGAAAAGTGAAAAGAAAATCCTGGGAATCGTAAAAGAGGAGCTTCTGCGCGTCAAAGAAAAATTCGGCGATGAAAGAAAAACCAAGATTGTGAAATCGGGTGTTGGAGAATTCAAACAAGAAGATTTAATCCCGAATGAAGAAGCGATTATTACCATCACCGAACAAGGCTATATAAAGAGGATGGATCCCTCGGTGTATAAGGTCCAACACCGCGGAGGCAAGGGCGTCATTGGCGCGGTGACCAAGGAAGAAGATGCAATCAAGAAAGTCCTAGCAGTTATGGCGCATGATAATCTTCTGTTTTTTACTAACAGCGGAAAAGTTTTTCAGACCAAAGCCTATGAAATTCCAGCTTCTTCGCGCGTGGCCAAGGGACAATCAGTCGTGAATTTTTTGCAATTGTCCCAAGAAGAAAGTGTCACCAGCATTATCGCGTTCGGCAAAGATGACGATTATAAATATATGATGATGACAACGGAATTTGGCACGATCAAAAAAATCGCGATGGAAGAATTTGGAAATGTCCGCCGCAGCGGGCTCATCGCTATCAAACTCGACAAGGGCGACGCTCTGCGCTGGGTCCAACCGACCAGTGGCGAAGACGAAGCGGTCATTACAACAGCTAAAGGACAAGCGATCCACTTCAAAGAGAAGGATGTGCGCCCAATGGGGAGAAACGCGACCGGCGTGCGCGGTATAAAACTGAAAAAAGACGACAAGGTTGTGGGTATGGACGTCGTTTTCAAAAATCAGAAAGGCAATCAGCTTTTGATTATTTCAGAAAATGGTTATGGCAAGCGGTCTGATCTCAAACAATATAAAGTTCAGAATCGTGGTGGTTCCGGAATCAAAACTGCCAACGTCACTTCCAAAACCGGCGCGCTGGTTGGAGCTTATATTGTTAATGTAGATGATGTCGATGCTGATTTGATGCTGACTTCCTCCAAGGGTCAAATTATCCGTATTCCTCTCAAAGATGTTTCTGTCCTCGGCCGGGCGACTCAAGGCGTGCGAGTAATGCGACCGCAGGCGGGAGACAAGGTTTCGGCAATTACGGTTTTATAAAAACTTTCCAAATAAAAAAACCTGCGTGAAGATCCGACGCAGATTTTTTATTTTTTATCCTCCTTTTTTTCTGTGACTTTTTCATAAAGCACTGCCGCTCCAGCAATTATGCTGGCAGCTCCTATTCCGACTGTGACCAAACCGATTTTTCTCCAAAGCTTGCCCTTCTCAGCTTTTTTAGAAACGGAACCCCGATATCGTCCGGCGACCGATTCAAAGTATTCTAAATCTTCCTTGGTGCATCCAAAAATAGATTTGAAGCATCCGATCCGGTCATAGATAAGAACTTTTTGGTACCGGTAAAAATCATCCTTAGATATTTTTTTCCTTCTTGCTCGGATACTAATCTCATCCTCGATACCGTTAATAAAAATTTTCAGCAAGCCCTTGTCTAGCATCCCTTTCGGGTAGACATTATAAACTTCAAGGTTCTGATCGGCCAGCTTTTCTAGCACCGGCCACTGATATTTATCCGATAACTCACGGATTTTGGGATAAGTAACATTTCCGAATCTTTCCAGAATGAAGCACTTGCGGATGGATAAATAAAAATTAACCAGTCGCAACAACGGAATATGCGGCTTTTTGTTTTCAAAAATTTTAACGAACTCTTTTAAGCTCAGCACTTGGCTTTCACCTCCCTTGATATGCCGTAGCCCTTTTGGCGCAGGCTACCCTTCTCTTTCGTTCACGAAGTATAGAGCAACTGAGGATAAAAGCAAGGGTAAATAAAAAAGGCGGCCAATGTTCTGGTCCACCCTTTGAAATTAGTTGAATTTATTTTATGCCGTTCTTCTCCTTCCAGTAATTAATCGCCTGGATAATTCCAGGAATGTGGGTGTCTATTGCCTCCTTAATATTATTGTGTAGCACTTTTTCTGTTATTTCCCCTTTCTTATGATTGTGCAAATTATGCACAATCATATCGGCTAGCTGATGAGGTAAATTATCAATGAGTCTGTTTAATCTTTCCTCTCCGAATAATTTTTTCTCGGCGTTTGGTTTTGTCATCTTATTCTCCTATAGCTGCAAGTTTTTGCTGTCTGGAAAACTCCAAGATGTAATTAAAATCAGAGGCTGTCTTATCCATCACCTCAACAAATTTGGTGTTTTCTTTTTGAGTGAGCAGTAACTCTTTTACAATGTCGGTAATTTCCATGATAGACATACTTCTGGTATCTTTGGTGAGACTCAACTTTTCGACCGTTCCATTAGTAACGCGCTCCAGAAAAATTGTATCTTTCATTGTTCCACGATAGTAGGCTAGAAAAGCACGACCGTTTCTGGGCTCAACTAATAAAAGCGTGTTCTTCTTCACCTTTTCTTCAGCACTCTTTACCCCGCTATCGGAAAGTTCTGTTATTTGTATCATTTTTTCCTCCTTAATTCAGTCTAGTGGTTTATTCTCTCTGGCGTCATTGGAATAGCTTTATCCAAAACTTTTTTGTAAGCCATATCGCCGCTGGCATAAAGCAATCTTTTTTCATAATTTGGGCATTTTTTTAGATAGTTAATGCCATGCACTGTCCAGCTTCTTTGCCTAATATTAAATTTTTCACTTAAGTCATTTCTGGTTAATTCTTCAAGTATGTAGTTGATATCGGAACGATCTCCACGCAGATGGATAATGAGACTCTTTTCTTCAAGTTTGAAGCCGATGAAATTTCTTAGGATCAACTTTCCCCTGAAAAGCCATTTCATAAAATCCGATATTCTTTTTGGACCCCATTTGTCGATCCCCATAAGTTTTCTGTTCTCGATAATAAAAATATTTATCTGGGCTTTTTTGCTATCGGGATAATTTACATAAAATATCCACATTTTTCCTTCCTCCTTTTTTCATTTTTAACTCCTGACGAAACACAAGAATTTAATTTTTAAATTCTCATGCTTCGCCAAGAGCAAGAAGTTTATCGCAACTGTTCCCACATAAAATCAAGATACATCTTGATCGCTTGCGCGATAGATTCATCCTCGATTAATGTCGCGGATTTTTTATCATAAGAGATCAGTGCTACAAGTGGTCCGGCTACAACAATGTCCGCGGAAATTTTTGTTTCCGGCGCGAGATATTTTGTGTGCGCGATTCCTTTGGCCATTTCACCGAAGCGATGATTGAGCGGCGTGTCTTCCAAGATCATGCGATAGAATATTTTTCGTTTTTTTACTTCTCGGATATATTCTTCCTCATCTTCAAAGGTCAGCACCTTAGCTGCGGTTTCGTATGATCCGCAATTGATGCAGTCTTTTTCTTTCAGAATATATTCGTCATAGACCCGGTTGATTCCATCCGCGCCTTCAAAAAATTTTATCTGCGG
>JBAYLE010000013.1:0-19550 GCA_041664225.1 Parcubacteria group bacterium | reverse complement strand
TGGTTTGATTCTGGCTTTAACCGCTTATTTATTGTTGTATATCATCAATCCTGATTTGGTGAAAATTGTGAAACTGCCGACAGCGACTTTTAAGCCGGCGCCACCGGCCCCGCCGACGGGGCCGCCGCCATTACCTGGAGCATGCGTTGGCACAAACGCAGCTTGTTGCAAGGCGGGTACTCGATGTACTGATTGTTCGGGTTGTGTTTCTTATTCAAATAATTATAGCGCCTTATGCTACAAGGGAGCTCCAGGCAACACTGGTTGCCAACTGAATAGCAACCTCAAAAACAAGCTGGACGCCGTTAATTGGAGCGCGGGAGGGGGAGCGCAAGTTTCTGAAGCCTGGCCGCCAACTGTTATTCATTTCGCAAGTTCTATTTGCCACACAAACGGAACATGCGCGGATGTCCGTTGTCTTAGTGGCTGCAGAAACACTTCTGTCGCCAACGTAAAAGCAATTTATGACGCCCTGAGAGCAGCTGGACTCAATGTACTCTTTGAAACAAGGCCGGGAAATTGTCAGCCATACATCAATGCCGGAGTAACGAATTGCAGCAGTCCTAGCACGATGACAAGCCCGTCCTTTCATGTTAGTTAATGCGTAAATTTTTTGTTTGTTTTTAATTTTTTTATTTTTATCTATGACACTTTCAAAAAAAATATTTATAATCTCAGCCATTCTCTTCGCCGTCATGCTTATTTTTTTAGGTGTTTACAACCTCTCTTTTAAAACAACTGCCCCCGCCCCAAATGAGCAGGCCGCTGGCAACAATGTTGCTGCACCGGCAACCCCGCCCGCAATCGAAACTGCAAAACTCACTCCTATTTCCGATGAGGCTGTTTTATCTCCCATACTCGATCTGGCCACATCTAAAATCAAATATTATTCTAAATTAACCGGTAAGGTGTATAGCATAGATTTGGACGGCACCAACAAAAAAACGGTTTCGGACAAAAACCTGCCTGGGTTGGTTGATGTTATTTGGTCGCCAGATGGATCAAAAGTAATTACTAAATTTACTCAAGGCGCCGGCAATAAGTTTTTTTATTACGATTACGCCACTAACGTGGGCGTGCAGCTCAAGGATAATCTTGACACCATCGTTTGGCAGAGTAATAGCAAAATTTTCTATAAATATTACGAACCCCAAAGCGGGGAGAGAACTTTAAACATCGCCGACCCTAACGGCTCCAACTGGGTGAAGATAACTAATTTGAATTATAGATTTGTCTCCATCGCACCCATACCCCACACCGGCTTGGTCTCTTTTTGGAATAGCCCGGATGCCTCGGCCGAAACCGATTTTGAATCATCGTCCGTCCTGGGCGGGGAAAATACTCCGATATTAAAGGGTTATTTTGGGGCTGACTATCTTTGGAACGCTAGCGGTAATGCTGTTTTAGTAGGCCACACGGATCAAAAAAATGGCTCGCAAACACAGCTGGCAATCATGAACGAACACGGCGGTGAATTGAAAAACCTGGGTGTCTCAACCTTCGTTTCTAAAAGCGTCTGGTCTAAAGACAACAAAACCGTTTACTTCGCGCTCCCGGGATCTTTGCCCAGCAACGCGACCATACCCAATGATTATTTGGCTAACAAATTTAACACTGATGATTCTTTTTGGAAAATTAACACAATCACTGGCGAAAAGACGCGCATCATAGATGCCACCAAATTGAGCGGCGGGCTTGACGCTATGGGCCTGTTTTTGAACGCGGACGAAAGTATGCTTTTCTTCGCAAACAAAGTCGACGGTAAGCTTTATCGAATAAGCCTATAGAAGTATAATAAAATTTAGCCAGAAAATAACTGCCAAATCATTTTTGAAATAAGTCGTGTCAACGAGGCCGTGCAACAAAAAATACAGAATAATTGCGAAAGAAATAGCCCATAGGCTATTTTTTTCTTTTTTAATAGCTTCCCGAAACCAGAAAAAAAGCAGAGCTAAAAAACCGGCCAAGCTCAGAGTTCCGCCATAAAGCCAGAAAGCTAAATATAAATTATGCGGATGCGGAACTGCCCACTCCAGATATGGCGGAAAATATTTTTGGTATTCCAGATATTTATCTTGGAAGTTCCCCGGCCCGATACCCCAGAACGGATTGTCAGAAATTATTTTTTCAGCCGCGGACCAAATCATAATTCTTGATTCCAACGAAGAACGCTCGCCAAGTGTCCGGAAGTCCATAAACTTTTGGCTGTTCCATTGGGATAAAAAGATAAAAATTATTACTGCCGCGGCAATTGATATTTTTTTGAAATCAATCTTTTCTTTGTTTTTTATTATCGCAGTCATTAGTAAGCTTGCAACAACAGCTGCCCACGCCGCATAGGAATATGTCAGATAAAAACTTATAAGAATAATCGCCAGGCTGGCCGCCAGCAGATATAAAAAATTCCGACTTTTTGTTTCTCTAATAGTCGATTGCGCCTGTGAAAAAGCAATAACGATCCCCGGCGCCAGATACATCGCCAAGTAGTTTGGCGAATTGAAAAACGCCTGGAGACGGCCGTCAAATGTCAGCTGGCCAGCGGAATAATAAGCCAACCCAACTATCGCCACCCAAAAAGTGCTTGAGTAGAGCCACTTGTAAACATTTTCTACATTCTTCCTACTTTTTGCTTCCATGAAAGCCACCCAAGCAAAGGCCAGCGGCAGAATAAACCAACCCTTAATTATGCCAAGACTAGATGTGTAATTGTGATTTACCAGCATTGAAGTTACGAGCCCGATAAAAATAGCCGCCGCCGCCCAAACAATGGCTTTATGGTTTCTATAAAATTCAGAAGGGGGGCGCTTGTATTCAACTAAATATGCTATGATCGTCAAGATTATCAAAATTTCCAAAATATTCGTCGGAATGCCAAAAACCAGAAACCTGACAAGATAGGCCGGCAAGAGAAGGATTGTAGCTCTGATTAAAATTCTAGTTATCTTTGACATTATTATTTGAGCTTAATGCAATTATGATTAGAAGCAGGGGCAAAACCTGAACCGAATAAATCGCAGTGTCAAAAATAGAGTGAGCAGAAAAAATTACAAGGCCTGCTGCTCCGCCAAAATATACGCTATCCTTTTTTGCTTTTAATATAAACCTCCGAACCGAAAATATCAATATTAGGACAAAGATTAGCGCGTTGATGATCCCGGTTTCGGCTGCAATATCCAAATATAAGTTATGCGCGTAAATCGGAGTTCGATAATTAGCTGTTGGGTCGATTTTGTACGCATAATTTCCAATCCCGACTCCCAACGGGTTATCTTCTATAATATTGATTGCTTGCGACCAATTTTCATATCTTCCAATGTTTGAACCCTCTTCGGCGTTAAAACTGGAAGCAAATCTTTGGCCGACCGGGCTAATTATGACAGAAACGAAGGCAACTATTGCGAGTATAAATCCGACTAATATTTTTTTGATTGATATTTTTTTGTTAATGGCAAAATACAGCACCAAAAAAATCAGGCCTGCGATTAGACCAAGATAGCCGCCGCGTGAAAAAGTCAGAAGATCTGCCAGAAAAATAACTGCCGCAAATATCAGATATGTTTTTTTTCTCAAGGAGGAATAGAGACTAACAGCCAGCGGCAAGGCCAGGCCGAGATAAAAGGAGAACATGTGCGGATCAGGAAAGGTAGCGAAGGCGCGTAAATAATCGTGTCCGCCGATATTCACCAGCCAGCTAGGATAGTCATTGACGGCCTGTGAAAAAGTTTGCCCCAAAAACACCGGGGTGATAAAAGTTCTCCACAGTGCAGCTGTCTGGTCCAGCCCGATAAAAAATTGCGAAAGAAATTGAACTATGCCGATTACGGCCGCCAAACCGGCACCCCAAACCAGAAACTTAATAATTTTAATTCTATTGAAGCCCGACTTCGATATCGCGGCAGATATAAAATAAATCGGAAATATCGATAGCAAAAATAAAAGTTTCCGTGTGCCCCAATCGGTATTGTTCGCCCAAAAAAGCGAAAAAACACTGAGAAAAAGAAAAGAGAGAATCAGCGCCGCCTGAATTCTGGCTGGTACATAAACTCGCCGGTTTTTGAGACCCGAAATAAGCCACATTAGAGCCAAAATCAAGATAAAAACCCTCCCAGACGCCAAGTCTACCCCTTGGGCTGGATTAAGAGCAACTTGGAAGGGGATATAGAGACAAAATAGCAATAAAAGCTTATACATATGCCCTAATCCTTGCATATTTTGAGTTTTTGCGCAAAAAAAGGGACTACCGAAGTAGATCCCTAACAACAATCCGTCGAATGCAAAATCATCACTTATTAGATGGGGTTTTCCAATTGGCCAGGAATTCGCTTTTAAAGCACACGGGGAAGTCCTCTGATTCCAGATTTACAAATCCCAGGTCTCCCATCATTCCTGACATGGACACAGTAAACTCAAAGAAGTTCTTATCGCCAAATACGGAATTACCATACCCAACCGTTATTCGTGTGCGTTCTCCTGGTTCAGGCAACTTTGACCGCCGGATGTACCGAACAAATATGCTGGTTTCCCCTGTTTCCCCGGTAATTAAATTCTTAAAAGTTACTCTTATGTAAGTATTGATTTTCATGGAGTCCTCCTTTTCAAGCGGCCCTGTTTATTTTATAAAATACTTACTAAAATATCGGCGTTGCGATTTATGATAATATGCTTTTTGCGTTTTTTTGTCAAGCCAGCTCTTCCCACCGAAATGCTTAACGATAAATTCCGGAAAATATAGAACTTTGTAGCCGAGTTGGCGCGCGCGCCGGCAAAGATCGCTGTCTTCAAAATACATAAAAAACTTTTCATCAAATCCGCCAAGTCTATCAAAAATATCTTTTCTGATAAACATCGCCGCACCGCTGACCCAGGCGCATTCCATTGGCGCAACACTTTCCCAAATTTTCTGATCGCGCTTGTAACCAAAATTATTCAAAATTGTGCTCCAGATTGTTATTTCTCCGCCAGCGATCCATTCTTGTGTTTCTCCGCCCTCATTAACTAATTTGGGCCCGACTATGGCCAGCTTGTTATCTTTGGCAAATTTATAAAGCACTCCCGAAAAACTACTTGAGATAATTTCCGTGTCTGGATTTAAAAAGCACAGGATTTCTCCCTGGGCGCTTTTTGCTCCTAAATTACATGCCGCCCCAAAACCGATGTTTCCCCCTGAATTTATCAGTCTTATCTCTTTTGGAAGTTGAGCTTCCAAAAGTTTTTCTTTGTCATTATTAACAACGATTATTTCGTAGTCCGCGTCTAAAATCTTTTCTTTGATAGAAGAAATGCATTTGCCCAGATATTTTTCGCTCCGATAATTTACTATAACTATTGATAGTTCTTTAAAATTTGGCATTTTTAAAATCTTTATAGGCTTTTTGCACCACGGGCGCCAGTTCATTACGTTTAAAAACTACGTCGGTCCAATTTTTGATTTTTCGCAAAACTGTATAAATGGCAATCCAGGGTATCAATAACCCTGGCGTGTTTTTTTTGAAAAAAATAAGCCCGGAAACTACCAGCCAGTATATTTTGTTCTTTTTTTCTTGTTCGCTTTTTTCAAAATGATAGACCCAGGAACCGGCCACTACAATATTTTTAAATCCGGCCCTCTTAGCCCGCCAACTAAAATCCGCATCTTCCCAATATAAAAAATAATCTTCATCCAGAAGCCCAATCTCTTTGAAAACTGCGGCCTTGATAAGCATCGCGCATCCGGTAATAAATCCGGTTTCATAGCAATCCACCGTTGAGGCCTCTTTCTGATTAAGGGCTTTCATGCGAAGCCAGTTTATTTTCCCTCCTGAAAACCAAATCTGACGGCTCAAGCCATCAAAAATAACCGGGCTTGCTATTCCAACTTTTTTATCCGCCTCAGCCGCAGCCACCAGTCTTTTTAGAAAATCTTTTTCGACCTCCGTGTCATTGTTTAAAAGAAGAACGTAATCCGCCATCCTTTCTAAGGCAAACCGGATTCCCACATTATTCCCCGCCGAAAAACCCATATTAGCCTCATTTTTAATAAAAATGGCTTTGGAAAAATTAATTTTGGCCGCTTCGAGGGATCCATCTTGCGAATTATTATCAACAACAACCACTTCAAAATTTGGGTAATCCAACTTGAAAACACTGGCGAGACACCTCTTGACCACCTCTCTGCCATTGTAATTCAGGATGATGATGAAAATTTTAGGGGAGTCCTTCATAATCGTATTTTTTTATGCCTTCCTTAGTTATCAAGCTGGAAATTTCTTCAGTCTTCACCGCCTTAAATATTAAGAGGCCGGCGAAATAAACCGCCGCGCTGCCCAAGGCGAGAATGAAAAAGTTCCATCCCTGAAAAAGGAAAAGGAACATGGCCATCGCGGCTCCCGCGCCAGCAATTCCCAGTTTTTCTCCAACCTTCGGAAAATATTTTATTTTTTTAACCACAACCGCAAAGGCCAAAAGGGCCACCAAAAATTCTGTTGCGACCGAAATGGAGGCGGCGGCCATATAAGAAAACTTGGGAATAAAAATCAAATTCGCCGTAACATTCACGCACGCGGCGAAAATCCAAATATAAGTCAGTTTGCGCTGTTCGTTCCCCGCAATCAAAATGTTGTTGAAAAACATACTGAAAAATATCGCAGCAATAGCAAAAACTAAGATGCGCAAAACGTTGCTGGAATCGGCGAATTGGCCGCCCCCGATTAAGCCGATTACGCCATTGGCTAAAAAAAGCGTGCCGATGACTAACGGCGTGGTCATTAATACAAAAAATTTAAATGTTTTGTCGGAAATTTCTTTGAACTTTTTCTTATCATGAAAAATAGTGTTCGCCATTATCGGTAAAATCAGGCCTGCAATCATCGCCGGAAAAAATGTCAGGTTTTCTAAGACCTTATAGGCCGCATTGTAAATGCCGACATCCGCGTTTGTTTTCAAAATCGAAAGCAGAATCGTATCCATCTTGAAGTAAACAAAAACAATCACCGAGCCGATGCCGAGTGGCAATGATTCTTTCAAAAATATCTTCCAGTAGCCGAAATCGAACCGCATGCGGAAGCGAATATATTTTTTTGACCAGAAAAAAACAATCAGAAAACTGGCAATCATGTTAAACAAGAGCGAGCCGATTATCCAGTTAAAGCCCAGGTCCATTTTCACGGCGATCACCACCACCAGAACTTGTACAATTTTACCGATCAGCTCTCCTACCGCCACTCTGTCCATGGCCAGATTTTTTTGGAATACGCCGTTGAGCACCTGGTAGCCGGAAGAAAACACAAACGATGCCGCTGCAACCATGATGCCCTCTTTAACCGCCCAGGGGTAATCGAAGAAAAAAACCACCACGGGAGAAACAGCCAAGATAGCCAGCGATGAAATTATCCGTAAAGAAAAAATATTGCCAATAATTTTTTCTTCATCCGCTCCCAAACGAGAAATTTCCCGGGTAGAGATGCTATACAGGCCCAAATCGGCGACAGAGGCAAAAAAAGATAAAAACGCGAGCACTGTCGCGTAATCACCAAATCCCTCCTTGCCCAAATATCGCGTGATAAACCCGATGGAAACCAGCGCCAAAACTGTGGAAAACACCTTTGAAACACTGCTAACCGCAACGTTATAAGCTATTTTTCTAGCTATAGCCATATGCGATAATTTTAAATTTAAAATTTAAAACCTGCCCGTCTGACAGGCGGGTTTTAAATCATTTCGACTGGTTTGATAACAACCTTCCGGTCCTCACCTTCTCCCACGCTTTCTGTTTTGATCTTTATATTTCCGGAAAGCTCCATATGCACCAGTCTTCTTTCATACGGTGACATGGGGCGCAGGACCACAGCCCGCTGTTCTCTGACCGCTTGCTCAGCCATTTCCCTAGCCATTTTTTCGATTGAGTCATTTTTTTCTTGGCGATAGGAATTAACATCCACAATAAAATTGACGCGATCTTCCGTTTTTTTTCTAACCAGAAGCCGCGCTATGTGCTGCAATGATTGCAAGTTAACCCCATACTGCCCAATCAAGAAATTTGAGTCTTCTGTTTTAATATTGCAAACGATCGTTTCTGCGCCTTCTTCCATGACAACTTTCTTAATTTCCGTTTCCGCGGCAAAGCCCATCTTAGCAACTAAGCCCTGGACAGCTTCTTTTATCATCTCCTCGAGATTGCTTTTTTCTTGCGTTTCCATTTATTTAAAATTAGTCATTTAGCTTATTTCGCTCCTGCCGGTAATTCTCCTTTTTGAATATAATACTGCTGTGCAATCATAAATCCTGTGGAAACCAACCAGTACAGCGCCAGCCCGGCCGGAAACTTAATGCCGATAAACAGTGTTAGCAGGGGGCCAAGGTACAACATCTGACGCGACATAGTTTGAGCAAAGTCAGCTTCCTTCCCGGGAGCACTTTTCGGCTGTTTCGCCATCAACATCTTAGTTTGAAAATATTGCGCGAATGCGGCTAGGGCGACCAGAATCAGGTGTGGCAAATTGGCCAAAGCCAATTGGCCGATATTGATCACGGAGGTCAGATCAATCATCCCGAAAAACATCCGGTTTATTTGCCCGGGATTTTGCACGAAAGAATACAGTTCCGCGGCATCAACTCTCAACCCGGCATTAGAAATATTAAAAAACACGCGATAGATAGCGATTAAAAAAACCAGCTGGACAATCATGGGCAGACAGCCAGAGAAAGGGTTGGTTTTGTGTTCTTTGTACAACTCCATCAAGGCCTTGCTTTGCTTTTCTTTGTCTTGTTTGTATTTATTCTGAAGCTCTTTTATTTTCGGTTGCAGCTCCTGCATCTTTGTCTGTGACTCGATCTGTTTTCGGCTTAGGGGCACCAGCGCAAACTTAATCAGGAGCGTCACTACGATAATCGCCAGACCAAAATCATGAAAAGGGAGTATATTATAGATAAAAATTAACAGATTATATAGGGGAAGATATATAACTTCATCAAATATGGCCATTTTTATTTTTTAAAAATTATTCTTTTATTTCAACTAACCCGCTTTTTTTGAGAACATTTGCAATGTTCCCGCCTAATTTTTCCGGACGCACTCTTTCTCCTTCACGCTTGCGGATCATGACCACCACATCAAAACCTTTTTTAATTTGTGGCAGACTTTTTTGAAAAATATCTCTAAGCTGCCGCTTGGCCTGATTTCGCTCAACGGCTTTTTTGGCAAATTTCATCCCGACAACAAATCCGATTCTTGTCTCCGGCAAGCCGTTTTTGGCTATCTTGATAGCGATATTGGCTTCCGAAAAAAATTGGCCGCTTTTTTGGATTTTTTCGAAATCTCTTCGCCGGGTTAGTCTGTTTTTAAAAGGTAGCATATCTTAGTTTAGACCTGAGTTAAACGTTTTCTGCCCTTTTGCCGCCTTCTTTTCAAAATACTCTTCCCATTTTTACTTTCATTGCGCTTCAAAAAGCCATGCCTTTTTTTTCTTCTGCTTTTTGTCGGTTTGTAAGTGATGCTCATATTTTTTCCTACCTGCCCACCGGCAAGGTTAAGTTCTAATTATTTATGGTTATTCCCCCGTCCCAAGCACTCAGGACTAATTAGAAGTTTATCAATTGTGCCCGCAAAAGTCAACTTATTGGGGGCCGCGTGGAAAGACCCCGGCATCCTTCGTGTGAAGTAATTTTAAAGCAGGCCCTTGCATAAAAATTTTTAATGTATTATATATAAAAAGAGCGCCGCATAAACAAGACCGCACAGCTTATCAACAGTTTTATCCACACTTTTCTTAGACTTAGTCCACGCCCTGTGATATACTTTTTAAACGATGCTACTTCTTAATTCATAGTTTATGGCCAACGACGAGCTCTGGCGAACAGCCTTGGGGGAAATCGAGCTTTCTATTTCGAAAGCTAATTTTATAACGTGGTTCAAAAACACTTCTATTTTGTCTGCCCAAGATGGCCGAGTCGTCATTGGTGTCCCCAATGGTTTCGCTAAAGAGTGGCTGGAAAATAAATACAACTTATATATTCTTCGAGCTCTCCGCAATATTCAGCCCGACATCAAGGAGGTTTCTTGTGTAATCACGACCAACCAAGAAAACGCTTTCAAAAAGACCCTGATTGACGCGGTTGTGGCCGCCAAGAGGCCGTCCTCTGAACATAGTTTTGATATCCAAAATATGGCTGCTTTAAGCCAAGAAAATAATTTAAATCCCAAATATACCTTCGAAAATTTTGTGGTCGGTGGCAGCAATGAGTTGGCCCGCGCCGCTTGTTACGCGGTCTCTCAAAATCTGGGTAAAATTTATAATCCTCTATTTATTTATGGCGGAGTGGGTCTTGGAAAAACGCATCTCCTGCAATCTATTGGTAATGAGGTCCTAAAACACGATTCTGCCCGAAAAGTTAAATATATCACCTCTGAACGGTTTACCAACGAACTTATTGAATCAATCAAAAATCAAAAGATTAATGAGTTCAAGGAGCATTACCAAACCATTGATTTGCTGATTATTGATGATGTCCAGTTTTTATCAGGCAAAGAAAAAACCCAGGAAGAATTTTTCCATATCTTCAATTTTCTCTATCAGCTTAACCGCCAGATTGTTTTGAGCAGCGACCGCGCGCCAAAGGCTATCCCCACCCTGGAAGAGCGCTTGCGCTCCCGTTTTGAGGGCGGCATGATTGCGGATGTTTCCAAGGCTGATTTTGAAACCAGAATGGCCATTTTGCGTAAAAAGGCGGCAACTGATGCTCTGGACATAAGTGATTCAGCCCTGGAATTCATCGCTTCTAATGTAACTCATAATATTCGTGAGCTGGAGGGCGCCCTAAACCGGGTGGCCGTTTCCGCCCAGCTTACCGACAGGGACATCACTCTGGAATTAGTACAAAACCTCCTTTCTGAGCTTATTTCTAGCGGAAAAAAGAAGGGAGTTACCCATAAACACGTGATTAAGATCGTGTCCGATTTCTACGATATATCCCAAGAGGACTTGGTTATAAAGGGGCGGAAAAAAGAAGTTGTCAGACCGCGCCAAATAGCCATGTATTTGATGCGCAGTGAGTTGCGGTACTCTTACCCAGGAATTGGAGAAAAAATGGGCGGCCGGGACCACACTACCGCCATCCATGCCTTTGAAAAAATAAGCAAGGAGCTGGAGTATGATAAAAAGTTAACTGAGGAGTTAATTTGTTTACGGGAAAGGCTATACTCTATAAGCTAGTATTTTGTGGATAAACTGTTTCTAGCACCCCCAAAAACCCTGTTGATATTCCTTCTTTTAAACTCCAATTAACTGTGCCCGGGACGACCACCTCCTTCCCCTCTCCTCCCTCATCACAATTAAGCCAGCTATTAATATTTAATTTATCCCCTCATTATCCACAAAAAAAATACCCCATTCCTGCTTTATCTATGCTCTATTTATAGTTTATCCCCAAAATCGGTGCTTTATAATAATAAACAACTACTTATATAAATATATTTATTAAAATTATTATTAGATCAATATTATGAAATTGACATGTACCCAAGAAAATTTTAAAAAAGCTATTTTTAATTCAGAGAGAATAGTCTCTAAACAAACAACCCTGCCAATTTTAAATAATATTCTTTTTGAGGGAGGGAAGAGCGGTTTAAAGTTGTCGGCAACTAATTTAGAGATAGGAGTGGTGGTTAAAATGGGCGCAAAAGTTGAAAAAGAGGGCAAAATTACGATTCCAGCTAAGCTTATAAGTAATTTTATTAATAATTTACCGGACGGAGACAAAATAACACTAGAAGTGGCGGAACAAGGCCTTAAAATCAAAAGTGGTTCAGCTAAGGCCATAATTAAGGGCTTGCCTGCCACAGATTTTCCCTTGATACCACAAAAAAACAATAATTTTCAATTACAAATATCCGGGAAAGAGCTTAAAATCATTATTAATAAGGTGGTCGCCTCCGTCGCCTTTAATGAAACTAGGCCAGAGTTAACCGGGATAAACCTCATTTTAAAAGAAAAAGAGCTATTGTTTGCATCAACGGATAGTTTTAGATTGGCAGAAATGCGCTTCAAGTTGGGGGAAAAAAATATCAACCAAGGTGAATATCAGGCTCTAATCTCAAAAAAAGACACCGTCATAATCCCCGCGACCACCATGGTGGAATTAGCCCGGATAATTTCAGTGGACGAAGAGCAGCTGGTCAGAATTGATATCGAAGAAGGGCAGGTGTTTTTTGAAATAGATGGGGTGACTCTTGTTTCGCGATTGATTAATGGTAAGTATCCTGAATATAAACACATTATGCCCAAAGACTTTAAAACCAGGCTTGTGGGCGAAAAAAGTTTGTTTCAGGGAGCGGTCAAGATGGCAAGTATTTTTTCTTCAATCAAGACCAATGAAATCGTCCTGAAAAACGATGCTGAGGCGAAAAAAGTTTTTATTGAAGCCAGGAGTGTTGAGGTAGGAGAAAACTCGACAGAACTCAAATTGGACAGCGTGGGGCCATCTCAAGAAGTTATTTTTAACTCTAAGTATCTGCTGGACGGAATCAATACCATCGCAACCTCTAGATTGGCGATGCTGATAAATAATGGCTCTACGCCAGTGGCACTGCGGGAAATAGATGAAAAAACCGGAGAGGTTGTGGAAGACTATACTTATATTGTTATGCCAATTAAGAATTAATTCGCTGCGGTGAATAATCTTGCGTCCGCCACGGCGGAGCAAGAGCGCTCGCCTTTTTATTGTTGCAATAATAAACATGACAGAAATAAAAACGTACCCCCTAATTATTATTGGTGCTGGTCCGGCAGGGCTCGCTGCTTCAATTTATGCCTCGCGCTACGGCGTAAAACATATTATTGTCGGTGAACTTTTGGGCGGACTGATCGCCGAGACGCACCTGATTGATAATTATCCTGGCATCGAAGATGTGACCGGTTTTGAATTTGGGCAAAAACTTGCCCATCACGCGCAAAAATATGGTGTGGAAATTATGCCGGGCAGAGTACAAAAAATTTTCAAAGCAGAAGCTGATTTTGAAATAGAGCTAGCCGGCGGGGGAATAATAAGCAGCAAGGCCATTTTAATAGCTACAGGAACAAAACATAGAAAACTGGGGATAAAGGGCGAGGAAGAATTTTTAGGCAAAGGGGTTTCTTATTGCGCGACTTGCGACGGGTTTTTTTATAAAAATAAAACCGTGGCGGTGGTAGGCGGAAGCGACAGCGCGGCTGGCGCGGCTGTGTATCTCTCAGAGATTTGCGAGAAAGTATATTTGATTTATCGCCGTAAAAAGTTACGCGCTGAAGACTTCTGGGTAAACTTGGTTGAAAAAAATTCGAAAATAGAGGTGGTTTATAATACAAACATCGTGGAAATTTTAGGCGCGGAAAAAGTGTGCGAAGTGCAGCTGGACAAAATATATAAAAACGCAGAAACACTTAGTGTTGACGGGCTCTTTATCGAAGCTGGATCGGTACCGAGCATTGATTTCGCCGGGGGATTGGAATTGGAAACGGATGAAAATGGTTATATAAAAATAAAGTCGGATTCTTCCACTAGCACGCTAGGTGTTTGGGCGGCTGGGGACACCACGACCGGTTCTGATAAATTTTGCCAAGTGATCACCGCCTGCGCCGAGGGGGCGATCGCGGCGAGAAGCATCTCGAATTATTTGAAAAAATAAAGTTTTTAACCTCCTCTTTAATCCTCCTCCTTCATAAGGAGGAGGGTGTTGAAGGACTATTTAAATTGAAATCTCTTAAAAATCTTTTAACTAAAAAATTTCCGGAAAAAAAATTAAAAATAGGAGCCTTGGACGACAAGACGGTTTTTTATGTTTTCAAAAAAGTGATCCAGGAAGAATTTGGCAATTTGGGCATCGAAAACTTTCGGGCGGATTATTTTTCCGGAAAAACTATTTTTATCAAATGCCAAAGCTCCGCGTGGGCCTCTGAATTGTGGCTGAATAAAAATCGGATTGTCAGAAAAATAAACAAAGAGCTCGGGGAAAATATAATTGAAGATATAAAAGCAAAGTAGTTTTGTAAAATAGATTTTTCTATTATAAAAGCGCTGCTAGCAGCGCTTTTATAAGTCGAATATTTTTTGGTTAAGATTTATGGGATGTTGGTATGCACTATGATGCTGTCTGAGTCGTCGTTACCATTGTTATCGGTGAGGGTTAACTTGATATCTAAATCAGTCGTTTTTTTATCAGCCGACACAGCATAGTCGTAAGAAAAATTGCCAGTTGGCGCAGAAACGGTTTCTCCATCGACTGAAAGAGTAGAACTCTTCACGCCATAACCCGCGGAAATAGAACCCTTTATCGTGAAAGAAGGGGTAGTTATAACGGCTCCGTCAGAGGGAGAGGTTATGCTAATTGAAGGTTTATACTCGGAAAAATCGTCCTGTTTACACTCATCTTCAGGCACATCGTTGGTCTCATACTTTGTATTTTTATCTACCCATTTTCGCACCGCTTTTTCCCAATTGTTATACTGGGGATCTTTTTCTGGATCCTTGGGGGCGTCTCCACGCGGGTCATCCTTATTTACATAAAAAAGTATGGAGTGAGCAGTGAAAAATTCTTTTTTATCAGTCTTGCTTGATGGGCAGGCATCATTGGCTAGGCAATATTTATCCTTGCCGGGAATTTTGCAAACTTTAATTTTGGAGGACTTGTCTAGCTTGCCATCCAAAACATCTTTGCCGGTTTCCTCTTTTTCGTATTTTGGAAACTGTTCAACGTTATAGTTAGGGAGGACACTATCCATAAAGGCCCTCCAGATGGGGGCTGCCGTGTACACTCCATCGGCCCCTTGCGCCATAACCGTGTTGTCATTATTTCCGGACCAAACACCGGCTGCCAAAGAAGGAGTAAATCCGATAGTCCAACCATCACGCCACTCATTTGTTGTTCCAGTTTTAGCGGCGACTGGACGATTCGTAAAGGCTAGCGGGCTATGTTCGCCAAAAACTGGAGCGCGCAAATCATTAGTGGACATGATGTAATCCAGCATGCTTACATATTTTTCATCAACCACTCTTTGCCCCGGGTTATCCTGGTATTGTTCCAGGACCTTGCTTTGCGAATCGAGAATTTTCAAAATTGCTGTTTTATCGTGGCGGATTCCGCCAGTGGCGAGAGACGAATATGCGCTGACGTGGTCTAAAAGAGTTACTTCGCCCCCCCCCAACACTAAAGATAAGCCATATTTTTCAGGATCATCAAGCGAGGTGATACCTAAAGAATGCGCGGTGTCGATCGAGTCTTTTACTCCGCTTAAATACAGTGTTTTAACAGCGGGGACATTCAAAGACATGGCCAGCGCGTTTTTCATCTGGAGCAGGCCGTGGTTTTTGTTGTCGTAATTTTTGGGATTGTAATCTTTTTCTGAATCTGTGGAAAAGTTTGTGTCTACGTCCCAAATATTTGTTTCCGGCGTGTAGCCTTTTTTGAAAGCATTAAGATAAACATACGGCTTGAAAGAAGAGCCGGGTTGTCGGAGCGCTGTGGCTACGTTAAAATTGCCTTCGAACTTGCAGTTTTTGCCAGGAGTGCAGCCTTCTGGAGCGGGCTTTCCAAAATAATCCTTAGAACCGACCATGGCTAAAATCTGTCCAGTTTTTGGATCCATAGCCACCAATGCTGAATTATTAGCGCCATATTTTAAATCGCCAGCCTCGCCCTTTTTGACAGCTTGCTCCGCGGCTTGTTGTTTATCCCAATCCAAGGTGGTGTAAACTTTTAGCCCGCCTTGCTCGAGCATCCGGTCGCCGTATTTTTTTTCCAAATATTCTTTCACATACATGACAAAGTGCGGGGCGGAAATATTTTCCGACGGTGTTTTTATTTTTGCCATTACATCAGCTTGCTTGGCTTCTTCTGCCTGATCTTGCGTTATATAACCCAGGCTAGCCATTTGTTTTAAGGCATATCTTTGCCGGCCGATAAGCGCGTCCGTGTGGTTTCCGTAAGGAGAATAATACGAAGGAGCTTGCGGGAGAGAGGCTAAAAGAGTACCTTCGTCCAGGGTTAATTCCGAAGCATGTTTGCCAAAAAATGTTTGTGCTGCCGACTCAACCCCATAAGCATTCGATCCATAGGGGATTTGGTTGAGGTACATACCCAAAATTTCATCTTTGGAAAATTTTTGGCTCATCTCTATAGAAAGAATAGCTTCCTTAATTTTTCTAGAAAGCGTTTTTTCCGGGGTGAGCACGGTTTGCTTGATAAATTGTTGGGTTATGGTGGATCCCCCCTGGCGCGCTCCCAAATGAAAAAGATCCGCCATTCCAGCGCGAAGAATGGAAGTTATTTCAACGCCCTGGTTGGAATAAAAATTCTGATCTTCGAGAGCGATGGTAGCGAATTTTATATTGTCCGGCATGTCTGTAAAGGAAATCTGGGTCCTTTTCTCTTCGCCGTGGATATCATAGAGCAAGTGGTTGCCGGTGCGGTCGTAAATTTTAGTTGATTCAGTCACGACGCGGCTGCTTATTTTGCCGGGGCTGGGCAAGTCTTTTGCAAAATAAATAAAAACGCCGATAATAAAAAGCAAAAAAACTCCTCCGGCGCAGAGAAATAGTTTGCCGATCATGCGAAAACGCTCGCTCGCGGAAGCATGGCGGAACCCCTTAAGCGATGAAAAAATATTGCGCATAAAATTCATAATTTAACTTCTGTGAAGTCAGTTAATATTTTAACAACGTTAAAAATTTTAATCAAGCCGCAAAACAATGTGGACCAAAAGCTGTTTTGACCGGGCCTATTTTAAATCGGGGAACAAACTCAGCAATATTTTTTTGGAAACATCCACGCCTGCTCCTTCGACGAGGGGCTTCTCATGCATATTGTAAAAGGGGTTGGGGTTAATTTCCAAAATTACGTAGTCATTTTTTTTGGTAGCCAGATTTTTTGTGATTAAGTCGAGCCCTCCATAAAACAATCCTGCCGTATCCACTGCTCGCAGGCAAATTTTTTTCAGATGGCTGCTCATTTCTCTGGTGCATTCGATGGATCTCCCGCCATCAGACATGTTCAGGTTGTTGCGAAGCTTGAGAACATATTTGGCAGGCAGAACAGATTCCAACCCAAACTTGTTTTGAGAAAGAGTTCCTAGAGCGATCTTATCAAGCTTTATTTTGAAGCCCTTGGCCCGAGTTTTGTCGAATTTTTTTATAAGTTCCTTGATGGTTGATTTACCATCGCCGACAATAGTGGCGGGAACTTTTTTAACGCAGGAAACAATTTTATCATTAAAAACCAAAATACGAAATTCATCGCCAATATACATTTCCTCGACTAGAAATTGTGATTTTTTGGAACTCTTGGTTTTTTCAAAAAAAGAAACAGCCTTTTTTAATTCAGGCAAGGCCTGGATATTCCAGGAAACTCCGCGCGCCAGCGAGCCATCCAGAGGTTTAACAATGAGCGGATAAGAAAGACGCGCCTTTTTTATAAGCGGCAAGGCCTCTTGGTAGCTTTTAGCCAAAATGCCCTTCGGCGTGCGGATGCCGACATTCTCCAATAAAAATTTAGTCAGATTTTTGTTTCTCGTAAAATTGCCCATTCTTCTTTGAATCGGGAGCTGGCTTTTGCGCGTGAAGACGATCCGGCCGTCGTGTTCGAGTCTGAATAATAGTGCTTCGCCGGGGAAAATTTTCACATCGACGCCGAGCTCCACGGCTCTCTTGATGAAAGAGCGAAAACCTCCGTGCTTAAGTTTTTTTATATAGGATTTGGTCAGCATATGATTTTATTTATTAACATCAATTAAAAACCTTCTTAAATTAACTCTTCCGACAATCATGGGGTATTGCAATTGTGAGCGGTCAATGACGGTTACTCTGGTGTCAATCGGTACGGTATCGATTATTAGGGTTAAGCTTATCATGGGGCGGTAAGTGTAGCCATGCGATGATTTAACCGGAATAGTGGAAACAATTCCGGGGATGTTTTTAAACATTTCCCATCGCTCTTCCTTGCTCAGATTTTTTATTGTTTCATATGGAACTTTGATTTTTTCATATTCTTCAATTGTTTTTTCAAAACCTAGTTGTTTCGCTAAGCCGTTGTCGATGGATGTCCAATCGGCTCCCGTATCAATTCTGGCTTCTACCTCGACCTCTTTGCCATCCTTGCCGACCAGTTTTACTTTTTCAACAGTGGCGATGATTTTCCGTCCCGAAATTTCTTCTACTTCTTCTTCAACTTCTCCTCCAAAAAGATCCATGCCGACACGGACGCCTCTCTGGATAGTTTTGATTTTAATGCCGGCAACTCGCTCCAATCTTTCTTTGAGTCCGGCCATATTGGCTACTTGGATGGAAAGACCGGGGCGGGCGTTTAGCTCTACGATCACCGGGCCGTTTTCTTTATCAATTGCGATGTCAGCGCCAAGAAAGCCCAGCCCGGAAACTTCCTGGGCTTTGGCGGCGAGCAATAAAATATCTTTCCAGTGGGGAATTTTGATGCCGCTTAGGCTAAGCCGAGTTTCTGGGATTTTTTCAATAAATTTATTTTTGCCTTGGATAGCGCTGGTAGTGACTCCGGTGGCCATATCAATTCCAACGCCAATGGCGCCTTGTTGCAGATTAGCCTTGCCAAAAGAATCCTTGGTGGGCAGGCGAAGCATGGCCATTACTGGCACCTTGTTAAAAACAATAACACGGATATCCGGGATGCCCTTAAAGGTGTAGGGCTTGAAAAGCTTTATCAGCTTGAGTCTTTCTTCAAAAAAAGCGATGTCCGGGGTGTTGGCTAAAGAAAAAGATCCATCCAGAATATTACGAACATGGCTTTTCAGATCTTCGATCGTGACCAAGGATCGGTCGGCCTTAATCCAAGCGTCGGTACGGCCCTTTCTTTTACCGTAAACAACCACAATGCCCTCACCGCCAAAACCGCGGTTAGGCTTCAAAGCAAAACTATTTGGCAGGGATTGCCAATTAAAATTTTCCAAATCTTCGGAATTTTTAATTTTTGCTATCAGGGCTGGCACGGAGATCCCGTTTTTCTTGAGCAACCGTTTGCTTAAAAGTTTATTATCAGCCAATCGTTTGGCTCTTTTCAAATTAAAAAGACGGATGAAATCAAGATTTCTGGCGTTCATTCCTAAAATTTTTCTGCTGTTGCGAAAAAAATCAAACATAAATACGCAGAATTAAAGGGTCTTTATTATTTTACGAAAACGGATATACTCACTGACGCGCAAGCCGGTCCATTTGCCGATCAAGACATTGATCGGAATAGCCAGCAAGATGAGCCAAGGCATTTCCGCTATAAGCCTGATCAGCACGTCCCAACTGGCGATGAAATAGCCGATGACAGAAATCACTAATGTTTCCAGGGTTAAAATCAAGGCGGCCTTGTTGCCTTTTTCGATCTGGGCCGCCACGAATTTTTCTACCAATGTAATCATGATCAAAATCGGGAAAATGGAAACTGCCGCTAACCCGGTTCTGCGGACGCTGCCGCCCAAAGTCAACATCACAAGGATTAGAATGGCCACAACTGAAAGCATGATGGCTACGCGCGGCAAATAAAGCAGGCGGAAGGGCTTCAAAATGAAACGCATCGCCATGCCAGACAG
>JBAYLE010000012.1:0-24883 GCA_041664225.1 Parcubacteria group bacterium | reverse complement strand
CCGCCAGAAACCATTGCTGTTCCCCACGGCGCAGTGCAGCCGAGACAACCCGTGGCCGAGCAATTTTGATTGGCATAGCTGCCGCTCAGGACGCCGTTGGTGCAGGTTCTCACTTGGGGAGAGCAACTGGATCCGCACGGAACGGAACTAGCTTGATACCCTACCACCGTGTTGCCGGAAGGAATGCTGCCACCCCATGGCAAGACGCAGGAAGCGCAAGCCGCTACGTTGCAACTTCCGGCCGCGTAACCTGACGTGTATGGAGTTGTCCAGGAACCGTTATTGCAGTAGCCCGTCGAGGCTGAACAAATTGATCCACAAGGGACGGAAAGCGCTTGATAACAGTTGACCCCCCAATTACCGCTGGCCGTAGCAGCCAGTCCGCAAGGAGAGACGCAGGAAGTACAGCCCGCCACGCTGCAAGCTTGACTAGTGTAGGAGCCACTCAAGACGCCACTATTACAGGTACGTGTTTGGCTGGTGCAAGTGGAACCGCAAGGGACGGAACCGGCTTGGTAGGCAGTGACACTAGAGCCATTAGCTAGAGTGCCGCCCCACGGCAAGGTGCAAGAACAAGCTGCCACACTACAAGCTTGATTAGTGTAAGTGCCACTCAGAACTCCATTGTTGCAAGTCCGGGTTTGGCTGGTACAACTGCTGCCGCAAGCAACAGAACTGGATTGATAAGCAGTGACACCGGAACCATTGGCAATCGTGCCGCCCCATGGGAGGGTGCAAGTCGGACAAGCCGCTACGCTACAACTGGCTGCGGTAGAGCCAGCCGCATATGGAGTTGTCCAGAGGCCATTATTACAGTAACCCTGGGATGAGGAACAACTGGAACCGCACGGGACAGAACTGGCTTGGTAGCATAAAGCGCCCCAGTTGCCACTGACAACTGATCCGCCGCAAGGACGCGTGCAGGAAAGACAACCGGAAACCGAACAAGCCTGATTGGTGTAGGTACCACTTAATGTTCCGTTGTTACAAGTTCTAGTTTGGCTGGTACAAGTGGATCCGCATGGAACCGAGCTGGCCTGGTAGGCAGTAACGCTGGAACCATTGGCTAGCGTGCCGCCCCAGGGGAGAGTACAGGAGCAAGAGGCTCCTGTACAATTTTGATTGGTGTAGCTGCCGCTGAGAACTCCATTATTGCAGGTTCTGGTTTGACTAACACAACTACTGCCGCAAGCAACAGAACTGGATTGGTAAGCGGTGACACTGGCTCCACTGGCAATAGTGCCGCCCCAGGGGAGATTGCAGGAAGAAGGAGGATTAACAACGACCGATCCGCTGCAGGTTCCTGTCCCACCAGGCCCCGACACGGACGCCGTGCATGTTTCCGTACCAGTTTGACCAGCGGGAAAGGTAAATACATAAGTAGCACTAGCGGCAACACCTAGGCCGGTTCCGGCTGCAACGGGCTGAGGACCAGTACAGCCATAAGTGGCGCTGGTAGTATTATTCATAGTCACAGTGGCTGTTGAACTGCCCGGGGAGGTAATTGTACCCGGGGAATATGAGATACTGCAGGTAGGCGGAGCCACAACTGTATACGGAATATCGGCTGACCGGGAAAGCAAAGAAGCTCTACCAATCATATGGACAACATAGTTTCCCGGAGTTGTTGGCGCAGTTGCAGTTGCACTGCCAAAATAAGTTTGGAAACCATAAGACAGGTTATTTTTATTAAAGAGGTATTTCTCTACACCATTAGTAGTTTCAGTAAGACTTATGGAATCCGTTCCATTATCACAGACGAATATAGAGCCTTGGCCAGTAACTTGAATAGCTTCTCCTGGTGAATATGTGCTTTTATTTATATTCGCAGTGAAAGTTGCTGTGTCCCAGTCATCTACAGCCCATGTAACTGCTTTTGCGACATGAGTACAACTAGCATAAATACCCAAGGAAAACACTAAGAAAATAACCGGCATGATAGTTTTTCTATTTTTCCTTTTAAAAATTATTAATATTACAATTACAACCAAAATTACAACTACTAAAATTATGATTATTTTCCAAACATTCCCTCCTGGCTTGGTCGGCACGGTGGCTATTGGAGAAATTTTACTCTTTATTTCAAAAGTTTTCTGGTCTAAAGTATTGCCCTGGGCATTTTTAAGTGCCACAGTTATTTGAGGATCAGTACAATTTTCCACTATCGGAACACTAACCTCGATATTATGATCAGTAATTTTTTTGTTGATCGGGCTAGCGCAACTTACATTTTGGGATCCCTTTAAATCTATTTGTGCAGAAATGTCTCCTAAATTGGAAGTTCCAAACCTCGATCCGGGAAAGCTATCAGCTGAGGGAGTCCAAGAAAAAGAAGCTTGAGCAACATCGCCTTTTTGATATTTATCTTTGTCTATTCTTAGATTCTGTATTGTGGCGCTGGAACCTTGAAGCACATAATGGAAAATCACTGAATTTGAAGCAGATTGGCCATCTTTAAAAAGAGCCAGTTTTGCATCATAGGCCTGCGGGATTGATGTTCCGGGAATTATGAAGGATATTGTTTTTTTCTCTTGTGGGCTTAATGCGACCTCGGCCTGAGGCTCATTATTATCCTCCACTGTTTTTCCAAAAACGGTCCGCCAGTAGGTTGTAAACTTGGGAGAAAGATTTACGCCGGTATCAAAATGATTTACCACATCACAAGTGCTGATTAATTTTTCAGCAGAGGAAATATCAACTCCTTGGCGAAGGGTATATTTCTTGCCGCTTTCGTCACCCTGAATGGTTAAATAGCAGGATGTGGAAATAATTTCCACATATTGGTTGTCACCGTTCAGAGTTATATCCCCTGCCTTACCCTGTCCTAAAGGCAAACCGCTGGTAGTCCTGCTTTCAACCCAAACTTCATACTCTCCAGAAAGGTAATTGGGGACCGCATAGGTGATTTCTTTGTGTGTTGTTTCTCCGATACCAAGATTTAGTGTTTCATCATAAACAACCTGATCCGCAATTGTCTGGCCCTTACCATCTATCTTTAGAATCACGACTGCATATTTTACATCCGGTTGGACAAAGTCCTGGTTGTTCAAATCAAAACCAATTTTAATATTTTTTCCATCTTGAGAAATAATTTGGGCGCTATAGATGTTAACATTGGCAACAACAGTCGCCTGCTGTTCATTTGTTGCTGTTTGCGCCAGCGCGGAATATCCCAAAGCAAAAAACAGGCAGAGCAATGTTAAAAAAATAAATGAGGAAGTGATTTTGTTTTTCATTTTTTTGTTTTTAAAAAAGAAACTTTAACGCCTTTATTATACCACAAAAGGATGGTTTTAGCTAAACCCCACATTTATCCACAGTCCTAAAAGTATTTTTTTTCAAAAAATAAATTGCTATTGCAACAACCATAAGCAGCGAAGAAAATATCTGCCCGAGCGTAAAAAAACTAAACACCAATCCGATCTGTGGGTCCGGTTCGCGAAAAAATTCGATAAAAAAGCGGAAAAGGCCGTAGAGAAAAAGATAAGTTAACAATAATTGCCCGGTAAATTTGGATTTATTCCGAATCGTCCATAAAATTACAAATATTACTAGCCCTTCAAAAAAGGCTTCGTAAAGCTGGGAGGGATGGCGCAACAAACCCGATAAATCCAGCGGAAAATACATTCCCCAAGGTTTTTGGGTGATTCGCCCATAGAGTTCGCCGTTCAAAAAATTACCGATCCGGCCGAAAAAATAGCCTGCCGGGATCGCTGGTACGACAAAATCAGCCAGTCTAAAAAAATTATTAGAGAGGCTCGGCTTCCTTTGGCCGCCTGCCGGATAGGCGGGTAAGTTTTGGTTGAGAGAAGCCAAGCCTCTAAGATATACAAAAATAATTCCCGCCAAGACTATGCCGATCATTCCCCCAAAAAAACTCATGCCAGAAATTCCGACATAATTTTCACTCATGTCGAAAGGATAAAAGATTGCTAGCGGGTGAGAAATAAAAAAAGGCAGATTATAAAACAAAACGTAGCCCAAGCGCGCGCCAATAAGTAATCCAGCAATCGCATAAAGCAGAAAATCCAAAACAAATCCCGGTTTATAGCCCCCCTCCTTCTTTTTAATCCGATATATCAGCAATAAATAAACGATTAAAAAAGCTATCAGATACATCAGCGAATACCAGTGAATTTGAAAACTTCCGATCTGAATTGCAATCGGATTGATATGATATGGAAGATGCTGATAATTGCTTAAAAAATTTTCCATACTTTTCCCAAAGCAAAGCTTTAGGATTTTTTATTTCTTTTTATAGCCAGATCAATCAGCTTATCCAGAAATTGCGGAAAACTCATGCCAGCGGCTTGAGCCGCTTTCGGCGCCAAACTGGTCGCGGTCATGCCGGGAATAGTGTTTATTTCCAGAAAATAAAGTTTATTGTCGTCTTCGCTCCAAATAAAATCAGCTCGCGCCAAATCCTGGCAATCCAGCGCCTTAAAGACTTTTACGGCATATTTTTGCACTTTTTTCCTGATTTCTTCCGGAATTTCCGCCGGACAAATTTCCTCGCTCCCGCCCTGTTGATATTTCGCTTCATAACTAAAAAATCCTGCGACTTTCGGAATGATTTCAATAACCGGCATGGCTTTGGGATTCTTGTTGCCCATGACAGCCACAGTGAGTTCTCTGCCCTTGATAAATTGTTCAAGCATTACTTCATTATTTTTCTCCAAAGCCTTGCTTATTTTGCCTTCTAAATCATCCTCGTCATTGCAAATATTTACTCCGACGGAAGACCCGGCAGAAACAGGTTTCACCACCACTGGCAGGCCCAGTTTTTTAACAATTTTTTCCGGATGGGACTTTTGCTTCTTATCCAATTTTATTTCTTTCGCCACTTTTAACCCAGCATTTTTGGCAATTAATTTTGTTTTGGATTTATCCATCGCCAGCGCGCTCGAGAGTGTTCCGGAAAATACATAGGGTATGCCAAGCATTTCAAACATACCCTGCAACCTGCCATCCTCGATATATTCTCCATGGCCAACAGGAAACATCAAATCTATCTTTTGATTGACAAAATCACCGGCGGAAAAATTGGAAAGATCTTGCTCTCCACTGGAAATAACCAGACTTTGCGATTGTTCAATACTAATGCCTCCCTCCTGATGAGCTAGTGGCAAATTTTGATGCATATATTCGTGGCCCTTTTCTCCGATCAGCCAGCTCCCCTGTTTAGTGATAGCAATTGGGACAACTTCATATTTTTCTTTGTCCAAATTATCCAGCACTATTTTGACTGATTTTATAGATACCTCGTGTTCCCGGCTTTTCCCGCCGAAAACCAATCCAATTTTTAGTTTTGCCATAAATTTTTTTACTAAATGTTTATACGATTTTCCTTAGTTTTTCGATAATATAAGCTTAGCATTTTTTCATGCAAATAAAAACGGACTAGCAGATAGAAATAATATCCACTAGCCCATCAGGCATCGTCTCGGAAACAATGTACATACCAACCCTCGTATTTCCGCGAAAGGTATTCTAATTGTTCAACTTTCCTTTGTGGCAGAACAAACCTTAAGGGTGTTAGATGGCGGCCGCTTTTTACCAGCCAGTCCAAACCCGTTTTGAATGCGCGCACGTGTTCCAAATGACTGAAGCGATGTTTTTCCTTTTTAGCAAAAGCCCCCGCCTCCGCCTCAGTCTTAAAGCTAAACCATTCAAGGTCATCAGGGGAAACTGGCCAATTCTCTATCTCACCACTCTTTTCTAACCAGCGCTCCAATTGCTGGTCGTTCCAATTAAGCAAATCATCACGCTTAATTTCCCCGGATTCATAATATTTTTTTACTTTATTGTAAAGCGTGTAGTCCAAAGAACGGGAACGCGGATTTAAATATAACTCTGTATGGTTATAAGCACGCAATACAAGAAAGCGAAATAGTCTGTCCGGAGAAATAAACCACGTCTTTGTTCCGTCAAACCTGATGTCCTGCCATACATCACCCACCAATGGATACTGCAGGCAATATCTTCTTACCAGATTGTCTGAATTGTAACCAATGTGGTCAGCATCCATTATTGTATAGGCCACTTTGTCAATGACATCAAGCAGGCCTCCCCACGGACCATGTCCCCTTATCCATTGTTCGGCTTTTGCAAGATTAAATCCAAATTTTTTCGACCATTTTCGATCGAGTCCATGGCGCCTTAAGACAAGGGAAAAATTCTCTTCTTCAGAAAGCCTTTTCGGATCGATATGCATGACCGAATCTCCTCCGGCTGGCGTCGCAATGTCATGCAAGGAAGCGCCCAGAACAAATGGGTCGCGTTCTTCTTTTGAAAACCCATTTCTGGCAAGCAACACCTCACCCATCATTGCCACCAGTCGTGAATGATGCCACCGAGTATGAGAAAATTGCCGAGGCATATAGTATGTCTTCACATGTCTAGGCACGTTGATTGATGGCGGAGAATGCAGATATTCCAATTGATTTATGCCCGCCAAACGTAAAAAAGCCTTCGTTTCGTCCAATTCAACGAACACTCCTTTTTTTAGTTCCGGGCTAACATAAAAATCGAAAGAACTAAAAGAAACTATCTGCAGACAAGAATGATCTATCGACTCGCCCCATTCATCAACAACAACTAACGGCCTATCGCGTGGTATCAGATACACGTCTGGATGATCCTCGCATAGAAAATCACTGAGCGGAACATCCTTAGGAAACAGAAATATTCCCTTTTTTTCATTTGAACGAATAGCCTTTATGTAATCTGGATGATAACCAAAAAACCGCATCTTTTTCACCACCTTTCTTTTTTTAATGTACGTCAAAAAAGCATAGCTCCGCGAGCATGCTTTGTCAATATACAAAATTTAAAGTCAAATATATTTTCTGTTCTTTAATTCGTCCGGCAAATATTCCTGCTCAGAACTGTCTTCAAGCGGCGTGTATTTATAACCCTTGCCGTAGTTGAGATTTTTCATAAGTTTGGTCGGAGCGTTTCTGATATGAAGCGGGACCGGCAGGTTGCCATATTTTACCACATCGCCCTTAGCTTTTTCATAAGCGAGATAGACCGCCACGCTTTTTTTGGATTGTGCGAGATAGGCCACGCATTGCGCCAGATGCACCGCGCATTCCGGCATGCCAAGTTTGTGGCAAGAATCAAAACACGCGTTAGCCAGAAGCAACGCTGTATTATTGGCCAGCCCGACATCTTCTGATGCAAAGCGCACTAAACGTCTTGCGACATACAATGGATCTTCCCCGCCCTCGAGCATGCGCGCCAACCAATAAAGTGCGGCGTTAGCGTCCCCTCCACGCATTGATTTGTGAAGTGCCGAGATAATGTTGTAATGTTCTTCACCAGTCTTATCATAGAGTAGATGCGACTTTTGCAAATATTTGCGGATAATTTCTTCCGTGATATTTTTGGAAATATTCGCTGTCGCTTCCAAAGTGTTGAGCGCCATGCGCGCGTCGCCGTTGGCTAAATTAGAAAGTAGTTTTATAGTGTCGTCCGCCATTTTTATATTTTTCTTGCCCAAACCTTTTTCGTTATCCGAAAGCGCATGTCGGATTATTTTTTCAATGTTTTGTGCTGTGAGTTTTTGCAAAACAAAAACGCGCGCCCGCGAAAGTAGCGGCGAAATCACTTCAAAGCTGGGATTTTCGGTAGTCGCGCCGATAAGGGTGATCACTCCGTGTTCCACGTGCGGCAAAAGACCATCTTGTTGAGATTTATTCCAGCGGTGAATTTCATCGATGAATAAAATCGTGCGCTTATTTTGTTTCTGATTTTCTTTCGCTTCTGCCAGAACCGCACGCAAATCTTTCACGCCGCTCGACACCGCACTTAGAATCATAAATTCAGAATTCGTAAGTTTGGCAATAATCGAAGCCAGGGTAGTTTTCCCCGATCCGGGCGGACCCCAAAAAATCAAAGATGGAATCTGATCCTGCTCGATCGCTTTTTTGAGATATGAATTCTTGCCCAAAAGCTCCTCTTGCCCGAAAAAATCAGCCAAACTATCCGGCCGCATCCGGTCGGATAGGGGCATATATTCGCGTTTGTTATTTTCGCCATACTCTTTCATAGTCATTACATTTTAGAGGTTTTATAATTTTTTGGCAAAATAAAAAGAGCCAGCCCATAGATTATTTACCTCCTTTGGTAATCCATGGCTGACTCGTCGTCCTTATTTCCAGAATTCGCTGAAATCTGCCTGGGGATTATATGGTGGTTGGCCAAACAACTCGACCCACCTTTTCCCTTTCCCTAAAATCGTGTTTATGGGAGTGCCTGCTTCACACAAAGGACACACTGCCTTTATTACGTCATACTGGACCATATTCACGCGCATCAATGGAAAGAATTGCGGTACGCCCAGAGTTTCGGCCGTTTGCCCTCCCCTTTCAGCTATAGAGAGCGCGGCAATAACTTCACCATCCACCTGCTCCACACAAACTGCCTTGCCTTCCCTTATGGTCGTTCCATTGTTCACGATGTCTTCCACGATAATGAAGGATTTTCCCCGATACGCTGCATGAAATTTTTCAGGAATAACATGAACTTTCTTTCCTGCGGCATCTATTTCCAACTCCGTACGAGCCGGAAAAAAAGTTTTGAAAGGAAATTCTTCCTCAAGCACGGCAGCAATCGTAGGAGTAAAACATATCGCACCATAAGCCGGACCAATGACTCCGACCATCGTATGCTCTGTTTTGATCTGGAGACCGTTTTTTACAGCATTGCGGGCAACCTGATTGAGCAGATTTACAAAATTTCTTGCGCCAATAAGAGAGAACTTTTCTTTGTCTATATAAGCCGGACCATGAGTGCCAGCCTTGTAGACAAAGTGATCATTATCAATTAGCGCTTCAGATTTAGCCAGTATCTCTTTCGTTTTTTCTTCCATTCTTTTTTCACCTCCATCCTTTTCTGAATTTTTTCGGCGGAAAGGGAATAAATGTTTTAAACCCGCCAAAGTTTGTGTGAATATTCATTCAACGAATCAGGCAGCTTTTCTTCTCTTAAGGCCTTCCCCAATCAGGTTGAGTGCCCTGGGTACATTCTCCTTGACGTTTTTCAGAAGCGAACGCCCCATAACGATAAAGTTAGATCCTTCTTCAGCAGCCACATCCGGAGTTGCTTTTCTTTGCTGATCATCCTGTTTCCCGGTGTCTTTAATTTCCTCTTCGAACTTGATCCCTGGAGTAAGAACCAGAAAGTCTTCACCGCAGGCTTCCTTAATTCTCTTGACTTCATGCACTGAAGCAACAACACCATCGAGCCCTGCTTCTTTTGCTTTTTTTGCCAGAAAAACAACCTGCTCTTTTAGGGGAACTTTGTATCCCAGTTCATCCTCGAGCATCTGCTGATTAATACTGGTGAGAATGGTCACACCCAAAATTATAGGTTTGTTTTCAGGATCGTCCTTATAGATTTCATTGACTGTTTCTACTGCTGTCTTCATCATTGCAATTGATCCCTGGGTATGCACATTAAACATACCCACACCAAGCTTCTTTAACTGCTTGACATACTTGCTTAGTGTGAACGGAATGTCGTGAAACTTCAGGTCCATAAAACGCTTTGATCCTTTTGCATCGATCATAGCCAGAAGGTCTTTCCCTGTATCGCGCAGATATACGTAAGCACCAAGGAAGATTGAATTCATCTTCATCCACCCAACATCTGCACCGATATTTTCGATGATGTCTTCTGCTTCCTTACCTTCATCAACATCTAATGCAAATACAAGCCGATCTTTTGGTGTTTTCTCTGTTTTCTCCAATTTCTGTTCCTCCTTTTTTACTTGATACTCTGTAGTTTTTCATAAACCATTTTTACAAGTAGCTGCGGATCGTTATGAATAATGATCTCGGCTTTCCCTTTTTTCTCGGTTGTCTTTATCAGTGGAATGATATGCTCATCCACGGCTCCTCCAGAGCCAGCTAACAGACCAATAACGTGTTTTTCAGTAGCTTCGTCGTAAGCGATTGTAAACTCGTTAAGGGTTCCTGTCCTACCCGATATGAATATCGTGGCATCGCATGTTCTTATGCTGATAACATTTCTGCCCTTCTTTTCCATCCCGGTAAAAACCATAAGCGTGTACGGATCAATAGGAAATTTAAACTGGTGGACATGTTGATCTTCATTCATAGCCGGAGAAAATCCGACTACCATACCGCTTAGCCTGCGAGCTGCTCGAGCTGCTTCATTGGGAAGACCAGGACAGCCACCGGTCGCAAGAATACAACCATTTTTGGCAATTTCGTAACCAATAGCACTCGCACTTTTCTTAAGAGCTTCCAAATTACTTCCTCCTGCCGATCCAAAAACACCAATCACGGGTTTTCTTTCCCACATATTACGTGTCGCCTCCTTTCAATAACTATTTTACTCGTCTATCTTCTCTCCGAGATCATGTCTGGAGGTACGCCATTTGGCCACTACAATCGAAAGCGCGATTATTGCAAAAACCGCAATAATAAATATTCCGACGACATTTTCTCTTGCATCAACCATGTCAAACAATTGCCCCTCCTTTCAATTTGCTTCACCCAAAATATTATGGGCTTCTGATTGTTGATAATTCAGTTTCCTCCGGACGATAAAACGCAGTACAAAGAGTGCCACATTTACCGATTATCGGGCAACCAATATACCCACTTGTGAAAAAAGCGACCATTACAAGCTGTCCGTCCTTTGGACCCCCTTTGTACCTTATGCCTTTTTGGCATCCATCGACCTTGAAGTTATCCCGATCTTCTGAAATTTCCATTTACTCACCTCATTTTCCCTCTTTTGGTTTATAGTATCTACATAAAAATCCTTCGCAGTTTTTAAAAAACCGGCAATCCCTGGCCTGCGCGCATCCAGTATCCTCGGAAACGTCAACAACCATGATCCGCCCCGTGCGTATTTCCTTCCTTCCTCCCGGACAAACTTTTTTCTCAACCTCCGGCTTCACTTCTTTTTCCGCCTCCTCTCCATTTATTGTTAACACCATAACTCCGCTGCAGTTCATATCGGGACAATTGCAATGCATTGTTTCATATTCTCTGTTTTGCCAATCTTCCTCATGCCCGCATAAACAGATAAATTTTGCGCCCCTTCTCGCGCATTCCGCATAGAAAAGTTTCGCGTATTCAGACGGGAGCATTTTATCTATTCTCGAAAACACAATGACTACAACTTGCTTGCCCATTTTTTTCACCTCTATCTTTCAATCAGATTTTGTAGGATTTATTCGGTTTTTAAACAACAAAACCTGCCTTCAAGTTAGCAGGTTTGAAGTGTAAACGTCAATTTTGACTCCGCAGTAAATTTGTGTTATTGCCCATTTCCATCAAACTATCAAAAATAGCTTGATGTTGTTTTGAAGTGCCTAATTTGATAAGATTACTCTAGACGGCTAATCGAAAACAATTACAGCAAATTCGAAAACTCATGGAAACAAAAAAAATCAGGGATAAATTTATCCTAAATGCTGATGATTTCGGCAGAAGCCCGGAGGCCAATACCAATATTTTATCTTTGGCCAAAAGCGGTAAACTCGACCGCGTTTCTGTTTTGATCACAAGAACTTTTTCTTCAGAAGAGGCCGCTGAACTTTTGCAAACGGGCGCCAAAATCGATTTACATCTTGACCTACCGTCTGGAGCACGGATAAGAGGCCACGGCCAAAAAACAAGCACGCTGCAGGGTTCCTTCCTTTTTCTTTTGAAATATTTTTTGCGCCAGATCACTCCCATAAAAATTGAACGCGAGTGGACAGGCCAGCTCCAAAAGTTCCAGAAAATTTTTGGGAAGAGTCCGGATGGCATCAACTCCCACCAGCACATCCATTTTTTTCCAGCCTATTTTAAAATTATCCTGCGGCTAGCACAGGAATATAAAATTAATTTTGTTCGTTTCGGAAAATCTGGACTGCTTGACAGCGATAATAGCACTTACAAAATACTCTGCCGGTTGCACAAAAAAAATGAACGGCTTTTTGCCGCTTCTAATTTGAATTCTTCTGACTTTATGGCCAGCCTGGATTGGATTCGCAATTTTGAAAAATTCACGAATAATCTTCCGAAAGGAGAAATTGAACTTGTCTGCCACCCGGAAAGAAAAGAAGAACTTGAGCTTATCCAAAAATACTTCCAGTGAATTACAAGCAAGCTAAATCGGCGTCCGGTTGTCATCCTTAATATGTCGGATCAGCAAGTCTTTTTCCTGCCCATCATCAAGATTTGCGACCATCTTGCCCCATTCTTCTAGATGGCGGTCTTCGATGTGATCAACTATCTGCCTCAAAATATCATGAATAGTTTCTCCTCTGGCCACATAGTCACAATGGAAACCCAGATCTTTACAAGCAAGCGTGCGCATAAAAAAGGCGTAAGTTAGTTACGCCTATAAATACAAGCCTGCCTCATTTATCGTTCATTTTTATTTTCTGGCCATTCTTTTCCTATCTACCTCGGTTAGGCCTTGCTTCCTGAGGCGCACTGATTTAGGCGTAACTTCCAGATATTCATCGGCGGCCATAATTTCCAAGCCTCGTTCAATCGTCACTTCCCAAAAAGGCACTAATTGCAAAGCTTCATCCGCGCCAGATGAACGCATATTGGACATCTGCTTGCCCTTAGTTGGATTGACTTCCATATCCAAACCCTTGGAAGTGTTGCCTACCACCATGCCATTATAAACTTCCACGGCTGGCCCGATATAGAGTACGCCGCGCTCCTGCAAATTCGCCAGAGAAAATCCTAGAGCTTTTCCGCCCGCCATCGAAATCATCGATCCGACTGAATGTCGTTGAATTTCCCCAACGTATGGTTTGAACCCAATCACCCGCGAGGACATAATGCCCTCGCCTTTCGTATCAATCACAAATTCGCCGCGGTATCCCAGAAGCCCCCTGGTTGGCCCTTCAAAAATCAACCGCGATTGGCCGCTTATCTGTTTCATGTTCATCATAATCGCTTTTCTTCTCCCCATTTTTTCAATCACCGTTCCCGCACTCGCCTCCGGCACATCAATCGTCACTTCTTCGAATGGTTCACTTTTCACGCCATCAATTTCTTTGATAATGACTTGCGGTTGAGAAACTTGCATTTCAAAACCCTCGCGACGCATATTTTCTAAAAGAATAGCAATGTGCAATTCTCCCCGTCCATACACCTTATAATGATCTCCTTCGAAATCGATCTTGAGACCCACATTTACTTCCAATTCTTTTTCAAGACGTTCGCGCAACTGTTTGTTGGTTACATATTTTCCTTCACGACCGGCAAATGGTGAATCATTGACTAAAAAATTCAAAGAAATGGTCGGCTCGTCAATATGGATCGCCGGCAAAGCTTCCTGATCGATACTCGCACAAATAGTTTCTCCGATATAAATGTCGGCTATCCCGGCAATCATGACAATGTCTCCAGCTTCCGCAACTTCTACTTCCTTTCTGGAAATACCTTCAAAAGTATAGAGTTTAGTAATTTTCCCACTGCGTGTTTCTCCGGTCGGTTTTTTAATAATGACTGTTTCACCGGCTTTTATTTGGCCTTCCTGAACCCGCCCGACAGCTAATCTCCCCAAAAAATTATCGTAGCCCAAATTGAACGGTTGCATACGCAAAGGAGCTTGCGTATCCTGATTAGCCTTTTTTACCTTGGCCAAAATAGTTTCAAGCAGCGGCGTCAGATCTTTCCCTTCATCGTCCAAATGCATTTTGGCGATCCCTTGTTTCCCGATTGCGTACACTGCCGTAAAATCCAATTGTTCATCGCTCGCACCCAAATCCAAAAATAGTTCGTATACTTCTTCCTGTGCGATATCCGGCTGAGCTGCCGGCTTGTCAATTTTATTTATGACTACAATCGGCTTGAGGCCGAGCTCCAAAGATTTTTTCAAAACAAATCTAGTTTGCGGCATCGGGCCCTCCTGTGCGTCCACGACTAAAATCACGCTGTCAATCGCTCGCAAAACCCGCTCGACTTCGCTTCCAAAATCCGCATGCCCCGGAGTGTCCACAATATTAATTTTCGTATCCTTGTAAAAAACAGAAGTGTTTTTGGAATAAATAGTTATCCCACGTTCTTTTTCAAGCGCGTTAGAGTCCATCGTCACGGCCTCATCTGTCACCATCCCGGTTTGACGCATCAAAGCATCGGTCAAAGTTGTTTTGCCGTGATCCACATGAGCGATAATTGCGATGTTTCGTATCTCCATAGTTCTTAAACAAAAAACTGCCTCCCCTGGCAGAATTAATCTACTTACATAGTATATAGTAAAAATGCGGTTGTGTCAACACGAGATGAAATTATTCACCGTGTAGCTTATTATTTTTCGACAATTATAAATTCGGTTTCCGGAATCGCGTAAATCGGTAATTTTTCTTTGTAATTTTCCAATATTTTGAGCTTATCTTTACCACTGGTAGCGGCATATTCTCCAGAACATAAATAATGCGTAATCATCTTTACGGGTAAATATCCTAGACCTTCAAAAATTTTGTCATAATCCTGCTCGTAATAATACTTAGCAAAAACCAAGGCCCCAGCCGATGAACCAGCTACTATTTTATTTTTTATCAAATCTTTAAAATTAGGAACTTTTTCCAGCTGTTTCTGCAACACTGGCGTTAGCCCGCCGCGAATATATACAACGTCACACCACCCTACCTGCTGAATGAATTTTTTTACATCAACACTCGCAATTCCAAATTCAATTTTTTTGCCGTTAGCACGACTAAAAAATTTTTCTTTGTGCTCTTCTTCTAGTTCCGGCCACCTTTTCCTTTCAGCCGCGAAAAAAACCAGCAAAACTTTTACCGGCTTTTTCACTGAGGTTATTATTTCCTTAAAAAAGTTGTCGTTGCTCTCACAGGGAATTCTGGTCATTCCGCCATTGAGAATATACTTGGTCATATTTTCAATCTATAATTTTTTGCTAAAAAAATCAAATGGGCTACTTTTTTATTTTTTGAAATTCAAAAGGGCAAGTGTTTGGCTTGCCCTTTTGCGCTCTGTGTTCAGAACGACTTCATGTCCTTTACTATAGCCACATCTAACTTGTGGCTTCCTCTATGCGAAATAACTTCTCCGGAAATCAAATCAACATGTGAGATCAGGCTCAGGGCTCCAAGAAGGTCTCCGACTCGGTGCAGAGCAATCTTTTTTAAAAGCTCTTCTTTGGCATTATTATTTTGCCAGGTTATGCGTTCATGATGCGACCAGCCTAAGATTTTATCGGCCAGTGTCGATGGATAATATAACCAGGATGGCCAGCCCAGTGTATACGCACTAAAAAAGTCTGTTAATTTTCCTGGCAATTCACAAATTACATATTCACTCCCGATTTCAGACATATCAACCTTAACAAAAGCGTAGAGACCACCAAACAATCTTGGTGATATTTCAACAAATCTTGAATCATCTTTGTAACTGGTGCTCCTTATTTGTCCACGCGGAATGATCCAGGGTATATTGCCATCACCCTCAACACAATGCGGTTTCAGGGCCTCCCAGTATTCAGCAATTCTTCCGAAGTATGGAGGCCATGTTGATGATTGGATTGCTATATAATCCAGCCCGGTAAAACGTATGGCTCCGATATGCTCATAAATTTCAAGACGGTGTTTTTTGTATCCAAGAGTTATGCGTCTCCGATCACCAACTACTAAATCGCTGGCAATAGGAATGAGCTCATTTCCACACATCCAGTGCCAACCGGGATTGTAGCAGGGATAAAATGTTATTTTTGCTTTTCTCCCGAAAAAATCTTCTCCGGAAACAGTTACCGGTTTTGACAGCCTCAATCTTTTCATGGATTTTGCCCTTCCTTTCTTTATTTTTCGTATTTTATAATTTTTATGATTAAAGCAAATCTTTAATTTTTGTGAAAAAACTATAGTACTCCATAAAAGCACTTTTCAAAATTTTTGTCAAAAAAGAGACTCAAACCTCTTCCTTTTGAATCTCGTTGGTTTTTTTGAAACGCACCACATATGTCGGCTCATAGCGGTTTTGAAATTCATCTACCACTTCCACGGTTTTACCGTCCATCAAGGTCGTCATCGCGATGTCATTCAATAGTTCCTCTTTAGCTGCCACTTCTGACTTCAATTCTTCCAATTTTTCATAAGCCTTCCCCAATTGTTGTTGGATTTTGGTTTCGATTTTTTTCTTTTCCTCGCGCAGTTCCTTGATTTTATCACCTGTCTCTTGATATTTATCAGCTTGGTTTAACGCGTCTTTATATTGCGCCCTGAGATCCTTCATCTCCTTTTTAGCTTCTCGGATTTCTGAAAACACTTGTTGCATGTCTAACATCTTCTTATTTTTAATAATTAAACCAACATTTCTCAATTCTAACACAGGAAGATGGAGAGGTAAATAAAAAAGGCGGCTGGGACAATTCCCCTCGCCGTCTCCGAATATTAAGAACAAACTCATTTATATCCAGACTTCCATCCTTTCAGAGTTTCCTCTGTTATTCCGTGCTGCTCCCATTCCTCTTCAGTAAGCACTTCTATAACTGCATTTGGATGGACAAGATCATCACCTGTCGCTTGCTGAGCAATTTTACCATCTTTGACAGGAAAATGTCCGGTAAAATCTCCCCAAGTGGAAGCAAAAAGTAGCTTACCCTCGTGGAGAAAAAATCCGCACTTTAAATGCCAACATCTCATTCTTTTTGCCATATTGCGCCTCCTTTATATTTCCGTATTTTTAAATCTTCGTTGTGTTGAACGATAAGTTAAAGTAGCAATTTAGTCGCTTTTTGTCAACTATTTTCTATCCCTTTAGATAGTCTGCTCTCTTTTTCTCCGGAAATTTTTCGATCGCGTAGCGGAGTATGGTGCGCGGCATGGTGCGGTAATATTTTTGCAGAAATTTTTCTTCTGTTTTTATGTTTCTTTTGCCAATCTCACGGAGCATCCAGCCGACGGCTTTATGAATCAAGTCATGATTGTCGTTTAATAATATTTCCGCAATTTTTAGTGCGTCTTTGAAATCACATTCTCGGATAAACATAAACGTCGCCAAGACAGCGATGCGCCGTTCCCATAAATTTTTGGATTTAGCTAGCCGATATAAAATTTTGCGATCCTTATCTAATAAAAACTCGCCAACGATTCTCGGTGCCGTAAGATCAACCAGATCCCAATTATTGATGCGCTTCGTGTTTTTCAAATAGAACTTATAAATTTCTTTTCGCAGTTTTTCATCAGCTTTCTCGAATTTGAAAACCAGCATCAAAAGCCCGGTGAGGCGTTGTTCGTGCACTGGACTATTCAGTAATTTTTGCGCATCTTGAAGATCGGCGTCCTGAAAATATTTCTTCGCGACTTGCCGCTGGAACGGCACCATAATTCCCCAGAGCTGATCGCCTTCGCCATACTCGCCCTTCCCACATTTAAAAAACCTGGTCAGCTCCCGAGCCTTCTTTGGATTTTTCAAACTTCGAAGTTCTTTTAATATTTTCTCGTATTGCTTGGCTATATTGCTATTTGAAAAAAATTAATTCTATTTTGCAACCTCAATCAACGCTTGGATGATTTTTTTATCCTCATCTTTCGTAAATTTTTCCAGTAATATTTTTTCGCATTTTTCAAGCGGCATACCTTCTTTATAGTGCCTCGGGCTTCGCAACGCTTCGAAGCTGTCAATGATAGACAAAATTCTTGAAAGTTTGTTTAATTGCGGATCATCCTCCCGGCGATCAACTCCATTTCTCCTTTCCGCCTGAACGGCGGCATCTTCCGTCCGCCTTTCTCCATTGGGCCTTGAAGTGCTCTTGCTTTCGCCATGATCGTGATGAGCTACTGTAATTTTTGCTGTTTCGTGACGACCATGTTTTTTCACATAATTGAAGGTTTCGCGAACATGCTTACTGACTTCTTCCCAATCTTCTTCGCTCAATGCTCCTTGTTTAAACAAAATTTCCGAATCAATATCCATTTTCCCCTTATCGTGAACCAAGGCAGCCTCCACGATAAGTTGCGTTTCATCTTGAGAAAGATTAATTTTTTTCGAAATTAAAAATGCCAGATTGGCTGTTTCAATCAGATGCTTATGTGTAGTCGGATCAAATTCTTTCATGCCCTTCAGAGTTTCTCTGACATATGCTTGCTCCTCTGCAATTTTTTGCACTGCTGGTAACATTTTTTTCTCCGCAAATACTGGCAATTTTTTGGGCTCTTCAATAGACATAAATTTAGAGATAAATTATCCTTGCTTAAATTTTATCTGTAGTCAGAACAAAAATCAAATAAAAATGAACGACGAAAAACAGCAGATACTATGAACTGATAGTCAGTCTTTGTTGAGACATAAAAATCCGCTGATAATATGCTCTCAAAAAAACAGCCTGTTTCATTCTTTAATTTACTGATCCTTCTTAAAAAATATCGATCTCAAGATCAAACTGATGATTGTGCCGATAATAGCCAGGGAGACAAGACTCAAGAAATGCCGCGTTGAGTTAACTTTGGAAAGCACGCTGGAAATTTGGCTTTCAAAAATATAACCAATTGCAATCAAGGCTCCCACATTTAGAATTGTTGCGAGAAGATCATAAATAAAAAAAATTTTCCATCTTACTTTCAGCGTTCCCGCCAAAATCGGCACCAGCACGCGGATGGTCGGGATGAAGCGGGAAGTAAAAATGGTTTTTCCGGCATGCATGTGAATTTCTTTTTCATATCTCACGACTATCTGCGTACCAACCATCTTCTCAAATTTTTCCACCCAGACGCTTCCCTTGCGCCCCAGCCAATAAGAAACATTATCTGAAACCACGATACCTAAAATAGCAGCGACAATTACCCAGATAATATTCACATCCTGAAAAACCGCGGCATAACCCAGCAAAACAAAGATGACTTCTTCCGGAGCCGGAATTAGATAGCCCGCCAAAATGGCCGTCGCAAAAGACGCGAGATAAGGAAATCCCCAAAAACTTCCGATTAAGAGGGTTTGTGTTTCTGGATGCATGCATCCATATTACCCGATAACACCGCAATTGAGCAAGACATTTTTTGCTTTATCAGAACAGGTAATCAAACTGGAGCACCGAGATTAATCAGATACCAAGCAGCTATTAGGATAATAATGACAATTACAAGGGCAATAATCACACTTTTCATAAGTTTGATGATATTTCTGTTTGTACTGACAATACAGATGACGAGTTTTGCTTATTTCAAAAGATAACATCAAAAATCCCCCGGACGGACTCCGAGAGAGGAAAATGCAATGCTTCTAATTTAAGATTATATTCACAATTTCTGGCGTGTTGCCAGTACGCATGGCCGGACCCCAAGTCCCGATTCCATTAGTTGTGTAAATAGAATAGTCGTCCATAACATGTAGCCCATAATCGTAACCTTTGTATAGCAAATAAGTAATGACATTAAAAGGAAAGAGTTGGCCCAGATGCGTATGCCCAGAAAGCTGCAAATTGACTCCGGCGTCTTTTGCCTCCTGAATTGAAGTCGGCGAGTGATATAGCAAAATTGTCGGTTGGCCCGGAACAAAATTTGTGAGTGCGCCCAAGGTTTTGCCTAAATCTTTCGCCTGTCCCCTTTCCGGATAGCTGACACCCACCAATTGAAGTCCATTGATATTTTTTACGGCATCATCCAGAATAACTACTTGGGTATTTCCCAAAACCGCAAAAGCTTTATCAACACCCAAATAAGTTTCGTGATTGCCGGTGACAAAATAAATTCCGTCTGGCGCCTGCAAATCATCGAGCGGCCCAACCAGGCTGGCCAAATTACCATCCATTCCGTCAAACAAATCACCGGTAATCACTACGATGTCCGGATGGAGATCATTAGACATTTGCGCCACTTTTTCCAAAAATCCCGCCTGATAGATATGTCCTAAATGGATATCCGAAAGTTGCACGATGTTTTTGCCCTTCCATTGGTCCGGCAAATTTTTAATCGTGACATGGATATTTTTAACTTGCGGCTCAAAGGCGTTCCAGCCGCCATATATAGAATAAGCCAAAGCCAGGCCAAAAAATAAACTGCCGATTATGATTGAATTGATATTATATCCCAATGCCCCGGAAATCCAGATAATCAACCAACCGGCGACAGCCGCCAGCAAAAGATTAACCAAAAGGCCAAGCCAAAAACCGCTTAGAAAATAAACTGTCCGGGTAACGATTCCCCCTTTGAAATGGGACACCAGCGTGGCCAGAAAAAAGCTGAGCGATAAAAATACAATGACTCCTAAAATTATATTTTTATTAGCCGAACTGGTTATTTCAAAAAAACGGACGAAGGAACAATAGAAAAAATAATGAGCCCCAAAAAAGACTCCTAACACAATAACTGCGACTAAAATAAATACTAGTTGCATATACCTTATTCTAGCAGAAAAATTAAGCGAGCTCCAATTATGCTATACTAGAAACAACAAACTTATGCAATATATTAAAAAATACAAATTTTACGCTGTCCTTTTGGCACTCATCTTGGCCGGATTTTTTCTTTTCCGCAGCCACAAAACCATCGCCCCGCAAATAAACAATGAAAGCCCCGCCTCCGAAATAGAAAATATTTCTCCGGAGGCTCAGCCATCACAGAAATCCGAAATTCCAAAAACTGAAGAAATATTTTTTGTCGGACCGCGTGGCAATTTACCAGATGATGCACCCAACGATTACGGTTTCTGGTCGCTCGCTATTCCTGTCCCCGGCGTGCTTTCACGTTCCGGGCAACCGACGCTTGCCGGCTTCAAATGGCTGAAAGATAATGGCTGGAAAAGCGATATTAATCTACGTATCGATGGCGATCATTCGCCCGAAATATCTGATGACTCAAAAATTCCCGGCTTCAATGATCTGGACTTCAATTATTTGAAAATCCAAATGCTGGACGGTGCGGCACCAACTGACGCGCAAGCCGAACAATTTTTATCTTTCGTCACCAAGCCGGAAAATCAGCCATCACATGTCCATTGCCGCGGCGGCATCGGGCGGGCCGGCATCATGGTCGTACTATATAGATACGCCATCCAAGGCTGGCCATTGGATAAAGCCATAGAAGAATCACGTCTTTTCCAGGGCGGGATTAGTGAAGGGCAACTTAAATGGGTTACTAAATGGACAGAGACTCATCCGGCTGGAAGTTATGCGAAATAGTATTATTTATTTTTCCTTTTCTTTTTATCACCTCTGACCACAACTGCGCCGCCATTTTCAATAATTCTATACATTAGATTTGGATTCTGCAATTTTCTCTTGAATCCGATCTTGTACATTTCTTCCAAAGGAATATCGTATATCTTGCCGTCGAATCTTTGGCTAAGCGCTTCACCGTCCTTAATGGCTTTCTTTTCTTCCAAAAACAACTTTTCGTCTTCCGATGTAAAAGCTATTTTTATTTCTTTGTTGCCTAATTTAAATTTTTCAATCATCCGCCGCTGATCCTTCAATCGCCTGCCGCTTTTGGCTGTCTTTCTTATTTCCAGACCGTTAAGCAAATCTTTATCAAGTACTTCACCCAATTCTTTTATCTTGGCTTGCTTCTCTTCATCGCTTAATCTAAACATATCACTGCCATAGCCTGGAGTTTCCGCGATCTTTTCCAGTGTTATAAAATGAGACCGATAATTTTCTCCACCGTCAGCTTCCCCGCTATATTTTTTAACCATCCTAAATCCTAATTTTTCAATCAGTTCTTCCAGCTTGCCGGGATTAACAAACTCGGCATTATGGATCTCGCTTATGATCGCCCGTCCGCCAACCTTCAAGACCCTGTTCATTTCAGCCAGAACCTGCAATCTTTCATAATTTTTCTTATAAAATTTTATTTGCTTGGTCTGATGAAAAGCAAAACCGATGTTGTAGTAATCAACCGAACCGCTTCTCACGGGCAGATTTAAATAGCTTTTTTTGAATGTCCTTCTAGCATCAATGGTTTCGTCAAAATGCCTTTCATTTATATCCATGCTATAAATCTGGTTATGCAAATCTTTGGCAGCGTGTCTTTTAAGCATCTCCGGCCCTGAAGCAATGTCTAAAATTCTCAATTTTTCACCATTTTTATCTTTTTCGGCAATCATTTTTTCGATCAGAGAAACGCTGGCACGCGCGTTGTTGCCCTGATATGAAAGTCCGCCCGCCTCCCGGTAGAGTTTCGCATAACTTTCCTTTTCATCTTCCGGCATTTCTTTGAACCACCGACCTCCCGCTTCCCAGCCTTTGCCGAAATGCAACATCAGCTTCTCCCATTCGCTTATATAATCCTTGGAGAGATCCTTGTCCGCTTCCAGATCTCGCTTCTTGCTATTGGCGTCTTTCCTCAAAAGATTATTTTCCGATTTTGTCCGGTCAAACCCCCGCAGAAGCTTCTCGATTGCTTTTTCTTTAGCATCGATATAGCGCCTAATCCCTTCCTCAATCGTCCCGCGGGCAATCAGAGTCTTTACGACCAGCACGCCCCTGCGCCCTTCCCTTTGAGAACGTCCTTCCTGCTGTTTTTTGTCATATTTGCTCCACGGTTCGTTATAAAAAATCAGTTCGTCCGCGCCGGAAAAATCCACCCCGACATCCGCCGTGTCTCCGCTGACAAAAAGAATCATCTTTTCCTCATTGTCGGCGTTAAATTCTTTTTGTACTTCTTTTCGGTAATTGTCCTTGTCTTTATCTTTGCCATGGATAGTTTTCCATTTTATGCCTGACGGCAGGTTGAGCTTACTGATAATACTTTCTGTTAAAATCTCTCCAGTATCTTTATCTTCCTTGTCACGGATCACTCCATCGATATAGCTGTTGACAAACACAATTATTTTATTTTTTGATTTTAAATCTTCCGCCAACATTTCTTTCAGTTCCCGTACTTTTGAGCCTTCAAAGCCGGGCTCTACGCCCAAAAGCTGCGGATTCAATAAAAATTGCCGAAACATAATTATCTTCCCTGAAGCAGTCAATTCATCCTCCTCCAAAAGGATTTGGTAAACCTCATTCTCCTCATCTGATAAATCAAATCTAACGTCTTTAAATTCCGGCTCCGGTATTTCGATGCTGGATGTTAGCTCCTTCATTTGCATGCGTGAAAAAAGCTCCTGACGCAACTTCATTAGATCGCCATAAATTATGTGGTTAATCAAATATTGGTCGCTGCTGTCCTTATATCTTTCTGGATAAAGCAGTTTGAGAATAACAGCTAAATCCTTAACTTTGTTAGGTATGGGCGTGCCGGAAAGCATGGCTAAATACTTGTCTTGGCCTTGAATTTTTTCGGATAATCTTACGACATTTTCCGACCGCACTCCTTCCTCAATATTTTTGAGTTTATGCACTTCATCAATGATTAGCATGTCAAAATCAAAGTTTCTCAACGCTTCAAAATAGTGCTCGCCAGCCATTTTTTCCTGTGAAATCAAAATGTAATCGAAAACTCCTGTTTTTAATCTTTCCAGATCTTTTTGATTTTCAATCGTCAGTACCTTTGGCGCCGATCCTTTTCTGAAATATCCCTCCTGCTTGCCTCCATCGCTTATGTTGTCGGACAGATAGCCTTGCCAAGTTTCTTCAACATTGCTCGGCATCACAATAACAGCGCATTTAAGGCCAAAATATTCTTTGGCCAAAATGGCTGAAGCGCTTTTGCCCAATCCCATTTCATCAGCGATGAGTAATTTGTGGCCAAGGTCTTCTTCATTTTCTTTGCCTTCATTCTTCTTTCTAACTTCAGCTAATTCTTTGATGTTGATAAGTTGGTTTATATCAGGAAAAACCCTCCCTTCCCTTAGGCTGTCAACAATATTGGCCGGCTTTTTTTCAGCCAATTGAAAAATTTCAGCATAATATTTTTTCAATCTATCTATCGTTTTTTGCAATTCAGGAATTCGTAGGGCGGATTCTTGAATTTTTTCATTCTGAAAATATCGCATCACCAATTCATATTCATTGGCCTTGGGATTAGATTTTTTTTCTTTCTGAAAAAAAGCCAGACTGGCATCCTTGAATTTCAGAAACAGCGCTTCGGCGAATTGTTCTTCAAAAAAAAGTTCCTCGGCCATCTTGATATCTTTCGTCTCCCATGCTTTTCTGACCAAAAGAAAGTCCCCAAGATATTCCGCGATGACGCTTCTCACATAATCAGCGTGCAACCCCTTATATTCCGGATGATATTTAAAAAGAATGTCACAGGCGTTTTCCGGCAAAAGACTGATAATTTCCCGCAACTTTTTCGCCTTTTCATCGTTGGTTTCCTTATCGGACAATTCTTGGACAAAATCCTCAAGAGACTGCTTCAATTTTTCTTCCGATTCTCCGTTTACTTTTTCGATTTTTTTCGCTTCAATTACATTTTTTATTATTTGCACTAATTCGGGAGAATAGTGCAAAAATATTCTCCTGCCCTCATCTCTGTAATTTTTGAAATATTCTGGGTTTGTCTTGAGATAGTCTCTTGCTACATGTTTTATCGCGTCTGCGCTAACCGATAACTCATTAGAAATTTTTTTATTAGTTTTCCATCCAACAGGCGCTTTCTCTACTTTTAGCAATTCCGCCCTAACAATATCTGCAAGAATGGGCGAAAAGTGTTCATAAACCGAACCCGTATTTCCTAATTTAAATTTTTTAAAGTAATTTGGGTTAGACTCTCGATACTTGTCTGCTATTCTGCTTACAGTCCTTTCAGCCACACTCAATTCATTCGCCAATGTATTTTTCGTCTTCCATCCTTCAGGAGCAATCTCGATTTTAAATGCATCCCGAAAAATAATCTCAACTAATCCAGAAGCATAGTGCTCTGTGACTTTCCCCACTTTATCCTTAAAATATTTAAAATATTCCGGATTAGATTGGCGGTAATTTTCTGCTATTTTTTGCACTGAGTCATACGCCATTCCAAGTTCTTTTGCCAGAGAGCTATTTGTTTTCCACTCATCTG
>JBAYLE010000011.1:0-27091 GCA_041664225.1 Parcubacteria group bacterium | reverse complement strand
TTCCTGGATAACAATAAAGGCGACAGATTTCCGGAACAAGAACGCGATCGCGGATTCAGCGATGCGCTCAAGGGAATGGAGGCCTTTGTCCGGAATGATAACAGAGTGCCTTACTACGCGAGTTGACAAGAGTTGACAGGGTGGTATACTGTATTTAGTTAATAATTACACACATATGCCACTATCAATATTCAAGCAAAAGCAAATAAACGAGATGAAAGAAAAAGCGGTGCGCCTCTATAAACAGGGTTTTGATACGCGCACCGCCGCAAAAATGCTCAAGGAATTGTATGGCTTCAAACGGAGCCATACTTGGGTATGGGAGGCGGTGAGGGATCATGAAAAGTTATCCACTTCCAAGAAAGTTGACAAGAAACTGACAAGAGGGTAAAATATCCGTAGGAACATTGAAAATAGTAATTCGCCTACTCGTCTACGAGGGATAATCACAACCGGGAAACATCAATACATCCGGTTGCGCATCCTCGCAGACGAGCATGCGGGAAAAATCGACTGGATAATTTTCCAGCCTCCAAAACCCCCTGTGGCATTTGCCACACTAGAAGAAGTATAAAAAATGTTGCGGAAAATAAAATAAATAAAAATGATTTCATTTGAAAAATCTGTCGGAGCTGTAGTTTTCAGGCGGCAAGGGAACACAATTATGTTTTTGCTTTTGCATTATCGCAGCGGGCATTGGGATTTTCCCAAGGGACATATGGAGAGCGGAGAAACAGAACATGGAACTTTGATGCGTGAAGTTTCAGAAGAGTCAGGGCTCAATGATCTTGAAATTCTGCCCGAATTCAAGACACAGACCAGGTTTTTTTATCGGGCGGGCGAAGAAGAAAAACAGAGACGAAAAGTTGAAGGCCGCTACGCGAATATAGCTAAAAAAGTAGTGTATTATATAGCTGAAACCAAAACAAAAAATATAATGATATCATTTGAACACATTGGTTTTGAATGGCTGGGTTATGCGGACGCGCTGTCTAGGATTACCTATGGTAATTCTAAAAATGTTTTGAAAAAAGCGAATAAACATCTTGAGGCTTTGTAGTAAATTTAAGTAATTATTTTTTTAAAAAATAATTTTATGGAGTCTACGTATCAAGGGGGAGAATACTCAAACTCGGACTTGTTTGGAGAAGTGAAAGAGGCGGCAGTTCGCGAAGGCGTTTCCACCTTGGTTCAGTATCGCGACCTGATTGATGAAATTGTTGAAGAAAAACGCATCTATGGATTTTTCAGTGATGACGAGGATTTATCCCAAGTAAAAGAAAATTTGGAAGCCCGCTGGCCGGAAATTGAAAAAGGCATAATTAAGAGGTAAAATGGCCGATATTGTCATTCTGGGTTTTTTATTGTAAACTGGAAGGGTTATGACAGCGCAACGCAAACAGCTGACTAAATTCATTTCAATAATTGTTTTAGCCCTAGTGGTAGGGCTGATTTCTTATCCCAAGGCGGTTTCCAAAATACCACCGGTTTTTAATGTTCTGAATAAGCTGAAAATAAATCTTGGCCTAGATCTTCAGGGCGGCATCCATCTGGAATATAAGGCGGATATCAGCCAAATTGATGGCTCAAAAGTTGATTCAGCCATGCAATCTTTGCAGGATGTGATCGAAAGGCGTGTGAATGCGTTTGGTGTGGCCGAACCGACAATCTATACCACGAAATCCGGGACAGATCGACGACTGGTTGTTGAATTGGCGGGCATCAAAGACATAAATCAAGCCAAAAATTTGATCAAGGAAACGCCATTCTTGGAATTTAAAAAAGAAGGCGCGCCAGATGAATCACAGCAAATTCCACAGGATATGCTGGACAAACTCAATGTGCAACAAAAACAAAAAGCCGCTGATATTTTAAAAAAGGCATTGGCTGGGGAAGATTTTGCCCAACTGGCGAAAGATAACAGTGAAGATTCCGGCAGCAAGGATAATGGCGGAGAATATGATTTTGTAAAAAAAGGTTCCTTCGTGCCAGAATACGAAGCCGTGATATTTGAAAAAAATCTTAAAGACGGAGAAATATACCCGGAGCTTGTAGAAACCCAATTTGGCTGGCATATTATTAAAAAGATTGAAGTCAAGGGAGAAGGTAATAATCAAGAATTCAAAAGCGCGCATATTTTAATTGCGAAAAAGGCGAATCCGGCTCCCGAGGGACCGACATATGTATCAACCGGACTGACTGGAAAAAATCTGCAGAGCGCCGGAGTCGAGTTTACCAGCCAAGGCATGACTGAACCGCAAATTGCTTTGAAATTTGACGAAGAGGGAACAAAACTTTTTGCCGATCTGACGAAAGAAAATATCGGGAAAACCATCGCGATTTATTTGGATGGAGTACCACTGACGACGCCAGTAGTAAACACGGAGATTACTAATGGCTCGGCCGTGATTACCGGCAGTTTTTCGGTTGATGAAGCGAATAATTTAGCCAAAAGACTGAATGCCGGCGCCTTGCCGGTGCCGATCAATTTGATCAGCCAAGAATCAGTAGACGCGTCTCTGGGCGGAATTTCTTTGCAAAAAAGTTTGATGGCGGGTATTATCGGTTTGGCGCTGGTCATTATATTTATGTTGGCCTACTATCGATTTTTAGGGCTCATTGCTTCGCTTGCTCTCTTGGTTTACGCCGGCATGATGGTTGCCATATTTAAACTTTCGGCTTTATCGCCTTGGCAGATCACTTTGACGTTGCCGGGTATTGCCGGCTTTATCCTGTCGATCGGTATGGCGGTGGACGCGAATATCTTGATTTTTGAAAGAACCAAGGAAGAAGTGCGCCGCGGCCGGAATATTTTAGGCGCGATCGATGAGGGCTTCAAGCGGGCATGGACATCGATCCGCGACGGCAACGTGTCTTCAATTATCACGGCGGTTATTTTGATAGAAATGGGCACTGGCTTTGTGAAAGGTTTTGCGGTAACGCTGGTGATCGGAGTCTTGCTTTCAATGTTTACGGCAGTTGTTATTTCCCGCAATCTTTTAAAATTTATGGTGGGGGAATGGATACATGACAAGCTTTGGTTGATTGGGGTGAAGAATAAGGATGTTTCGGATAATGTTAATAAGAAGTAGTAAAAAGTCTCTAATTTAAAATTTCCGATGTACAATATAATCGATAAAACCAAATACACCTATATTTTTTCCATAACGCTGACTATTTTAAGCATCATCAGTATTTTTGTGTGGGGTTTAAAATTCGGCATTGATTTTACGGGTGGCACGAAAATGGACATAAAATTTGCTCAAAATGTGCCCGCTAATCAAGAAATTCAGGATACTTTGTCCAGCTTAAATTTAAAAAGCCTCACAGTTCAAACGACTGATTCTAATTCGGCGATTGTGAGTTATGCGTCGGATGTCGACAGCGCCAATCAGGATGTTTGGAAAGTGATCAGCGAAAAATATCCGAACTCAACCCAGCTAAGTGTGGATTTTCGCGATTCTTCTGTTTCCTCGGAACTCAAGAGCAAGTCTCTCTGGGCGCTTTTTTGGGCGGTGGTCGGAATTATGGCCTATATTGCCTGGGCTTTCCGCAAGGTTTCTCGGCCGGTAGAATCTTGGAAATACGGGGCCGGGGCGGTCACTGCCTTGATTCATGATATCTTGATAACAGTGGGAGCTTTTTCTATCTTGGGGCATTTTGCGGGCATGGAAGTGGGCGTGCCGTTTATTGCCGCTTTGCTGACCATCCTCGGTTTTTCGGTGCATGATACCATTGTCGTTTATGATCGGACGCGCGAGAACTTACTGCGCAGTTCTGCCAAAGAAAAATTTCCGGAGATTGTGAACCGCAGCCTGAATGAAACACTGGTGCGTTCGATCAACACATCGCTCACAGTGCTGATCACTCTCTTGGCCATCTATATTTTCGGCGGGGCATCGATCAAGGGTTTTGCGCTGGCGCTTCTGATCGGTGTGACCTTTGGAACTTATTCCTCGATTTTTGTCGCTTCGGCTCTTTTAGTGACTATTTATAAGTTTCAACTGGCAAGGAAATAAAGTATGTGGAATCCATTTAAAAAATCGGGATCAAATAATAGCAATAATGATGATACTCAGAAAATGGGCATGCTGCAAAGTTTGGCGATGAAGAAAGCAATGAAAATGAGTCCGCAGGAAAGGAATAAGATGATGGAAGATATGACGAAACCGGAAAATAAAGACAAACTTTTATCCGCCATGAAGATGATGCGAAAAACTGGGATGCTAAACGACGAACAGATGGAAGAAGCGAAGAAAAGATTGGGACTGTAAAATATTTTTGGAAAATTTAAAAGGATTGGCTATGCTTCTAACCAATCCTTTTTACTTCTTTTTTTGCGTCTTTGCCTTATACATTCTTTCGTCGGCTATTTTCAGAATCTTTTCAAAATTAAATTTTGAATCGAGTCTGGTGTAGCAGTATCCGATGGAAGTCGAAATCGCTGTTTCTTCGATGGATACATCACACAGAGCCGCTTCGACTCTTTTCTTAAAGACGTTGATTTCTTTTCTGTCTTTAAACAATCCAACGATGATAAATTCATCTCCTCCGATTCTGGCGATGATATCGTTGGTGCGAGTCGCTTTTTTCAAAGCTCCGACAAGCGCCAGCAATGCATTGCTGCCGGTTGCATGACCGTGAGTATCGTTTATCTTCTTTAGATTATCCATGTCAATAAACGCTACACATACAAGCGAGGACACTAATTGTTTCCTGCCAGCCAATGATTTTAGCCGGTCAACTGCTTCAACTGCATAGAGCCTGTTCCCAATGCCTGTTAGATTATCGGTGCGTGCATTTTTTTCTGCGTTTGCCAATCTTTTGCGCAAGATTTCTGTGTTAGTCAATTTCTTGCGCAGATTCTCATTTTCTTCAGTCACTTGTAGGAGGGCTCCCACAAGCAAGGCAATTTGGCTTTGCAAAGCTTTCTTGTTCATCGAGACCTCCTTTTTTAAAATGCTGGATTTTTATTCTCAACCGCCCATTATACACCTAAAACAATAATTTGTCAAGTATGAATTTTAATGCTAGACTTTTGTTATGGAAAAAGAGTTGGAGCAAAAAATTGACGAAATTCTGACACGTGGCGTGGAAAAGATTTATCCCTCAAAACAAGCGCTGAAGGATGTTTTGCTGACGGGTAAAAAGATAAAGCTTTATTGCGGCTATGATCCCACAGCCGGATCGCTGCATGTTGGAAATGCAATTTCGATTAATAAGCTCGGCCAATTCCAAAAATTAGGCCACGAGATTATTTTTTTAATCGGTGATTTTACCGGGATGATTGGAGATCCGACTGATAAGACTGCAGCGCGAAAGAAACTTACGCGGGAGGAAGCGTTGGAAAACAGTAAAAATTATCAAAAACAGGCGTCCGGCTATTTGAAATTTGACGGGGAAAATCCGGCTAAGGTTTTGCATAACAGCGAATGGAGCGACAAACTTACCTTCAAAGACTTGATCGAATTGTCTTCAAACTTCACGGTGCAACAGATGCTTAATCGGGATATGTTTGATAAAAGAATCAAAGAAGAGAAACCTATTTATCTTCATGAATTTTTATATCCCTTAGCTCAGGCGCATGACAGCGTAGTGATGGATGTTGATTTGGAAATTGGAGGCAATGATCAAACGTTCAATATGCTTTGCGGACGCGACTTGATGAAGGCGGTCAAGGGGAAAGAAAAATTTGTTTTGACGATGAAACTGCTGGCTGATGAGAGCGGAAAGAAAATGGGAAAAACCGAAGGCAATGTGGTAAATCTCGATGAAACACCGGAAAATATGTTCGGCCAGGTTATGGCTTGGTCAGATGGGCTGATCGGGCCCGGCTTTGAGCTTTGCACCAATGTTTCAATGGAAGAAATAAAAGAAATTAATCCGAAAGAAAATCCGCGTGACGCCAAATTGCGGCTGGCTTTTGAAATAACGAAAATTAATCATGGTGAAGAGAAAGCCAAGAAGGCTCAGGAATATTTCATTAATACTTTTTCCAAAAGAGAAACGCCGGAAGATATTCCAGAAATAAAAATTGATACAGAAACCATAGGGTTGGTGGATTTTGTAGTTCTTTCTGGAAACGCAACTAGTAAGAGTGACGCGCGCCGAAAAATCGAACAAGGCGGAGTGGAAATTGACGGCGAAAAAATAATCGATTCAAAAACTATTTTGGATAAAAATTTTGATGGCAAGACTGTCAAGATCGGGAAGCTGGGTTTCTCAAAAATAAATTTCTTATAAAAATCAGCTAATCATAGCTGGTTTTTTGAAAGGAGTAATGATGGGGTTCTTTAAAAAAAAATTGAGAGCGATCAATAAATTATTTCATAAACGCAGGAGATTTGCGAAGATTGATGCAGATATTGAAATGGCAGAAGACGCCTTTAATCAAGCTGAACTGTTCAGAACCAAGAAGTGGGTGGCTGTGATTGGAAGAATATGCACTCACTTGAGACACATGAAAAGAATAACATTAAAACATGCAAGAAGAAGAGGGATATAATATCAAAAGGGTGTGGATTTTCACACCTTATTTTTTTTGACCAAATTCGGGCTTTAATATACAATAACAATATGCTAGAGCAGAAAATTTTAAGTATAAAAACGTCCGCTTTTCAAGCAATCAAGAACGCGAAATCAAGCGAAGAGCTTGAGTCTTTGCGCGTGAAATATCTGGGCCGCAAAAGCGAATTGAATGAGGTCTTGAAAGGACTCAAGGATTTGTCGGCTGAAGAGAAGAAGACCATTGGTCCCTTGGCAAATGTTGCCAAAAATGAAATGGACAAAGCTTTTGCCCAAGCAGAAAGAAAAATTAGGGAGGGAAGCTTTGATGTGGAAGCGGAAAGGATAGACGTCACAATTCCGGGAAGAAAGATTGAACAAGGACATTTGCATCCAGCCACTTTGATCCAAAATGAAATTGAGGATATTTTTACAGGCATGGGTTTTGAGATTGCGGACGGACCCGAAGTAGAAACAGAATTTTACAATTTTGACGCACTGAATATGCCAGCCAATCACAGCGCGCGCGATATGCAGGATACATTTTGGGTTGATAACGCTGGCAAAAAAGAACGTGTGGCATTGCGAACGCAAACGTCTGCTGTGCAGGTTCGATATATGCAAAAGCACAAACCGCCCCTGCGCATCATTGCGCCGGGCAAATGCTTTAGAAGAGAAGCAACAGATTCTACGCATGAACATACCTTTTATCAGTTCGAAGCTTTGATGGCGGGAGAGGATATGAATGTTGGACACTTGAAGTTTGTGGCGGAAGAATTTTTTACCAAACTGTTCCATGAAAAAGTAACGGTGCGTTTGCGGCCAAGCTACTTTCCTTTTACCGAGCCAAGTTTTGAATTTGATATCAGCTGCACGATGTGTGGCGGAAAAGGCTGCAGTGGCTGTAAAAATGCTGGTTGGATTGAGTTGGGTGGCGCGGGCATGGTCAATCAAAATGTTTTCGTGGCGGCAGGCTATCAGCGGAATAAATATCAAGGTTTTGCTTGGGGATTTGGGCTCGAAAGACTCGCAATGATGAAGTATAAAATTGATCATGTGAATCTGTTCCACAGCGGAGATTTGAGGTTTATAAAACAATTCTAATATGAAATATTCATATAATTGGCTAAAAGAATTATCAGGCACAAAAAAATCGCCAGAACAATTGGCGGAGCTTTTGACTATGAAAGCGTTTGAGGTGGAGAGCGTTGAAAAGGTGGAAAATAAGCTGGATGGGGTAGTGGTGGGAAAAATTCTGGAAATCAATAAGCATCCAAACGCGGATAAGCTGCAATTAACTCTAGTTGATGTTGGTGATAAAAAACTAAGTATCGTTTGCGGGGCTTCAAATATAAAAGTCGGGGACAAAGTGCCTGTGGCTTTGGTTGGTACGAAATTGCCAGGAAATTTTGAAATCAAAGAAACCGAAATTCGCGGAGAAAAATCGTTCGGGATGCTTTGCGCTGAAGATGAAATAGGATTGGGCAAAGATCATAAAGGAATTATAATTATGGACGCGGAGGCCAAAATTGGAAACGCAGTCTCGGAAGTTTTGGGCCTCGTTGATTCAATTTTGGAGATTAAAGTTTTGCCGGATCGCGGACATGACGCACTGTCACACATCGGCATGGCGCGGGAAATCTCGGCGCTCGAAGGGCGAGAGCTGAAATATAAATTTAAAAAATTGCCGAATAAAAAAGGCAGACAACTCAATGTCGAAATAAAAAACAAAAAACTTTGTCCGCGGTATATTGGCGCGATTATGGAAAATATTGAAATCAAAGAATCACCGGCGTGGGCTAAAATTCAATTGAAAAAATTAGGCGTAAATCCGATCAATAATGTTGTGGATGCGACTAATTTTGTCATGTTGGAACTGGGGCAACCAATGCATGCATTTGATTTTGAAAAAGTGAGAAATGGCCAGATCGTAGTCCGATCAGCAAAAAAAGGAGAAAAAATAAAGCTCCTGGATGAAACTGAAAAGATATTAACCGAAGATGATTTAGTTATCGCTGACAACGAAAAAGCATTGGCAATTGCGGGTGTAATGGGCGGACTCGAAAGTGGGATAAGTGAAAATACAAAAACAGTCATTATGGAATCGGCCAATTTTGATTTTGCGAGTGTCAGAAAAACGCGCATGCGGCACAATCTGTTGACCGACGCCGCTTTGCGCTATGAAAAAGAGCTTGATCCGAATCTGACTGAGTTGGCGATTGCGCGCGTACTTGAGATTATCGAAATGATGGGCGGGAAAACACAAGAAATTACGGATGTATATCCGGCAAAAGTTAAAGATTGGAAAATAAAATTGGATCTCAGCTACGCAAATAAATTATTGGGTGAAAATGTGCCGGTGGCCGCGGTGAAAAAAATATTAACTTCTTTGGGCCTAAAAGTAATCGGTTCGGGCAAAATTATTGCGGTGGAAATTCCAACCTTTCGAATTGATTTGAAAACGCAGGAAGATTTGATAGAAGAAATTGGCCGGATTTACGGCTATGAAAAAGTGGAATCGCAAGCGCCAAAAGTGGATCTCAAGGCCGCGGAAGTTAATGTGCAAAGACTATTTGAGCGGAAAATAAAAAATATTTTAGTTAGCTGCGGGTTTTCAGAAGTCTATAATTATTCTTTTTACGGCGAACGGGATGCGGAAAGCGCGCGCCTAGAAACTGCCAAGCATTTGAAACTGGAAAATCCGCTGAATCCTGATCAAGCGCTCTTGCGAACGAGCCTAATTCCCTGTCTTTTAAAAAATATCAGGGAAAACTTGAAACACTTCAAAGATTTTTGTATTTTTGAAAACGGGCGGGTGTATGAAAAGAGCAGTGAATCTTTGCCGGATGAAAAAAAGATACTGGCAGGAGCAATAACCATTGAAAATCAGAAGAGTGGAGTTTTTTATGACGCCAAGGGATATGTCGATGCATTACTAAAAAATCTGGGAGTTGAGAATTACTATTTTGAAGCCAAATCAGTCGCCAATGATCTGTGGCACGCTGGGCGAAGTGCGGAAATAAAAGTGAACCAAAAGACAATTGGGCGCGTCGGAGAAATTAACCCACAGGTGTTGCAAGATTTTGACATCCAGAAAAGAATTGCATGTTTTGAATTTGATCTCGCGGTTTTGCAAAAAAACGCGACCCCGGTGAGAACTTATAAGGCTATTTCAAAATATCCGGTGATCATCCGCGACATCTCTTTGATGGCTCAAGATAAAATCAAGGTTTCTGATATTATGAAAGACATTCAAAAAAGCGGCGGAGCATTGGTTCAGGAAATTGAATTGTTTGATATTTTCCAAAAAGAAAACAAAAACAGTTTTGCTTTTCATATTAAGTTTGGCGCTGATCGGACGCTGGAAAGCAAAGAAGTTGACGGAGTTATGGTTGATATAGTATCTTCTTTAGAGAAAAGACCGGGGGTTGTGGTTAGAAAGGGCTAATTTATGCAGGAAATTCCCAAACAATTTAATTTCCAAACGGACGAGGAGAAAATTTATGCCCTCTGGGAAAAGAGCGGTTTTTTCAATCCGGACAAAATCAGGGCCAAACAGAAATATTGCAACGTTCTGCCGCCGCCTAATGCCAATGGGGAACTCCACCTGGGCCATGCCAGCGGCTATACCGTTATGGATATTTTCGGTCGCTACGAGCGGATGAAAGGTAAAAAAGTTTTGCTTCTGCCCGGTAAGGATCACGCGGGAATTCCGACGCAGGTCGTCTATGAACACAAAATAAAAAAAGAGCGGGGGCTCACTCGGCAAGATTTAGGAAGAGAGGCATTTTTCAAAGAAGTGTACGCTTTTTGCATCGATCGCGCCGATTATATGCGCGCGCAAGAGAAGAAAATCGGCATCAGCGCCGATTGGTCGCGGGAAAAATTTACGCTTGACGGCGATGTTTCCAAAATCGCGATGGAAACATTTGTGCGGATGTATCAGGACGGCATGGTTTATAAAGGCAAGCGGATAATCAACTGGTGTCCGCGTTGCGGGACGGCTCTGAGTGATCTGGAAGTGTTGCACGCCGAACGGGATGCGAAATTCTATTACATCAAATATCCGGTCAAAAATTCCGATGAATTTATCACGGTGGCGACAACCCGTCCAGAAACGATGCTGGGGGATACGGCGGTGGCGGTCAACCCGGAAGATAAAAGATATTTCAAATATATCGGGCGGCATGTCATATTGCCTTTGAAAAATAAGGAACTGCCGATAATTTTTGACAAAAGGATTGATAAGGACTTCGGCACCGGAGCGGTCAAAATCACTCCGGCCCACGATCCGTTGGACTGGCAGATCGGCCAAGATCATGATCTGGAGTCAATTCAGGTTATCGACGAGCAGGCCGAGATAACGCTGGCGGGTGGAAAATACAGGGGGCAAGGCGTATTGCAGGCCAGAGAAAATATTTTGAACGATTTGAAAAAGCTGGGCCTTCTCGAAAAAGAAGAAGCGATCAAGAGTAATATCTCCATCTGTGAGCGCTGTAAAACGACGATCGAACCTCTGATTTCCGAGCAATGGTTTATTTCAGTGGACGCGGAAAAATATTCGCTGAAAAAAGAAGCTCTCGAAGCGATCAAATCCGGGAAAATAAATTTTTATCCGGAAAACTTTCAAAAGGTAATGACGCAATGGCTCTCTGGCCTTCATGACTGGTGTATCTCGCGCCAAACTTGGTGGGGGCACCGTTTCCCAGTTTGGTACAGAGGCAAAGAAATATATGTCGGGTTAGACGCGCCCAAGGGCGAGGGTTGGACGCAAGATGAAAATGTTTTTGACACTTGGTTTTCTTCCGGACAATGGGCCTATTCAACGCTGGGCTTTCCAAAGGGCAAGGATTATCAAAATTTTTATCCGACCGACATGATGATTATGGGCTGGGACATTTTGTTTTTCTGGTCGGCGCGGATGATAATGCTAAGCCTCTATCGAACTGGCAAGATTCCGTTCAAAAATCTATATTTTACCGGTTTGATCCGCGACAAAGAAGGCAAAAAAATGTCCAAGTCGAAAGGCAATGGCATCGATCCATTGGAAATGATCAAAAAATATGGCGCGGACGCGGTGCGCTTGAGTCTGGTGATGGATGTATCGCCCGGGCAGGATTCGCGCTTATATGAAGAGAAAATCGAAGGTTTCCGCAATTTTGTAACCAAACTCTGGAATATTTATCGTTATGCCCTGCAATCCAGCAGTAAATTCAAACTGGTTGAAAAGATTAGCAAAAAAGATTTAAAATCCTTGGCGGACAAATGGATCGTGAGCGAGCTGGAAGAAACCAAAGCGGCAGTCAGCGGTTTTATGGATAATCGGGAAATTTCTCTCTCACAGACAAGGCTGCGGCGCTTCACTTGGGATCAACTGGCGGCGTGGTACATCGAAACCAATAAGATTGAAAAAAATGAAAAGGTGCTCGGCCATGTTTTGCATGAACTTCTCAAATTATGGCACCCGTTCATGCCGTTTGTGACGGAAAAAATCTGGGGGATTTTTGAAAAAGATAAAAAAGTTTTAATGATGGCGCAGTGGCCGAAGGTGGAAAAAAAGATGATTGACGCGAAAGCCGCGGGAAGTTTTGCCGTGCTCCAAGAATTGATCATCAAGATAAGAAATATCCGCGCCAGCTATCACATTGATTCGGCGCGAAAAATTGAAGCCTACACCAAAGACATTGCCGAACAGGGAGTAATTGAAAAATTAAGCCGGATCAAAATTGTAATCGGAAGATCCAAAGAAAAAATGCTTCGAATTTCCAGCAAGGGAGTGAAGCTTTCCCTGGATATCGCGAAAACAATCGATGTGAAAAAGGAGCGGGAAGCGCTCGGCAAAGAAATTAAAAATTTGGAGAATCTGATTGCGAAGACTGAGGCGCTCAGCCAAAATGAAAACTTTTTGAGCAAAGCCAATGTCGACATCATCAACGCGACCAACGCGAGGCTGGATGAATACAAGCAGAAATTGGAAATTCAGAAAGAATTGGAAGAAAATTTAAAAAGCTTAGCATAAAAGACAATGAAAAGCGCGTATGAAATTGCCAAAAGCGATTTACTAGCCTGTTTCCAAGATGGTGGAATCGTGGCCAGCGCCGATCATTTCGAGGATATTTGGGCGCGCGATTCTTTCTTTGCGTCTTGGGGCGCTTTGGAAATCGGGGAAGAGGCGCAGGTGAAATCAAATCTCGAGCTATTTATAAAGTACCAAAAGAAAAACGGCCAGATCCCCCGAAGACTGGACCGTTTTTTTGTGCCGTTGGAATACGCCGGCATCAAGGTTAGAAGAAAAAAACTAAAACTGGAATATAAAGGCGCGTATATTTTTCCTGCGCTGGATCCAAATTTGCTTTTTGTCATTACTTGCTTTAAATATTTCAAAAAGACAGAAGACCAGGTATTTCTCAGCCAGAACTTCGAAAAAATTCAGAGTGCGATGATTTGGGCAGCGCGATTTGAAAAGAATAAATTTTTGCAAGAAAATATTTTTGCCAATTGGATGGACGTCATTGTCAAAAGAGGCGCGGTTTTGTATACGAATGTTTTATATTTTGACGCACTGCGCGCTTTCGCGAAAATTTGCGAGATTTTAAATAAAAGCGAGTTGAGTAAGAAATATTTTCAGGCAGCGCAAGACTTAAAAGAAAATATCAATAAAGTTTTTTGGAACGGAGAATATTACATCGACTGGATATGCGGCAGGAAAAAATATGCTTATTTTTCCACGGAAGGAAACATCCTGGCAATTTATTGGGGCATCGCGAACAAAGAAAAAGCAGAAAAAATAATCCAGGCGATTCAAAAATGGAAAATGGATGAAATTCCGATGAAAACTAATTTCCCGAATTATCCTTGGTGGCGAGTGGCTTTGCGCATGTATTTGATCGGCACTCCTGGCTATCAAAACAATTATGCCAGCTGGCTCTGGCTGGGGTGTGTTTACGCGATGGCCTTGAAAAAGATTGGAGAGACCGGTGAGGCCGAGAAAATTAAAAATAAAATCACCCAAAAAATAGAAGAATTCCAGAAAGTCTATGAAATTTACGCGCCAGATGGCAAACCCTATCGTGGCTGGTTCTGGAAAAGCGCGGCAACCTTTGCCTGGAGTTCGGGATTATATTTGTGGATGAAAAAAAATGAGTAACGTTATTTTCTTATTTCCCCATCCGGATGACGAAGCTGTTTTTATGGGCGGAACAATTGCGCGGCACATTGATGCCGGGGATAAAGTTTTTTTGATATGCGCCAGCAATGGAGAGAGAAGTGGCAATTCAGAAAAGCGTTCGCGCGCTCTTTTTTATTTTATGTTCAGGCTTATGGGCAAATTGCCCGTTTTATTTTTTGTGCAAAAGCTTACTATAAAATTGCTGTCTATTTTGCGGAGGCCTGATCCAAAATTGTCAGAAATGAGGAAAGGAGAAGCCGAAGAAGCCATGAGAATACTGGGCGCTTGCGAAATTATTTTTTGGGAAATAGAGGATATGAAAATTAGTAAGAATGCGCAGAAAATAGCTGGGCTGGCAGAAAGGGCCCTGAATTCAATCATGCCTGATAAAATGTATATTTTGCATCCAAACGGCATAACTGATCATCCGGATCACACAGCTCTGACTAAATTATTTCTTAGATATATTAAAACCTTGCCCAGAGAGAGAAGGCCTCATGTTTTTGGGGCCACAATTACCAAAAGCATAATAGAAAAATACAGCTTGCCATTGATAGGAGTATCGGAAGCAGATATAAGTGTTGAAACAAGGCTTAATGAAATTGAATTGGCGAAAAAGAAGCTGGCTGTTCAAGCTTACAAAAGCCAGCAATATTTATGGTCTGTATTCTTGGAAAAATATCCCGAATTACTTGAAAAGGAATATTTTGTAAAATTATATTAGCAGGGCATCGCTGGCCACGCATGCTTCAATCAGTTTTTTACACCAAAATGGCTTGAATCAGCCATTAATAGGCGCTTTGGTTTGACAAAAGGTGTTTTTTGATATACTGTAATAAGTGTTGTTTGTGAAATTAAACTCAAGATTTATCAAAGCAAGTTGGACAATTGCTGGTCATCTCTCAGATGACTGGAGGAAAGTCCGGACATTGTCCCCGCTCTTCGGTGGGGAAAAAGGTAGCGGGTAACTCCCGTCTAAGGAAACTTATGAGGTGCGAACAGTGACGGCAAGGCCGAAAGGCCACGCGTTCCATCATCCGATGGAATAATTCTGCGGTAACGCAGAAATGAAACGGCTAAATCCTTACCCCAATGCAAGGTCGTGTCTAGTCCTATACTATAGTAGGGGTTAGAAGTGCCGCTTGAGGTTATTAGCAATAATAATCCCAGATAAATAATTGTCATCCCGATATAATATCGGGATACAAAATCCGGCTTATAGACTTACTTTGATAAATTTTGGGTTCAATAAACTTTTTATGAAACGATCCGAATTATTTTTCAGCGCCATACAAGTTCCCGTCGATATCATAATGATCTTCCTAGCCGCTTTGTCGGCTTTTTCAATTCGCAACGTGCCAGAAGTTTTAGCGTTGCAGCCCAAGTTATATAATTATCCGCTGGATAGTTATATAAAAATTGTGGCTCTGGTAATTCCTGTTTTCATCGCGATTTATGCCATTGAGGGTTTGTATGACATCCGATCAACGAGAAAGTTTTGGAAAGAGGCCCTCAAGGTTTTTACCGCAACTTCCATCGGGCTGGTCATCATTATTGTGGCAATATTTTTGAAACGGGAATGGTTTTCTTCCCGCTTTATTATTTTGGCGGCTTGGATGTTGGCCACAACCTATGTTGTGATTGCGCGCTATCTCATCCAACTGATCCAGAAATGGCTGCTCAGGAGCCGTGGCATCGGAGTGCATAAGCTTTTGCTGATCGGCAGTAACGGCAAGTTGAACACGATCGGCGATTTGATCGCGCGCGATAAAAATTTAGGTTTTAAAATCGTTGAGCAGATCGGCACCGCGCACCTAAAAGTCATCAATAATATCAGAGAAAAAATGGGTGTGGATGAGATCATTTTGTGTGAGCCAGATATAACTGATGATGAACAGGAAAAACTGATTGATTATTGCGCGATTCACAATATCACCTTCAAATTCATTCCCACGACTTTGCAGACCAGCCATTTTAGCATCGGCGTGCTGAAGGGCGAGCCCTTCATTGAAGTCAGAAATACTCCCCTGGACGGCTGGGGCCGGATCCTCAAAAGAATTTTTGATATTGTTGCTTCTATTTTTGGCATAATTATAACCTCGCCAATCACACTGATTACGGCCGCAGCCATCTGGCTGGAGAGCCGGGGACCGATTATCTATAAAAACGAACGGATCGGTAATGATGGAAAAAAATTCAATGTTTTTAAATTCCGCTATATGAAGTGGGAGTGTTGCGTAACAAAAGAAAATCCGACGCTTCAGCAGGCGGTAAAACTGGAAGAGAAATTGATCGAAACTCAGAGCGTACGTAGGGGCCCGCTCTACAAAATAAAAGACGATCCGCGAAAAACCAAGGTTGGAAAATTTATTGAAAAATATTCCATCGATGAATTGCCGCAATTTTTCAATGTGCTTTTGGGTTCGATGAGTATGGTCGGTCCGCGCCCGCACCAAAAAAGGGAAGTGGAAAAATACATGGACTACCACCGCCGGCTTTTGACTATCAAACCGGGCATAACCGGCATGGCGCAAGTGGCGGGGCGTTCGGATCTGGATTTTGAAGACGAATATAAACTGGATCTATATTACATTGAAAATTGGTCATTGTGGCTGGACATCCAAATTTGTCTCAAAACCATCGGCGTTTTGTTCCGCAAAAGACGGAATTTATAAAGCGATCTTTTCGAACCGTATCTCGGGCTTGACAAGAGTCATTTTATTTGCTACAATATTTAGTTAAAATCTGTTCTCTATATTTCAATTTAAAAGGAGGGCTTTTATGCCAAGAAGAAGCAAGTCATTGGATAAGTACCCTGAAGGGAGACTGTTTGTCCTTGATTTCGGGGATTCGGCCGATCTTGGAGATAGGGTGCATGAACAAATGATGATCGGAGGCGGATACTATGTCGAAAAAACACTTTTTGATACGGACAGTATCCCGGCTGGTGAGCTTTCTTCACCGGAAGCGGCGCTCATAGCTTTTGAGGAGAAACGGACTGAAATGTGGCAGCAATTTAGAAAGGTGAAGCGCTCATGGCAGATTGCCATGGGGCTGAGTTGTTCGGGCAAACCAAAAGTCAAACCGAAACTCGAACGCGAGTTTCGTACTCCCCTCAGCGAGAGTGAGCGGAGAGATTTTATCAGAAGCATACCTCTTGTGCCGATTCGCTAAATCGGAACAGGAGGAGCAGAGGACGGGAAAAGTTGTATTTGCACTTCCCGTCCTTTTTTATTTCCGTTTGATTTCCGAGCCTTTTTGGCGTAGGATGGGAGTATATCAGAAAGGAGGCGGTATGGGCGAAATTGTTCCTTTTGTATTAAAAAGTTTGAGAAGAGAAGAGAATCTACCAGGAAAAGATATTAATCAGCTTCTCGGGCAGGCTGTCAAACTTCAAAAAGAAGTTTTTGGAGAAGTGCGCAATGGAATTTATCACATGCGAGGGAGCTTTAAAGATCTGATGGAAGCGAAAATTTGCGCAATTCTTCTCAAGGAAAAAATTATTCGCAATGATCTGTTCCAATGCAGTCTCTATTTGGCGAAAATGATGGCCGAAATAACAGCCAGGGTCCCGAGGTCGTATTATGCGGTAGACTATTTCATTCAAGGCTTCGGAGAAAATAATCCGCTGATCATAAGGGAGGGGGCTGATTATTGCGCGATGCTCTGTATCTTTTTTGAAGGGAGGCGGGGCTGGAGATCAATGAGGCCGAGGGATTACGAGGTTTTAGGTTCAAGTCTGTATCATGCCTATTACGATCTTACGAAAAAACCCATTGGCTGGTATATGAGCAAAAACTTTAAAGAGATGGTGCCGATTGCCAGGAGGTCAATCGAGAGTTTAAGAAATTAATCAGTCTTTATGAGGGGAGCAATTGTAGCACGCTCCCTTTTTTCTTGTCCAAAATCCGTTTTTGGCGTAGGATAGGGGTAGATAAAAATGTGGAAAAAATAAATTTATGAAAAAAATTTATTTGGCAGTTATTGCAATAATTATCGCCGGCACGGCCGCCTGGATGGCAGTTCAGTTTTCAAAAACAAAAATACCGGCGGAAAACAAAAAAACGGCGGATATTGAAACGCCATCCAGTCAGGAACGGGCCTGCCTGGATTCGGGAGGCACTGTTACTGCCGCGTCCTGCTGTCAGTCAACACAAGATTTTCCGGACAATTGCGCCATCGGGGCCTGCGGTTGCGCGCCTGAATACAGCCAGGAAGTGAAATTCTGCGGCTGTGGCAAGGACAAATGTTTCAACGGGAAAAAATGTACCGCAAGGGAGGAGGCAGAAAAATCCTCTGTGGCCGGATCGGAATTATCATCTGAAAATTATGTCAATTCTTCGCTAAAGCTGGTTGCCTACAACGGACAAATTTATTCCGCCAAGATTCCCGAGGGCTGGAGAGTAGATGAAAGCATCAGCGGAATCAATATTGCTAATCCCGAAGACAGCAATATGGGCGTGGCCCTGATTGCCGTTTCGGGCTGGCCGGGCAAAAGCAGCCCCGACGCTTTTATTGAAAAAATAGCCGGCATGGGCGGTTTGACAGATATTAAATATATTTCAGAATCTAAAGAAGGGACGATTACCAATCCCTCCGCTCCCGGATATATTTGGAAAGAAAAGACAAAAATTTTTACTTGCAAAAAAGATGCGACATCTCTCAAAATTAAAGCTGATGCCGGCGTTATCAACGGCCAGGGGCAATATGTCGCTGTTTTTAAAGGTTTTCAGACAACGCCGGACAAATGGGACAAGTGGGCTCCGCTTCTGGAAAGGGTGGCTTTAAGCGCAACAATAACCAATCCTTCAAAAGTCGGAGGCGCGGATATGGTCAAGCTGCCGACTGCGGCTGATCTGGCGAATGATTCGAGCCCCTTGATGGAAGCTTGGGAATATCGCAATAATGTCCAGGATCGCGCTTCGCATAATTTCAGCGATGCCATTATGGGCGTGGAATCAGATCTGGTTTCGCCTGCCACCGGGCAAAGCTACACTCTGCCTCTTTCTGCTTATGATCCGACCAAGGACGGTTACCACAACCCGGACAATTATTCAGAGATCCTGATAGACTCATACGAATGATTTTGAAAATAAGTACATGGCGGACAAAAAATCCAACGAAACAAGTGTGCATAGGCGGGGGATTGACGAAGGTTATAGTAGTGATATAATATCACTATAATCCTTAAGAAAAGGTCAATGGAAAATAATAAATTTATGAAAAAAATTAAAAAAGAGATTGTTATATTTCAATCAAAAACCGGAGCAATTGAGCTCCGGGGTGATTTTAAAAAGGAAACTATCTGGGGAACACAGGCTCAAATAGTGGATCTTTTCGGTGTGGACCAATCTGTAGTGTCCAGGCATATAAATAATATTTTTAAAGATGGCGAGGCGGAGAAAAAAAGCAATATGCAAAAAATGCATATTGCAAATTCAGACAAGCCCGTGGTTTTTTATTCGCTGGACATTATTTTGGCTGTAGGTTACAGAGCTAACTCAAGGGTAGCCATTGAATTTCGTAAATGGGCTACCAGAATACTTAAAGAGCATATTACCAAGGGCTACACCGTTAACCGCAAGCAAATCGCGAAAAACTATGATGCTTTTATGAAGGCCGTCACGGATGTGCAAACGCTATTACCTGAACATGTTGCGCTGGATCCGAAAACGATATTGGAACTCATAAAAGAGTTTTCAAGCACATGGGTATCACTTGACGCATACGACAAAGAGACACTCAAGCCGATTGGCGCAACCAAAAAGGACATACGGCTTACAGGCGAAGAATTAACTAACGCCATCGGAAATTTGCGAAATGAGCTGATGAGAAGAGGTGAGGCCAGCGACCTTTTCGCGCAGGAGCGCGCGCGAGGGAACGTGGAGGGAATTGTAGGCAACGTAATGCAATCTTTTGGCGGTAAGCCGCTTTATGCAAGCATAGAAGAGAAAGCGGCGCACCTGCTTTATTTTATGGTCAAGAATCACCCGTTCTCTGATGGCAACAAACGCAGTGGTGCTTTTGCGTTTCTTTGGTTTTTACGCAAGACAAAATTAAAAACAATGAGAAATATCAATCCAAATGCGCTTACAGCTATCACGCTTTTGATTGCCGAGAGCAATCCAAAGAAGAAAGATCTGATGACTGGTTTGGTGGTAAAAATGCTAAAATAATTTTATATCAAAAATCGAGACACAGCCTCGATTTTTTGATTTTTAGCTGATTTGGGCGTAGGGATAGAAAAAATTGACAAAAAAATATTTCTAGATATAATAATCTATTCAGGTGGGGATTGTTTTTTAAATTTTTATAAACCCTTATTAACTATCAAAAGAGGAGGAAAAGATGGAAAAGAAGAGTTGTCTTTCTGGGTTACTATTATTTTTTCTTGTTTATGCGATCGGTTGTGGAGGCAGATACAACCTGCCGCCTCAGCAAGAGCAGGCCATTTATCGGGCTGTAAGCATCGCTGTTCCCAGTGCGACAAATATTTCTATTAAAGCCTATGGGTCGCAAGAAGATATTCGCCTGCTCATATCGGCACATCTTCTGAATAATGAACTTTACACCAACACCAGCCCGGTTGTCAGAGGGCAATACTATAATCATTCGTTGCTCACCGAAATGGCCCAGATGCGCTGCGCTCAAATCATAAGAGGTGTCATGATGGAGGCGAAGGTCCCAAATATAAACAAAATCCAGATTAATGTGAATCATGGAGTCCGGGTGACAACCAGATATATTGGGAGTTACAGCTCCAGCACTTCTACCAGTGACCGGGCAATGACGCTGATGACCGTTGAGATTAACATGAAAAAGCTGGCCGGACTTGCTCTCAACGAAGAAACGATAATGAAGAACTGGTCGGTGCAGTCAAATATCATCCCGAATATTCATTTCAGTTCGTTTTAAGGAAGTATCAACTAATGTTGATAAAAAAGGCAGGATAATTATAATCCTGCCTTTATTTTTGATTTTTAGGCGGTTTGGGCGTAGAATTAAGGCAAGATCAACTGGTCTTACTGAGTAATAATTTAAGCAACAATATGGACAAAAAAATCATCAAACTTTCTTTTCTTTTGGCGCTGGGCGAGGGGGTCTACATAACTCTAGTCGCGCTCCTAATGTTTGGTATTCAGAAACTGTTCGGCTCAAAACCCGATCCCGTCATCATTGCTCCGATCGCTTTCCTTCTGCTCTTCGTCATTTCCGCTGCAATTTCGGGAGCTTTGATTTTGGGGAGACCCGTGATGCTGTATCTGGACGGCAAGAAAAAAGACGCCCTCCAGCTTTTTGGATTCATACTACTCTGGTTGATTTTATTTTTAGTCATTGCGTTTATCATTGTGGCTAGTAAGTAATATGCTACGTAGCAAGTTACGTAGCAAAGGGCTTAATTTTTTATTTTTACTGATATGGGAAACAAGTTGTCAAAAAATGAAGCGATTGAGTTTACTGGGTTGGATAAAAAAGCATTTGATAATTATTTGATTGCAAAAGAATTTAATTGTCTTGAGAGACGGGCTGGTGGGCGGTATTATTTTGACCAAGATATTCTTCAAAAATGGATGGACAAGAGGAGTTGGAAAACCGTCCAGCTTACAAAAGATGATTACGCTCTATGTCTTGATTTTGCCCTTGCTCAGCATTTTCGCAGTTATGTGACGTCTGATTTCGGAACAGGAAGGCAAAGGGAGTTCGGTCAAAAAATTACGAATTGGGTAAAGGGGCAATTAGGAGAGGTTGCCGTAAAAAAATTTATCAAGGAAAAATTTAATATTGACATAGAACTTGACTTTCAGATCCATGACGAAATTGTTCCACAGGATATCATAGGCGTTAATGTTAATGGCTTAGTCAGGCAACCAAAAATAGGAGTTGGAATAAAATCATCAAAACCCAAAAATGTCTTTCTTGTTTTAGGTGAAAACGAAATTTCGCGTGATGACAGAAGATCTGATATCTATATATTTTGCAGGCCTGAAATACCTGACGATCATTTGTTGCGGGTTGCAAAGGAAGCGGTCCAGGCATTGGTCCGAAATGAACCTCATTACAATACATACAAAAATAGCATGCCTGATTTTATCGACTTATCATGCGAAGTAGTCGGCTGGTGCCTATATACCGAACTTGATTTGGTTACTGAAATTCCAGGGCAGAAATTTGATGGACAAAGATATGTGAAGGCCTCAGGAGAGCTTAGGGATAGTCAAAAGGACTGGGAAGACCTAGTTAAAAAAATCTAGAAAATTATTATTTCAAACTGCTTGCGGAAATTTTAGGCTCGATCCATTTGTAGGGTATTCTAGCGAAGGTTTTAAGAACTGCTTCTATGATTATTCTCGCGGCTCTTGGCGGCACTGCCATTCCGATTTGCTTTCTTACATCTTCCTTTGAACCTTCGAAAATGAAATCATCTGGAAATGTTTGTATTCTTGCTCTTTCCCTATTCGTGAGGGCCCTGTTTTCTTTCCAATGATATCCATGCGTGCCTCCTCCTCCGCTGCCAGTTATAGTGTAGGAAGGCTTGTCTGGATGAAGACGTTTATATATCTGGCTCATTCTTGCACCTTTTACATTTAATTGCAGGTGTTTTGGCAACCCATCATACCAAACATTTTTTCCAGCGGGAATATGCCGCAACCTCTCTGTTACTGTTTCTGATTGTTTCGTAAATTCGTTGTTTGCGGCGCTTTGAGCAATGGGAGGATTTTCGAAAACCTCCTTAACAGAAATATGCCTGTCGGAAGTAGTTGGAGCAGGAACTTTAAATTCTAGGTTTAAGTCTTTCCTTATTCCGATAATAACGACCCTGTGCCTATATTGGGGAACGCCGTATTCTTCAAATTTATAAAGATGAGTTGTCAGCCTGTACCCCTTGCCTGCATTTTCCAAGCCCTTTAATATTTTTTGGAAAGCCATGCCTTCGTTGGCGCTTTGCAAGCCGCTAACATTCTCAGCCATAAACCACCTTGGGTTATGTATTTTTATTGCCTTTAATCCGTATGTATATAGGGGACCGAATTTTCCGTTAAATCCCTTTTGTTTTCCTACGATGCTGAAGTCATTGCATGGGAAGCCGAAAGCCAAAGCATCAAATTTTGGCACCTGTTTAAAATTTACCTTCTCGACCGGACCGCAGAAAACAGAAGACAAATCACCCATATGGATGTTTCGGGCATAAGTCTCGCATGTCGCTCTGTCAATGTCGTTGGCCCAAACTGATTTTACCCCGTACCGTTTGCCATTTCGGTCGGATGCTGTAGCAGAAATGGCTCCTAATGCCAAGCCGCCGGGGCCGCAAAATAATTCAGCAAGACGGAATACAGTATCCTTAATCTTTCTGTTTACATTGCCGGCTCCAAAATTTCTTATTATTTTTTTTACAACGCCCCTAATTTCGACTTCCTGTCTAAAAATAGGTAACATTCCCTGGTTTGCCGGTTGCAGTCGAAAGCCGTTTTTTTCTCGGTAAATTTTTTTAAGAGTTGCTGAATTGTCATCAATAATTGCTACGACAGTCTGTCCGTTTTCAGCAGTTGGTTGCTGTTTAATTATGACCGTGTCTCCATCAAAAATTCCATCATCAACCATGCTGTTTCCGATAACCCGCAATGCATAATAGTTTCCGTTCCGAGATACTTCATTTCTGCTTATAGAGATTGTTTCTTCCGGCGATTCTATCGCTTCAATTGGCTGGCCTGCGGCTATATTCCCTAAAACCGGAATTTCGAGAGTATCAGGCGAGCCAACTAAAAGCTCCAAGCCTCTTGCGGCACCCTCATTTTTTTTCAAAAATCCCTTCTTGACCAAAGATTCAATGTGCTGGTAGACTCCAGATAGGGCATTGAGCTTGAGGTGGTCTCTTATTTCATTAAGTGTTGGGGAAACCCCGTTTTTCTTAATATAGTGTTTTATGTAATCAAGGATTTGTTTTTGTTTTTTTGTAATTGTGGGCATGGTTTTTTTCTTATAATTTAGGTGGTGCCTTAATTATACCGAAAAAATACTGAAATGGGTATAGCTAAGTTATCCACAGCCATATGGATGTTTTTACAAAAAAGAAAAGGAGCGAGATAATGTCCAGTATACGATCTGAGAATACGGGCATAGAAAAGGTCATTTTCAGAGAGATTAGAAAAAGAGGCATTTATTTCCAGAAGCACTATAATAAGGCTACGGGCAATCCAGACATTACATTGCCACGAAAAAAGATTGCAATTTTTATTGACGGTGACTTTTGGCACGGATATAATTTTGCAAAAAACAAAAAACGCCTACCGAAAAAATACTGGCTGAAAAAGATTGAGAATAATATAAAACGCGATAGAAAAAATCGAGCCAAGCTGAGAAGAGAGGGCTGGAAGGTTTTGCGGATTTGGGAACATGAAATCAAGAAAAATCTAGAAAACGCTGTTGATAAAATTATTAAGTATTTAAAATGAATAAATAGACCAGCTTAGAAGTTAGAAATTACTTTTGTGTGGTTGTTGCGTATCATGAGCACTTTTGTAGAGGAGCAATATAAATTACTAAAAAGCGTTACTAATACTGAGGCGCGCGCATTTTTTTTGACAAAAGGTTATTTTACCGAGGTGGGTATTTGGCCAGGAATAATTTCAGCATCTGGGCTGGAAAATATCAAATTAAAGAAGATTGATTGGAGTACTAAAAATCCTACAGCTCGCACAAGCGCCATAAAAATAACCTCGTCAAAAGCTGGAAAAGGTAAGAGGATTTTTGGGCTTGTTCATCCTTATGCATACATTCATTTAGTTAATGAAATTACAAGTAAAGATTTATGGAATAAAATTAAAACAAAATTAACAAAGTCAACCTTGGTTCAGGTATATAGTTTACCAAAATTTTTGGAAAAAGACGATAACGATGATTTTAACGGCTGGAAATATTTCTCCATTATTGATTTACAGGCAAATTCTTTTTCTTATAGTGTGCAAATCGAAATAGATATTCAAAATTTTTATGGATCAATTTATACCCATTCTATTCCATGGGCATTGCTAGGCAGAGATGTTGCCAAAAAAGAAGGTTCAAATTACAAATTACAGGCGAATAGACTTGATAAGCTTTTGCAGAATGCTAATGATGGGCAGACGAATGGCATAATAGTTGGGAATGAAGTCAGTAATTTAATTGCTGAATTAATATTAAAAGATATAGACGAAAAAATAAGCGAAGCTCTTTCTGGATATGATGTAATAATATTGAGATACAGAGATGATTACCGTTTGCTTTGCAAGAACCAAGGAACTGCGAAGTCAATTGTTGAAAAAATATCAACAATAATGAGTGAGGAATATGGGCTGGTTCTCAATGAGCATAAAACACAAATTCAGAATATCGATAGGGTATCGGCTGGGTTTTATAAGCATGTGGCTAGAGGGGTATTGGATAAATACTCATTTGATTCTTCAGAAAATTGGGATGGATTTAAGCTATTCCATTTTTTAGATGACATGGTTGTCTCGCATGGCTATTTGAATGAGAAAAATTACTTGGACAATACAATATCTAAATTGTTAGTTGCTCTAAAAAATAGAGATGTAATTTTAGGAGATTTGGGTGTATGGGCTAAACCAATTTTTTCTTTAATCGTTCAGTCAATTAATAATCAGAATATGATTAGCACCTTCGGATTTGCCTTGATAAGCGAAATTGTAATTTCCTTAAAAAGAGAAGACAGAAAAACTTTAAATAATTTATTGGATGATTTGATTTTATTATACAAGGGAAAGACGGGCAACCTAGTAGAGCTGTGGATTTATCTCATATGCAAGTTTGGTAATAAGAGTAAGGCCCTATCTTTGTTGGCAGCCAATAAATCAGAAATATTCATGATTATAAAAAATAAATCAGCAGATGTTTTTTCTTTTTATGCAAGAGATAAAATTAGCAAGGATGACCTTGTAGAATTAAAAAAATTTAAATTAATAGCACCTGAAAAAATAAAGAAGCTTGGTAATGATAAAAAATCGTTTCTGGAATCTATCGATGACGACGTGTTTGTTAGATGGACAAACACAATTTATGATAGATAAAAAAATTTAGATAAAATATGTAAAATATAAAAACTACGTAATTAATTACCCCAGCAGTATTCTTCATAGAAGCCTCTATAGAATCCTCTAAAATAAAAAATCCTAAAAAGGAGCTCGAGTAAATTATAAAATTTTTAAAACATGGATAATAACACCTGGTACTATACGTTAACTACTATTGCACAAACTCTGGCCGCTATCTTAGGTTTAGCTGCAGTATTTGTAACTATTCGGTTACAAAAGTTAACTGAAAAATTAGAGTATTATAAAGTCAGAGCAAATTATATAGCAAAGCAAAAACCGGGCGCCTCAAATAACAACATCGAAAGAACAGCTAATGGGTTATTTGATGAGTTAAAAGATATAATAGTTGAATATGAGAAATATGGGAAAGACTCTGGATTTATTTCAGGAATCGCAAAGCTTTCAGCAACTTTCGAGCCAAATCTTTGTTTAGATAATTTGGGATTTCTGACGCACACTAAAGATAATTTGGGCATATATATAAAGCAAAGGAAAAAAATATTAGAATTGGTTCGATTACCAGGAGTTTTTACTTCTGGTACGATTATTTATGTGATAATTCTACTTTCAATGAGTAATCTACTTTATTGTAATAGGTTATTGTTTGCTCTTGCGGTTTATTTTTCAGTTGTAAGCATACTGTTTATAATTACAGCCTCTTGGGAGCTTCTCAAGGAGAGTGTGCAAAAAATATAATTATCAGATAATGAATTGCTGAATTAATTCAGCAATTAAAAAAATAATTACGTAACATCCTCCAAAGGCGGACAAGTGCTACGTAGCAATAAAATTAAAATAACCCCAGTCAAATAGTCTGCCTGCGGCAGAATTTAATCCCAGTTAAATATTAGGAATTTAATCCCAGAAGCAAGAGCTCATGCTCGCTTCGGGACACGGCGGAACACGCGAGAGAATATATTAAAAAACCACTACTAAACCATCCTTAAATACTGCCTGCCCGCCTTTGGAGGGGAGTAAACCAGTGTAGTTTCTGTAAATAATTACGTATTTAATTACTTACATCAAGAATCCCAAAAAGGCGATTTAAAAAGTTATAAAGTTTTTAAAACATATGAAGAAAATAACATTCATTACTGGAAACCAAAGCAAGGCTGATTACCTGGCAAATTATTTGGGTCTTCCAATTGACCATGTCAAAATCGATCTGGATGAAATTCAGTCTCTTGATCTGAAAGAAATTGTAACGCACAAAGTCAGACAGGCATATCAAAAAGTTAAAAAACCCGTCATCGTGGAAGATGTATCTTTGGAATTCAAAGCTCTTGGCGGATTGCCTGGCCCATTCATTCGTTTTTTTGTGGAAAATATG
>JBAYLE010000010.1:0-27265 GCA_041664225.1 Parcubacteria group bacterium | reverse complement strand
TCTCCACCATTTTTTCGAGTTCGATCTGCGAAAGATGAAAATTACTCTTCTCATTGTTCGGACCCAGCGAACGACCAGTGATAACATTCATAACCGCCGTATAGTTCAACACTTTTAAAATCGGATCGACCGGATAATAGCTATCACTTCTCCCATCATCAAAGGTCAGCATAAAAGACTTGACTGGTAAAGTTTTTTTGCCGTTCATAAATGCCCAGTAATCTTCCAGAGTAACTGTCTGATACCCGTCTTTTTTCAACGCGAACATCTGTTCGCGAAAGTCAGCCAGACTCATATTAACATCATCCAGTTTCCAGTTGGAATCTTCTATTACGCCGTGATAAAGCAAAATTGGCAATGATTTGGCTGTTTGATTTTTAACCGACAGGGGAATGCTGTTACCTTGTGATAATCCAAACCAACTGCCGATGCCGCCATGTTCATAATTGATAAAAGCGACTTTTTCCCGCAAATAATCATATTGCATAGCAAAGAATTGGGTACGCCAGTAATAATTGTTTTTGAGCAAGCCTATGCCTTTAACCATGACAAAAACAACCGCCAACATAAGTATGACCAGAATAATTTTTATCATTTTTAAATTAAAATTGTGCATAATTTTACTTTTAACTTCAAACTTTTTCAGCCAGAGGCTGATCCGCCTTCGGCGGAAACTTTGAACTTATCTCGTCCCCCAACCGCGATCTTGAATTTTGACAGCCGCCCACACAATTACAAATGAAAGGACGAATAAGTTCAAAACTGACCAAAGAAACAGGTACGGCCAATATTTATTTTTTCTGTCTAAATATTTATAGTAAATTACCATAATCGCCGTGATCAAAAGCACGCCGGCAATGTGATAAAGCGGAAGCGTTCCCTTGGTAAATGGGATGAAAATCAGCGCGCGAAAAGTCATGATCGGCGTCAGAAAAGAAATGATTACCAGTGGCAAATAATAAAAGAACGCCACAAACGGCTGTTTTTTGGCAATAAAACGGCTGGTAAAAATTGAATTGATGATCCAGGATTTTTTCCAGCGCAATTGCTGACGCAACAAAATTCTCCATTTTTCCGGAACAATAGTGTGAGCGATCGCGTCGCTGGCATAAACGGTCTTCTTTCCCGCTTTTAACAAATGGCTGGTCAGCGCTCGGTCATCTCCCCAGGTCACCGGCAAGCCCAGGAAGCCTTCGCCCAGCCAGCTGAAAATAACAGGCATCACATCGCTTTTGCGATATGCGGAACAACATCCACTGCAACAAAAAACGGTATTGAATGTTGACTCTGCCGCTTTGAGAATTCGAAAAGACATAAAATAATACGCGGTTTGCATTTTCGTCAGAATATTTTTGTCAGCGTTTTTGGGTATGCCATGCGCGCACACCGCAGATATTTCTGGATTTTTGAAGGGCGCGATTAATTCTTGGAATGAATCCGGGTCCAAACTGCTATCAGAATCCAGCTGAATGATAATCTCGGCGTCAGAAATTTGAAAGCCGGCCGCCATGCCCCACCTCTTGCCCTGATTTTCTGGCCAGTCAATAACCATTAAGCTCGGATAATATTTTTGCAATTCACGCAAAATTAGCATGGTCCGATCAGTGCTTCCGTCATTGACCACGATAACTTCAATCTTATCTTTCGGATATTTTATTTTGTAACATTTGATGACTGAATCGCCGATGTCCTGTTCTTCGTTTTTGCAGGGAATTACAAACGCGACTTTCGGCTGGTAATCGTCTAGCTGCGGCTGTGCGCCATTGTTTTCCGCGACTAACGTCTTGAGTGAATTTTTGTAAAACATCGAGGTGATAATTCTCGACAAAAGAAACGTGGTTACAAAGATAGCGTAAGAGAAAAAATAGGGTTCGACTTGAAATTCGACTGACGTTTTTGATTTGAGCAAAATAATCAAAAATATCAAAGCTCCACCCGACAAAATGATTGCGGATTGATAAAAGATATCGCGCCAGCTTATTCTGGATCGATACCCGGCAAAGGGTTGATTAAAAACCTGTTCAATTGTTTCCGATTGGCTTACGTTCATAGTTTAGGCTTACTATTGGCTTATTTCAGTCTCTTTATAATTGTTTTCTTCAAACATAAGATGATAACACCAGATTGATTTTTTGTCAAGCCCATTTGAATTTTTGGGGAGATATTTGATGATACCACAAAAGTAGAGGCGAAGCCGCTTCGCTTGCGCATTTTTTAAAAATATTGTCTACTGCTGAATTTAGTACGAGGTCAAGCCCTTGGCACAAAAAGCAAAGTTTCATGTAGTACTACAATTTGGGCAATAAAAAAAGCGCCATGAAGTTACATGAAACGCATTTTATTTTGTGGAAATCCGAGTCTTGTATCGACTCGGATTTCCACCTTGTGCATCAGTCTACTATAGACCTCTGAGCTGGCCGCTATCAATTGCGTGCCTGATTACTCTGGCCTGCAGCCCCTCCAATTCATATTCGTTGTTGTAATATTTGACAAGAGTCTTCGTGACAGAATCTTCCATCTCCGTCAGGTTTTCTATCGGAATCCTTGGAATCTGTGCTGGTTCCGGATATTCCCCGACTATGCCTTCGGGCACTTGTAATGAAAGACGCCTGCCATTATTGGATAGTGGCGGCCTGTAGGTGATTCCATTCCCCAGGTTTATTTCCCACATATCTGTTATGTTTGCTGTCTTGCCGGGAATGCTGTCGACCCTTTGTTCGATGCGTTCGAGTGTTTTCGATTGCATGTATAATCTTAGGAAGACAACAGCAAAGCCCAGTGCCACGAGTGCTAAAATTAGCGTCGTGTTTTTTGCGTTTTGGTCTCCAATGTTTTTCTTTATGACTTGGATGACAGACGCACTCACATTGTCAATCTTGTTGCCGAAGCTTTTCATTGCATTGGCAAGTTCTTTATCAGCTTCTGCTTTGCTCCTTGTTGCCTCAGCAATATTTTTCAATGCGGCAGTTCGTTCTTTGCCAGCCGTCTTGGCTTGATCAGAGATTGCCCTTGCCTCCTTCTTGAGTTCTTCGGCCTGCTGTTTGAGCTGGCCGAGAATTTTTATCTCTTCAGAAGATGAAACAGGCGGAACTGGTTTGCTTTCCGTGAGAAGGCTTCCGGTTGTCGGCGTCATCTTCTCTTTTGTCGTGAGCCCCATCGATTGGGAGACGAAACCAAAGAGCAGAACCATCGTCAATATTGAAACAAAAATCTTTGTTTTCATATACTCCTCCTATCTGAAGTCTGTAGCATAGCGCTCCAGTTTTTTCTCTTGCGCGAATTTTATTGCCGCGCCCTCATTCTTAAGAATTGAGATGCATCCCGAATGAAAATAGTCAGCTTCGGCCATCAGCTTGTCCGCCGCAGGCTGATGCTTTTTAATGTCACCGCCATTTGTGTAGTTATCGACGGCAATCCTGTGGTTTTCCATCGCCTCTTCGAGATATTTCGTGTGCATCTTACCGGTGCAAACATATAGCTCGATAAAGAGTTTTTGCAGAACTACTCTATTCTCGAGATTATTGAAACACCAGCGCTCGCACTCCACGCATTTCTGCTTATATTCCAGGATTTTCTCCCAGATCCATCCGCAGAATGTTTTTTCCGGCTCAGGTTTTGGTTTTTCAACCACTGCCATTGGTTTTTCAACCATCAACGGTCTGGGTGTCTCTTTTGGCGGATGCAAGAATCTTTCAATATCATCGACGTGGTACAACTGGTAGGTGACGCTTGCGTCGCCGCGCATCACCGTTTTTTGGGTCGTTGTTTCATACTGGGCAGAGCCCGTAATTCCGAACAAAGAGCCTAGGGCCTTTAAAAAGCCCACAGAGGCTCCCGCTCCCTTTGTTGTGCCGCTTGGAGTGATATAGGCACGGAACGAGTCGAGATCGGGCACTATAATATTAGCGCCGTATTTCAAAACCTTCTGCCCGCAAAACATCAAAAGATCCTGGCGATAAGTGAGAGAGTCGAACTCTCCCTCGATCTCCAATTTAGAATCGGCAGCTATTGTGCCTATCTTCTTCAGCATGCTCAGATCGTATCGCTCCATGCTTTTTTTGCTGATAATACGAACTTCTTTTGAGGCAGGAAACGTTGCCGTGATATCAGGATGAAAGGAGACGCTGCTTTCCAATCTTTTGAAAAATTTTTCTCCCCTTTCTTCGATAAGGATTCTCTTGAACGTCTCGAAGCCGGCCTCCGTGACATTATCAATTGTCTTGATTATGTCTTCTGAGGACAAATCGTTCACTTGCCTTTCGTATCCCGGAAAATAATTCGGCGGATATACTCCAGGCATTCCGGGAACATACGGAAAATCTCCGTACGTACGATTGTTGATGTTAATGTTCGCCTCGGCATTGATGCTTTTGCCTTGGTCACCATGATGGCTATTGTCGCCGTTATCATCTTCGCAAGCGAATACAAAATTGGCTGGCAATAACATCGCCAGGACGACTGTTGCTATCACAAACTTTTTCATAGATACCTCCCTCTACAGTTGTTGGATTTTTTTATACCTAAAAAAACCGTTTCCGGTTAAGTTAGTTTAATTGTCAAAAAACGCGCCTTTTGAAGGGTTTCCCCTGTTTTTTTGTTTTCAGACTATTCTATATAAATCTGAAAAAAAAGTCAAGCCCCTGAACCCTAAAACGCTCCCACATTTTAAGCACACAGGAGCGAAATAAACTACGAAACATTAATAAAAAAACATTTATAATTGCACTGGAATTTTCATTTCTTGACCACTGCGCGAAACAACCAGCTCAATCAAGTCACCTTTTTTATATTGATACAGCAAGTCAGGCAATGTATGGTTGATGTTGATTTCCTGATCATTTATTTTAGTGATAATGTCATTGATTTGCAATCCAGCTTTTTGTCCGGCTGAGCCCGATATCATGGCTAGCCCTGACTGCCCTGACGGCGAATAAATCAAAGCCCCACGGTCAATGTTCAGATTATTTACTAGAAAATAACTTTTGGTTAGCGGAATGTAATAAATCCCCAGAACAGGATCATTTTCCAATTCCTTTTTTATCGCGCGATCAATGACCTTCGCAACCTTATTTGATGGAATTTGGAAAAATTTCTGCGCATTATCGCCCGCATTTGTTCCCATTACTCCAATCACTTGGCCCGTATAGTCTACGATCGGACCACCGACATAATCTTTTTCTGAATTTAGATCGGCTTCAAACACACCCTCCAGTTTGTCTGAAGATGAAATTGCTTTTCCAGCCAGATTATATGTGGGATTAAAATTACTGATCAGCCCGGCGGAATAAACACGGGAAAAATCTCCTGGGTTGATACCGATGGCGATTATTTTTTCACCGGGCTTGATATCATCAGAGTTCCCGAGAGAAACTGCGGACAAATTCCCGGCACTGATTTTCAAAAAAACGAGATTGCTATAGGCATCAGTTCCGGAAATTTCTGCGTCATAGCTGTTACCGTCATACGCAACCACTTTATATTTAGAATTATTCAAATTGATCGCATCCGCATAAGTCATAATCAGCCCGTCGCTGGTAACAATCAATCCGGTGCCATATGTCGGTCCGACGCTGGTTGTGCTTTTTCTTGGAAAATTTTTCGCATCCGTTTGAGGATAAGAGATGATGCCCACTACCGAAGCCGAGATTTGATTGGATATTTTGGTGATTGAAGTCTCTTCTTTCACGAAAACCTGTTCAGTTTTATTTATAACCGTGATATCTTCCGCTGCTTTTTTCAACCAATCATGTTTCATGAAATAATCAGTAGAACTTAGGTATGGAAAAATATAACGGTCCGCGATAATGCCGCCCAAACCGCCAATGAACACTATCGCGAGGATTAAAAATATTTTTTTAAAAACCATTTTTTTCATTTGTTTCAGAATTTTATAAACTTGTTTAGGATTTAGATATTAGAATTTGGAATCTTAGAGCACTGGGATCCATTTAGCAGTCAACAGAACTATTGCGATCAAGACCGAAAAAAATACCATATTTGCCACCACTCGCTTGCGGCTCAATAGATTCAGGAAATAGCTCTGTGTCAGGTCCCAAAGAACATAATAGAGTATAAGCGCAATTACACCGGTAGTCAAGTATCCGAACGGCCAAAAATTCATGGTCCAGACGATCTCTGTCATGATCAGGGCCAAGAGAAGGCTGTATATCCACACTATTTTAAGTTGTTTTTCTTTCACAATCGCGAAATACTGAAAACTTACCAGAAGCGTGACGATGAGATATGCGAGCATCAAATAATAAAGCGGCACAAAAAAATTCAAATACAACCCATAGGCGCTGGAATAAGTAAAAAAGATTGTCGCAAAGGCTGCCGCCATATTCATACCCTTGGCGGTTTGGTCTCCGGAATATTGACCCAGGCGATAGGCGCTAAAAAGCGACAGGTAATACATACAGGAAGACAGGATTATAAAAATCTGTTGCTCGTAAGTCAGCCCGATCAAATAAAGCAAGGCTATCGATGACAAAACAAAAAAGACCGGTAAAACTGAAAATAGCCAACGGCCTCCAATTTTCCGACCTTCATAAAGAGACAATAAAAATAAAAAGAGCGCAATCGGAAAAACAAAATTAGCTTTAAAAACGATGATTTCCAAGCTGACAAAAAAAACTAAACTGAATAATAATGGGCGAAATTTCAAAAACATTGGCAGTAAACAAACAACTTACTTATGGATTATAGCATTTAAAAATCACCATCGCAAAATTATTGTTTCAGCTCGGCCAGTGTCACTTGCACTTCTTTTTCCCTTCCTTTATCCCAGATTTTTAGAGTCAGAACATCATTGACATTATATTTAGCAATCAAGTCAGCCAGACTATTTTTTTCATCAATTTTTGTGCCATTCACCTCTAAAAGTATGTCGTTTTCCACAATTCCGGCCTTGTCGGCTGGCGAGCCGGGGATAACGGCAAAATCAGTAATTTTCTGACCACGCAAAATCAATGCTCCATAATTGTACGGTAGATTATTGCTTTTCTGAATCGCACTGTCTATGGGTATGTACCTGACGCCCATATACGGAGTGGATATTTTGCCTGTGCTCTTCACCTGATCCACGACTTTTTTGACCTGGTTGGCTGGAATCGCAAACCCGATGTTTTGTGCGCCTTGAGCCATCGCAACATTAATACCGATAACATCCGCATTGATATCTAAAAGCGGCCCGCCGGAATTCCCGGGATTTATAGCAGCATCGGTTTGAATTATGTTGCTCAGCTGTTCCGATTCCCCAGACAGGCCTCCTCCGGCAGTCAGATTTCTTTGCAACCCGGAAATGATCCCCTTGCTCACTGTATTGGAAAATTCGCCCAGCGAATTTCCGATTGCAATTGTGGTTTGGCCAATTTTCAAGGAATTTGAATCGCCCAGTTTCAGTGTCGGGAAATCATTGCCTTCAATTTTCACTATCGCAATATCATTTACAGGATCCTTAGCAAGCACTTTGGCCGGATATTCCTTTCCCTCATTGGTTACAACAGTGTAATCAGCTGTGGTGTCTTCGATTACATGTTTATTAGTGACTACCATGCCATCAGCGGAAACGAAAAATCCGGTTCCTCCGCCAATTTTTTGTTCCTGGCCACCATCATTCTGGCCGTTTCCGCCTGATTGCGGAATACCAAAGAAACTAGGAAAATCAAAGGGGCTGAGAGATCCCCAATTCTGAGATAAATTCTTACTTATCACGATACTCACGACTGCCGGAGAACTCTTTTCCACGACATCAATGACAGCGGAATCTTCCTCTACGATCTGCTGCTTGATAATATCCCGGCTCGTACTTGGATTCCCGCTAAATAGGCCCTGGAGACTGGCCGTATTTCTAAAAATATTCGGGAAAATCTTTTGGGATATCCCGCCGGCCATAAAACCGAAAACTGCTCCGAAACCCGAGGAAAGAATTATGACAAGGATTATTACGAGTAAAAAAACTTTTTTTGATGGTTTGCCCGGCTTTGTCTCAATTGGCTCTGTCTGGGCTTTTTCTTCGTTTTCTTCTGTTTCCATACGTTTTTAAATTTATTTATTACTCCTCAAAAGGCCCGCCTAGTAAAATACGAAGCAAGGCCTGTTTAAGATACACTCAAGAGATTGTTTTATTCCATCGAAATCGCTCCGACCGGACAACTATTCACGGTTTCCTGACAATCACAATCTTCGCAATCCTCTGCGATAACATGAGACTTGCCATCTTCAATCTTAAAAACCTTTGGACACAGGGACTCGCAAGTTCCGCATCCAATGCAAAGGTCTGCATTTACGTTTGGCTTTGGCATAGTTTTAAATAAAAATTAATTATTATTTCAAAATTAGAACAGGACAGAGGCATCATTCGGAGAATTTTTGTCCAAGTTATCTTCAAATTGTTTTAGATCGTTATTTTTGAATTCCAAATTGCCACCGTCCTTGTTCCAGTAAAAATCTTTGAGCGGTACATATATTTTAATATTTTTTTCCTGTTCAAGCAACCATTCGGGAAAGCTCTGAGTTCTTACAAAAATTTGTTTTAATCTGACCTTGTCAATGCCGCTCTCGGCTTTTTTGTCCTCAATCTGGATGATATGATAACCCAGGGGGCTTTCAATAACATCACTGGTATCGCCCTTTTTCATACTAAAAGCAACTAGGGATAGCTCCGGCAGCATTTGATCGGCACTGAACCAACCCAGTTCTCCGCCATTTTTTGCGCTGTCTCCTTCGGAATAGTCCTTGGCTGTATCGGCAAAGCTCTTGTTGTTTTTCAGGTCAGCCGCGGCCTTTCCAATTTTCGTTTTGGCCTGAGTACTGTCAGCGTTTACTTGCTTCAACTTTTCCGCCAGTTTGCTCTTATACATATCCGGTTTGACTATTTTTTCTTCAAAATCATTGATCGTCCAACCATAAAGCCGCTGCAATTTATCCGTCAAATCTTCCTGGCTGCCGTATTGCGCCAGCTGTTTGCTGACTTCTTGAACAACTGCGTCCTTCGTCAGCACTATCCCATTTTTGTTCGCTAAAATTTCGATAATCCTATTTTCAATCATTTTCTCCAATACATCCTTCTCTTTTACTTTTAATCTTTTTTGACCATCAGGCGTGGTAAAATCAACCTGCAAGCCGATGCTTCCAAAATCTTGATTCTCATAGAAACGTTTTACGGCTCGCAGATTGTTTTCCAGGCTGTTTAATGATACAAAATTAACTCCACTAATAACGGCAGCTGGATAGGGAAAAATTTGCGCAGACTTTTGAGTCACTTGGTTATCCATTCCAAAACCATATATAAGAACGCCCGTCAGCACAATGCAGGCGATGATCAAAACTGCGACTGCGTATAAAGCCGTAGCAACTTTGATTTTCTTATGAAAATTTTTAATATCATCCACAACCATCAGCTTGTTTGTTATGAAAAATTAATATTTGAAAAAATATTCCCACCACCTTACCGGATTTGATATTTTTTCCGGCTGTGGCGGAGTTGCCGGAGAAACTTTTTCTTCTGTCTTATTTTCTTTCACAATGGTCGGTTTTACCAGGACGACATTTTCATCCGGGCTTTGCAGATTGAGCTTGTCCTTTGCTTCCCTTTCCTGATAATCCTTGCTTTCCAAATAGGCGATTTTATTTTGGGTCAGTGCGTTGTCACGGCTTATCTTTTCCGCTTCCTGTTGCAATTGGCTGATCTGACTTTGAATTTGTCTTTTTTTCGCAATTTCACCGTAAATGGCCACACTAATGAAAACAAGCGCGATTATGCCAAAAAGCACAATGATTTTCATTACAATTGAAAATTTTTTGTTTTTTTCAACCGACATTTTCTTATTGATATGTTAAAAGCGGTGCAATCGTAAAGGCAATCATGGCTAATACTGCCAGAACTGATATAATTATCCAGATTTTTTGAATTCTTTTTCTTCCCTTTCTTGAACGCATGGATATATTTTAGCATTTTTTTTAGTTGTAAACAATAGCCGAATTGGCCGGAAAATAAATCACGGCCGAACTCTCTCTGGAGTTCGGCCGTTTGCAAACGTGCCTGCTATATAATGTGCCTATAACAGGATATAGAGTGAGGACAAGATTCGAAACACGACATGGGGAGGAGACCGTTTGGCAGCTCCATGAGCGAGGTCGGGGATGTTAACATAACGAATCCGTCTCCGATCACTCCGTATGAAACTTCGATGTTTCCCCTTCCCTCTTTACATATGAGACAAAATCCTATTCCCGGAATAAATACTTTCTTCATTATGCCCTCCTTGATGTTGGTTTCAGCTTTGAGCGCCGTTTCTATAAATTTATTCTATTGCTATTTTTGCCAAACAAAGAACAACTTCCTCGATTTTATCTTAATTTATCGAGAACTATATATACTAAACGATAATTAATCAATTGTCAAGCCCCCCAAAAATGACGCCTATTTTTTCAATACCGCCAGGAAAGCCTCAGACGGAATAGAAACCTTACCGATATTCTTCATTTTTTTCTTGCCTTTTTTCTGCTTTTCCAGAAGTTTGCGTTTTCGCGTCACATCTCCGCCATATAATCCGCTCGTAACATCTTTGCGAAAAGCCTTGATCGTTTCTCGGGCAATCACTTTTCCTCCGATAGAGGCCTGCAGTGCAATTTGAAAATTCTGTTTATGGATTGATTCCTTGAGTTTTTCTACCGTGCGCTTGCCTTCCGCAAACGCATTTTCCTTGGGCACAACGCGTGAAAAAGCATCTACTTTTTCTCCCGCCACCATAATATCCAATTTCACCAGATCATACGGCTTATAACCCGTAACGGCATAATTCATAGAAGCATAACCCGATGAAGCGCTTTTCAGGTCATCGTGCATATTTGTAATTACGTCAGTCAGAGGACAATCAAAAGTCAAGACTATTCTTTCCGCGTCAATATATTCCGTATTCAAATACTCAGCCCGAGTATTTCGCATCACCTCCATGATCGAACCCAGATAGCTGCTCGGCGAAATAATGTCTAATTTCACATACGGTTCATAAATTTTTTCAATCGTAGCCGGATCCGGCATTTCCGTGGCGGAATAAATCTTCCGCCGCTCGTCAGTTTCTTTACCGCCGCGAAACTGGATTTCATAAACAACACTGGGAGTGGTTATTGTTGGACTAATTTCAAATTCACGTTCCAACCGCGATTGGATGATTTCCAAATGCAACATACCCAAGAATCCGCAACGGAAGCCTCGGCCCAAAGCCAAGTTGCTTTCCGGTTCGAAAGTAAAAGCGGCGTCATTCAGCTTGAGCTTTTCCAGGGCGTCGCGCATGAAATTATAATCATTGCCTTCAATCGGATAAAAAGAAGCATAGACCATCGGGATAACCTCCTTGTAACCAGGCAAGCCCTCCACCTGAGACTTAAAGCCGGAAAGTGTGACCGTATCGCCCACCCGACAATCACTGACAGTCTTAAACCCGGTTGCGATATACCCGATGTCTCCGGCTACTAATTTTTCCGAATCTCGCAAGTCCGGCTTGAAAAAACCAACTTCGACTACATCACTTTCAGCGCCCACCGCCAGCATAGCGAGCTTATCTCCACGCCTAACTTCACCGTCGACAATTCGCACATAAGCCACCACGCCTTTATAGGTGTCATATTTGGAATCGAAAATCAGCGCGCGCAAAGGTTTTTGAAAATCGCCGCGCGGACTTGGAATAATTTTCACGATTCGTTCCATAAGTTTTTCCACGCCCATTCCGCTTTTACCCGAAACTTCCAAAATTTCTTCTTCCTTACAGCCCAAAATATGGACAATTTCTTTTTTAGTTTTCGCGACATCGGCATTGGGCAGATCGATCTTGTTCACTGCTGGAATTATTTCCAAACCCTGCTCGATAGCTAGATACAAATTGGACAATGTCTGCGCCTGCACACCTTTGGTCGCGTCCACCAAAAGCACCGCGCCCTCCACTGCCGCCAATGACCGCGAAACTTCATAATGAAAATCCACATGCCCCGGAGTATCGATCAAATTCAAAATATATTTTTGGCCGTCCTGTTCATAATTCATTCTGACCGGCTGCAATTTGATGGTGATTCCCCGCTCTCTTTCCAAATCCATTTGATCGAGCAATTGTTCTTTCATCTTTCTCATTTCCACGGTTTTGGTCAATTCTAAAAGCCGATCCGACAAAGTGGACTTGCCATGATCAATATGTGCGATTATGCAGAAATTGCGTACGTTTTTTTGGTCCATATAATCCTCATCTTACCTTAGAAACAAAGATTAATCAAGAAAAAACCGGATCTTGCGACCGATTCTTTAGGTTATTATAATTTGACTTTCTTTTTTAAATTCCACTCACTTCTTCCGTGCTTTCCGCGATAACGGCGTGCTTGCTCTTGAAAAGTTTTTTCGTCAAAGAATTTTTGAAGACAAAAAATTCTTCCAGTTTCATGATATAGCAAGCGGCGATGAAAATCCCAAATCCGACAAGCCCGGAAACCGCCAGTTGCGCGAAAACGCCTAAAAATGTGTCCAGATTAACCTGCGAAGCGACCATGATTTTTACCACCTGAATGCCGATTCCCGCCGCAAACGAAGCCGACGCAATCTTAATCACTGACTTGATAATATTTTTATCATCCAGACTATCAAAGCGTGTCCGTAGGATAAAAAGCAAGAGCACCATTTGCACCAGACTGGACAGAGAAATCGCAATCGCTAAACCCAAAATTTTAAATTTACCGATCAAAAGGATGACTGTCAAAATATTGACTGCCTCTGTAACAATGGCCACATAAAAAGGCGTTTTGGTGTCCTGCAAAGCATAGAAGGCGCGCGCCAAAAGCTGAACTGTGCTTTGCGCGAACAGAGCTAAAACTAAAATGCCCAAACATTGAAAGGTCATGATCGTATCATTCCAATCGAACTTGCCGGCGCCCAAAACTACACGAACGATCTGCGCCCGCAAAACCAGCATAAAAACGCTGAGTGGTATGATAAAAAATAAAATTTGCCTGAATGTTTCCGAAAAAGCGCGCACAAATTTGTCTTTTTCTCCACGGGCCGCAAAAGTAGAAAGTGCCGGGAAAACAGCAATCGCGAAAGATAAACCAAAGACACTCAAGGGAACGCTCTGTAAATTTGTCGAAAAATTAAAAATTGCCAAACTGCCAGCCGCCAAAGTGGAAGCAAAAATAGTGATTACCATCAAATTAACTTGGTTGATGGCAATACCGGTCATTCGCGGCAGCATCAGCTTCATGACTCGCCTGACATTCGGATCCCGCCATGATTTCAGGATCGTCCATTGATATTTGAAGCCTAAGTTTTTTGCCGCCAGATATTGGAACAGCATATGCAAAAAAGCTCCCAGAACTACGCCCCACGCCAGCCCGATCGGACCCCAAAATCTTACGAATACCAAAATTCCAAATATGATTCCGAGATTATACAGCAAGGGCGCTATGGAATAAATAAGAAAACGCTTCATCGAGCTCAGGATGCCTCCCATAATTCCGCTAATTCCTAAAAACAGGGGGCTCAAAAACATTATGCGCGTAAAGAGGACTACGCTATCCATTTTTTCCGCCGGAAATCCGGGAGTGATGAGCTCCATTAAAAACGGAGCAAAGATGGCAAACAGGAGTGATACGCCAATAATTGAGAGAATCGCCAAATTTGCTATGCCGTTGGCTAACTGCCAGGCCTCGTCATTTTTATCCTTACTGATAAGCCCGGTAAAAACAGGTATGAACGCCGCGGAAAGAGCGCCTAAAATCAACAAGTTATAAATTAAATCGGGAATACGGAAGGCCGCGTAATAAACATCCAGCGTGTCACCCGCACCAAAAGTGGAGGCCAAAAAACGATCCCGAAAAAGTCCCAAGATATTGCTGGCAACGCCCGCTACAGTAATAATAAAAGCCGCCGAAATAACCGACTCAGACGGCCGAGAGTTTAATATTCCATTGTTAAAAAGTTTTTTGATCATTTATTTTTCTTGTTCAAGCTTATGAATTTTTGCCATATCTTCACCTAGTTTTCTAAAAGCGCCTTTTTCGTACGCATTTTCTATGAGGTGAGCTAATTTCAAAATTCTTCCAGTGAAAAAAGCTTTGGCAAAAATTTCAAAAACGTCTTCTCTCGTGTTAAATTTTTCTTTATTTTCTTTATATATATGATTTATTGTTTCATTCATTTTTTTTCTTTCCTTTGTATAGGTAAACCGGCTTTCTGTTGCGGAAAATCTTCTCTCTGGTTTTTCTTGCGGATGCTCCTTTATTATAAAGCTGCTTATATTTTCAGTGTTTATTCCCTTTTCTTGTATTCTTTCTGTGTGCTTCTTTCTCTCCTCTATTTCTTTCGCCAATTCAGGAAAGTGACTTAGATATTCTCTATCAAATCTTATTGCTAACTCTTCCGTCAGAGCCTCGTTCAGCATCCCGAAATATTCCTTATTTTTATCCTGGCGCGATCCCATGCCTATCCCCACTCTTCTTGTTAGTCCTCTCCCTTTCTGATTTTTTGTAATCGATTGAAAGGAATTAAAATGCAGCAATTCATGCGCTAAAATTTGAGCGAATTTAAGCCGATCATCATAATCCGCGAACATAAAAACTATGGCTTGATGATTGACACTATAAACGGCAGTTTCTTCTTTTTTTACTTTTTTGATTCGCGCTAACTGTTCTGGGGTTAATTTTTCCTTGTCCAAAATATGAATGTTTTGGGGCTTAACATCAATAAATTCTCCCCCGTATCTTTCTACTAAATCTTTCAGCTTATCATTTACTGCCTTGATTATTCTAAGGTCATCTTCCGATTTTTCTTTTTCGAATCCTTCAGTTTCTTGATTTTCAAAAATATTTTTATAGTAAGCCTTAATTTCGGCCTCATCTTCTGCTGATTCCGTTACAACTTTGCTTATGCCTGATTCTCTTCTGGCTTTTTCTCCAACAAATTCAAAACCCATATTTTATTTAATAAACGCTATCCCAATAAATTTATCCATTTTTAAGTCAGTTTCTAATTTTAAACTGTTCTCATCCGCAGACAGCTCATCCGGATATTTCCAGTTGACATTAAAATCCGAAGGGAAAGAAATATTGGAAACAAACTGACTGCCCACACTCCCGGACTGTTTTTGCGCCAACAGTGAATATGTGTCCACCGGATTATTATCTCCAGTGATAATTACTTTGAAAGGCAACAGATATTTATATTTGACCACTACGGTTTCTTGCGGACTCACATAGATCCAGTTGGCAAAAACCGTTTTCCCCGAATCATCATAAACGCGTGTTCCACTCGCCTCGTCAATCTTCATGGAATCCTCCTCCATCCGCACTTGCGCGTCGCGCTTGAAATTCAAGGCGGTATAATCCAAAGGCGGTGAATTAAATTCTCGCGTCTGCCCTTCAGCAAAAAGTAGCTGTGATCCCTTGGGCACGTAAACGCGCATATAATCAGCATTTACCTTATTCCACCAATCAAAGTTCGAATTGCCTCCGTTATGATGCCGGGTAATCGTGACGGTATCAACCACTGAGCCGTCGTTCTGAATTTCCGCCGAATGTTCTATTTTTTCATCAATTACGCCGTCGGTTTTGAAGCCGTTGATATTCGTATTGATGATGCTTAAATAGTCTTTGCGCGTATCCAAAATTTCACCCGACCAGCCCAAAGACGATAGTTCCTTTTCAATGTCATAATTTTTGGAGTAAATTAAAATTTGTTTTTCATTCAAACTTTCGATCAAAACATTCGTAGTTTTCGCAATATCGGAAAAATTCTTGGCATTAAAAATCTTGTCCAAAATTTTTGGAGCCAAATCAGCCAAAATTTTCTTGGGCTGGTTCAACTCCTTGTCATAGTCAACTTCCGCCTCTTGCTGAACTTTTTCAACGAAATTATCCTTGTCCACCGTGACCCCGTAATCCGGAAGATCGATGGGCCCAGTAATCGCGAGTAATTTTTGCATCACCACCGGCGTCATCGTGATTACTCCATCCACCGTTGGTCCGCCGGTTTTTTCATAGAACCAAGTAGCCTTTTCCGCTGAAATTGGAAAATCAGGAAACCAGTTGCTGTCGTGTAAACTCCAGGCCGCGCTTATTTTCTGGATCGGAAGGGGCGGCACGACTTTTTCCCTCAGCTGACCGTCGGGATTAAATATGCCATCAATGAAAAATTTATTGATTCTGCCGTTGAAAATATCCAATACTCCATAAGTTCCGATGAATCCGCCGGTCGCCCGCATCTCTTGATTGTTTTGAAATAAAAATAAATATTTTCTTGGGCCATTACCGCCCAGCACATCAGTAAAAATTTGGCTATTGTCTACGAAATCAGTCAGAAATTTGTTCATCTCCGGAAGTTTGTTTTTTAGGTCCGCAAATTGGGCTCGCTGTTCTTCGGGTATGTCATCAATACTAACCCGATCCATATTATCTTGCGCGTCAGCTAAGAGCGTTTGTATTTGCTGGACATTATCATTCGTATCCTGAAATAACTTTAACAATGAAACAGAGCCGTCTCCGGAATCGCCCATCTGATTCAGAGGATTTTTCAGATCATCCATTATCGCCATCGTTTGCCCGGCCAGAACCCCGATCTGGGAAACATCCTTGCCGGCTTGCGCCAAGGCCGCGCCGGAAGAAAGTTTTGACGCATAGGGAATAAATCGGCTCACATTGACAATAAAGCTTCCGAGGCCATTCAAATCCTTGTTGATTTCATCAAAACGATCATAAGCATCGTTAAATTTAAACTGAGAATTTTGAAAATTTTTATTTAAAATATCCTCCCTTGCTTGGACCAAATCAGTATAAGCACTTTTGCTCTTACCCAAGACTAAACCTTTTATCTGCAGGCCTCTTTTCACAAAACTCGTCCCAAAAACTATCAAAAAAACCGCACACGCCATCGCGGCAAATGAAAAAGCAAACTTTTTTCTGTCAATTAAGTCATATCTCCCAATAAACAGATCTCTGTCAAATATGCTGCTCTCCCGGAACGCATCCTTGAGCTTCCTTCTTTTCGGCAAAAAATTATTTTCATCAACAAGTTCATCAAAATAATTATTTTTTGAGCGTACCTTTTCAAAAAATTCTGAGCTTCTGGGTTTTTCTCTAATTTTTAAAGGCTCTGCAGCGAAAGTTTTTCTCTTTTTAGGCTGCAACGTTATTTTTTTCGGAACCAGCTCAATTATCTGTTCGGTTTCATAAAAAATCGGGACCTCTTCAGAGGCATATTTTTCACCCAGCTGATATATTTCGGCTTTGTTTTCAGTCTCCCCCTCCAGCAATCCAAGAAAGCCCTGCAATTCCTCAACAACCGCATCTGGCTTTTTGATGTCTGAAAATAATTCGCCGGATTGCCAGATAAAATTATTCTTGGTTTCTTTCGGGAAAACCTGCAGAATTTTTTCTGCTTGTGCGGCTTTCGCCACATCAAAATCGCCGTTTTCATCAACGGGCCTCACATCAAACATCTGGGGGATAATATTTTTTCTACTTACCTGTTTGCCGGCAAGGTTTTTGTTTTTCATTTTTGTCTAAACCGTTATAAATTTTCAAGGTTTTTTCCGCCATCAGCTTCCAATCATATTTTCTCACTTGAGCATATCCTTTCCGGACCAAATTGCGCCGCAAATTTTCGTCAGTCAGAACCTCCTGGATAGCTTCCGCGATGCTTTGCGGATCATGCGGATTAAAATACAGGGCTGAGTCTTCCAAAATCTCGTGGGCGCATTCATGGTCAGAGCAGATCACGGGCACTCCGCAGGCCATCGCTTCCAGCGGCGGCAGCTCGAAGCCTTCATAAAAAGACGGACGCCCGTATAGAACCGCTGAGCGCAAAACGCCGCTTAATTCCTGATCATTTATTCCGCCCGCGAATATCACGTCTTTGATTCCATTTTCACCGATAAACTTCTTCAGCCTCAGATAAAAATAATCCTCGCCTCCGATAAAAACTAAATTCAAATCTGGAAAATATTCTTTTTTGGCCAAAGCAAACCCCAGCGCCAAACTCTCCGGATTTTTGTGCGGATAGACATTGCCGATATAAACTATATACGGCTTTATTATACCACGGGAATCCACCAAGCCATATTTTTTCAAAGCTTCCTCAGGGCTCTGTAAATTTGTCAGGCAAAAACCATCGCAGGCTTCAAATATCGTTTCGACTTTTTGCTCCCTGACAGCGTAATTTCTCAAAATATCTTTTCTGGTAAACTCCGAAACGGCGATAACTTTTCGCGCCCGACGGATAGCCGAATTGATCGCAAAGCGATACGCCAAAAACTTTATTTTATAAAAAAACGGATGAAGCGTCGTTCCTCGGATGGTCGGAAAATGAATAAGAATCAGATCATGGATGGTAATCAAAAACTTTCCCCAGTAAAAAATTGGCACATTAAAATGCGGAAAGTGGACCAGATCCAATTTGTATCTTTTTAAAAGAAATGGCATTTTTATCTGTTCTTCGAAAGTATACCAGCGATAATTGGCCATAACTTTTTTAAAATTCGTGTTTTTCGGCGCGTAGTCTTCAAAATTTTCCTTTCTTAAAAAAATGAAATATTCATTTTTTTCATCTATCTGCTCGAGATTTTCGATTAATTTTTGGGTATACCGGCCCAAGCCCTTGCCGAAAGGCCCATAGAACCGGGCATCGATTCCAATACGCATAATAAAAAGAATTTTATATTTACCGCTGCATTTTAATTATACCAAATTTGGCAACAAAAAACACTATTTTTTGATAGCGTTCTTTGGTTGTTTGCGGCCTTTTTTGTCGGCTTATTCCTTGGCTAACTTTTTGATAATATTCAGGAACTCAAGCGCCGTGTTTTTCCATTTGAAACTCTCGGCTTTTTTTATGCCTTCGGCCCTCAACATCTCCTGTAGCTCTTTGGATAGTAAAATTTCCTTCATTGCCGCATACAGCTCATCAGCCTTTTCCGGCTCCACCATCACAGCGCCCTTGCCGGCTATTTCAGGCAGGGACGAATTATTGGAAACGATCGTTGGGATGCCGCAACGCATCGCCTCCAGCGGCGGGAAGCCGAATCCTTCAAAAAAAGACGGGTAAACAAAAAGCGAAGCCAGATTAAAGATGTATTCCTTATCCGCGTCCGGGATAGAGTTGATAATCTTGATTTTGTCCCTGAATTTCGATTGGTTTATTTCCGCATAGATGTCTCCGGCCAGCCAGCCGGTTTGCCCGGCGATAACCAAACTATGCCTCGACATTTCCTCATTATTATTTTCAAGCGCGTAACTTTGCAATTGGTTGAAAGCGCGGATAATTCCGATGAGATTTTTACGCGGTTCGATTGTGCCGAAATATAAGATAAATTTATACGGCAAGCCGTATTTTTCTTTGATCTGTATGAGTTCCGTCGTATTCCGGTCGATGGGGCGGAATTTTTCATCAATGCCGCTGTGGACAACATCAATTTTCTCCGCTTTTATTTTATAAAGAGAAACCAAGTCGCTGCGCGTTGAAGCGGAAACCGCGATTATGCCCGCGGCCCGTCGGCAGATATCCTTCGTATTGATGAACATGTGCCAAAATCTGCGTTTCCGCGAAAAAGTTTCGCCATACCGTTCAAAACTCAGGTCGTGGATTGTCACCAGCATCTTCGCGTCCGAACTGACGCTGCCAAAAATAATATTCGGCAAAAACACAATGTCCGCCCCGCCAAGCATCTTATCGATCTTCGGCCAGCGCAAATACCAAAAAAGAAAATTTAACAGTTTGTTGGGGTACATAAATCTTTTGATCCTGACGTTAGGATATTCTTCGATCCAACTTAGATCTGTTTTCGGCGCTCGGAAAGAATTTAAAAAAAGAACATATTCGTTCTTCGTGTCGATTTTGAATAAATTTTTCAACAGATTAAGGGTGTATTCTTCAACTCCCGTCCTTCTTCCTTCGATCAAACAGCGAACATCGATTCCGATTTTCATTTATTTCAAATAGTGAATGATTAAAACGACCCAGCAAGCGAGAAAGATACCGATCAGCAAAGATGCCAGAAGCAAAATGAGCGGGCTTATTTTATCCATGGCAATCACCGGATCTTGCGCCACTACTTCAAACCACGTGCTTTCGTTCTGATTTTTGTTCAACTCGCCGGTATTTTTGGAAACCGCAGCCACAATCGCATTGGAAATTTTTTTGGCCGAATCGATACTGCGCGCGGAAAATGAAACCGACACAAACTGCGATGAAAGTTTTTTAGGCGCGATACTTTTCGCCAGTTGCCGCAAACTAAAATTGCCCACATCCATGCCGGCCGCAACATAAATGTTGGCCGTCGTTCTCGGATCCTGCAGCCACTGGACAATCGTTTCAGCAAATTTTTCGTCCGCTTGCAACCGATAAAAATCATCATACTTATAATCCGGCGTTTGTTGCGCGCCGCTGCGGGTTATGTTCAAAGCCAGTGAAGTCGAATAGGTGACCGGTTTCAGCGTAAAAAACGCAAAACTGCCCAAAACAACGGCTACGACAACCGCGGCAAAGGTTGCAATATTGCGCTTTATGATCTGCAGATATTCCTTAAGTTCCATATTATTTGGCTTTTTTGAATTCTTGGAGGGACTTTTCCACGTAGTCTTTTATCTTACTCTTAAATATTTCCCTGTCAAATTTCAGCGATTTAGAGCGGATATAGGCCGGATCAAAGTCTTCATCTTTGAATTTTTTCACCGCGCAAATAATATCTTCTACTGTCTGCTCATCGAAAAATATTCCCGTCTTCCCCTCTTCCATATGCTCCGGGATATCTCCGCCCCGATACGAAATCACCGGCCGGCCGGCCGCCATAGCCTCAATCGCCACGATCCCAAAGTCTTCCTCCTGCGGAAAGATGAACGCGCGGCACTTGGAATAGCATTCAACCAGTTCACTATCTGGAATGCGGCCTAAAAATTCAATATTTGGTCCAGCAATCTTTTTCAATTTTTTCAGTTCCGGCCCCCGGCCGATTACTTTCAGTTTTATTCCCAATTCATTAAAGGCTCGGATGGCGATATCATTTTTTTTGTAGGCCAGCATCCTGCCCACAATAAGAAAATAATCGCCCAGCTTCTCGCTGATATGAAATTCTTTGGTGCTCACGGGCGGATGGATGACCACGCTGTCTTTTTTGTAATATTTTTTGATCCGCTTGGCGACAAAATTGGAATTCGCGATGAAATGATCGACTCTTTCCGCGCTGACCCTGTCCCAAATCCGGATATAATTCATCGCGAACGGCACCAATTTTTTAATAATATTCGGGAAGCTAAAATCGCTCGTATATTTCTGGCAATCATCCCAAGCGTATCTCATCGGCGTATGCATATAGCAGATATGCAAGGTTTCCGGGCCAGTGATGATGCCTTTCGCGAAACTGGAAGAATCCGAAAGGACGATGTCGTAATCGGAAAAATCAAATTGCTCGATGGCCATGGGCATGAATTGCGGAAAAAGACGGTGCTGGCCTTTCGCGAAGGGCAATTTCTGAATGAAAGAAGTTTTGATATTTTTATCCTCAAAAAAGCCATGCATCAATTCCTTGTCATACACCAGTGTATAAATCGGCGCATACGGAAAAAGCTCCGTGAAACACTTCAGGACCCGTTCCGCACCTCCATATTGGACTAAATAGTCATGAACCAGGGCAATTCGCATAAAAATAGAGTAATTGGTTACGTGATTCCATTATAGCATCAAAAAAACAGCCCGCCGAATGGGCAGGCTGTTTCGATTTCTTGCCGTTTACTGATAAATTTGCTGAAGGCCAATAATATCACCAGATGTGAGTGTGTCTTTCTTGTTTTCTGCCACAGATCCGTATCCATACATCGTGTTATCGTCATAATTCACTTTGTAGTGGTCGGTGAGCCCAAACCAGTGACCGAGCTCGTGCGTAAGAATATTTTGAGCATCGTATGATTTGGCACTGCACATATTCCAACTCCAGGCGAATTTTTTGTTCATAATGGTGTCGTTTTCTGCTACCACGCCGCTATTAGTGTAATACCAGGTGTAAGTGATCGCCAGCGCTGTTGCCGGAGCATTGCCCCAGGCGATAATGTTTTGGCCGTCAAAGGTGGCTTTATATTTTTTCGTACTGTCGCCTTTGATTATACTCATTCCTGGCAAATTTCCATACCACTCGTCAAACGAAAGATTGGCGATATTTCCAAGACCAGTCGCACCAATAGAGGCGGGAACAGTTGACACATTAAGTCTGTAATTCCAACTGCTGGGTAATTTCCAGCCGGTGGCGCCGACTGACGCATCTGATGGTTCATCGCTACTGCAAATACCCACAACTCCTTCTGGCGCTAGAGCGGGTTTCACAGGCTTGTTTTTGTGGACAAAAATCTTTACTTTCATATCAGGATGCCCCAGCACGTCATAAGTTCCGTCATTTTCCGGCAGTTCCGGCGCATAATTTAGCTTGGCTGCCGACACCGCAGATACAGACATTGCAAAAGCTAGCGTTGATAAAATTGCAATTGTTTTTTTCATACTTTTATTCTTTTTTTAATAATTAAAATTACCTGCTTAATACTCTTATTATAGCATATTCCGAAAATGAGGCTTATTTAAAGCAAAATTTCTGAATTAATAAACTGCCTTTAATTAACCATATAATTTAACCAAAATACCGGGAAATCAATTGACCGGCGCAGTTGGCGAAAAAAATAACCACTACCGCCACAACTAAATGTTCCGCGACTACGTTAAGACGTTCTTTCTTCGAACCTTCAGCGATAATAAAGCTCAAAACTGCAAGGAGCAATAGCCCGATAATAATATTCACCCAAATACCGGTCGCGAGTTCGAGTAGCAAGATCGGAAAAATAAATATGATGGCAAATAAAAATTTGGCGACAAATGTGTAAAAGGTGGATTCCCAAACTTCTTTGTGAGTGTGAATTTTCTCTGATTCTTCAGCGATATGTATGCCCAAGGCGTCAGAAAAAGCGTCGGCAATCGCGATAGTGAGAACCCCGCCGATAACCGCAATTTCGGAATGAGTACCAGAAAACAGGCCGATCATCAGCCCGAGCGTGGTTATTATGGCAGAAGTAATGCCAAAAGAAAAACCGACTTGGAACGAATGTTTTTTAAATATTTTTTCCATATCATTATATAAATAAATTTTTTAAATCGCCTTTTTGGGATTATGTATATTATACCACCAATTAAAAAAGGGACGACATTGCCATCCCTATCATCCCCGTTTTCCTTGTTTTTCTTGCTTTTTGCGTATGTGCCAGCTAATGCCACGGACTTCGTCCGGAGATAAATAGCTTTTGAGTCCAATTGCATGAGCTCTTTCATTGATATCAACAAACCCCTTCAGAAGAACGAAAATGTCAGTTGCTTTTTCACTATATCGCCAAGGGTTACGTGTTGAATAAAGAACTATATGGGCCATTTCATGGGCAACGTCTAGAAGAAAGACGTCAAACGGCCGACTTAGATCATTTTTGTTTATATCCAACTTAATTGCCAGTCGCGAGAAAGCCGACGTTCCATACAGCGGCATATTTTCTGGAATTTCAACCCTCATAACTACTTCGGCATTATGTGACAAATGTGGATTCGCTGTTAGTAAGTCATTCTTATGGGACAGCGATATCCACCGAGATGCTTCGTCACTGTCAACGTAGGTAATGATAAATTTTACCATCGAGAGCTTAAAGAGGTTTCGAATTTTTGCCACACACTTCCCGTACGCCTGCCGATTATAATCAGCAAGTATTTCCCCATATTCTTTTTCGCTAATATTTTCTCGCAAACCATAGCTTGCGACCAAATCATCAACGACTTCCTTTATCTTTGGCATAGATGCCTCCCTTTTTAAAGTTCTTTTCTGTTTTTGTCTTAGCTGTTCACCATAGCATCAATTTCATTTTCTGTCAAACAAAAAGTGGCCTTTACGAGGCCGGGTTTACTGAATTAATTACGTAATTATTTCCAATTCAGATATGTGATAGTGAGCTGTAAAACAGTGGCGAAAGAAACCCAGAGGAGATATGGGATTTGGATATAGGTGATCCATTTGGCATGCGGATAGATGGCGACCATCCCCCAAATGAGCGTTCCAAGAACCAAGAGAATATCCACTGCGGCCAAAAAATTATTCTGGAGTCCGAATTGTAAAGGCGTGAAGGCGAAATTAAAAATCAGATTGAGGATAAAAGGCAAGGCTACCGCAAACGCCAGTTGTTTCTTGGCAACTTTATAAAACACCGCGCCAAAAGAAATGGTGATCAGGACATAAAGAAAAGTCCACACCGGTCCAAAAACCACAGCCGGCGGCGCCCAATCAGGTTTGATGAGTTGTTGATACCAGTTGTAATTGTTCATATTTTATATTATTTTTAAAAATTAGTTTCTATTTAATTTGGCTTACCCCGTAGTGATCCACTGGCTCTACTACTGGGATTATAGTATAAAAAAAGCCGCTGGGCGATACCATGCGACAAAAAGTCTTTTAGTTGCTTCTTTTTATGGCAGGTGATACATTGCACCGCATTTAGAGCAGACATGTGCAATATATTCAACATCGAATATTCCGGAAATGACTTTGTTCATCAGCAATCTTTTCATTTTTTCTTTGCAACAGGGAGACGGCTGTTCTGTCTCCTCAAGCATTTTACTTGGTCGTGTGCGCGGAACGGAATTGCCTGCTGACAAATATTCCTGCAAAGCTTTCTTATCTTTCCGGCGATTATTAACCCTGCAGTTTGGCCCGCAATCCCAGCATCCCTGATCCCGATATTCTTCACATGAGCATAAATCCACACGCACGTTGCAGAGGGGACAAAAGAATTTTTCAACTTCGTCTCTTGTTAATATATACACAGGAATCTCCTTTCTTTGGAACTGAATTTTGTTTTTAAATATCTTATTCTAAATTAAAACCTGCGCTGAGTCAAGTTTTCTGATTTAAATATTATCATCCTTACAAACTGGAGTTTGTAAGGATGTTCCGGTGTTAATTTTTCAAGGTTTGGATTTCGGCGAATTTATCCCCCGCCGGAATTTGAGCGAGAATTTTTTCCGAATATTAAATCTTAAGAAAGTCTGAATTTCTATTTGCAGCTTTCCGGTCCGGCTGACCCGTCTTTTTCATAGTGCTGCTGGCAGCTCTTGCCGTCTTTGGAGTAGGTTTCCATGGCCTTCACGGCATTCCCCGTTGCCTTATCAACTTCCCATAGTATGCCCGTGGCGTAGCCCGCTGGGCTTTCTTTTCTGTCGCTGCAAATTTTCTTTTCTTTCTGCCCTTGGTCACTCAACTTATCCCAGCAGCATAAATCCAAAGTTTTTCCCTGGATTGTGTGGGATTCGGTTCCCGTTCTTTGATATTGCATACCCACAACTGTTTTCGCAAATCCCGCCGAACAATCCGCCCCAGTTGCTTTTTCACCAGCAGAGGATGTTTCTGATTTTTGATCTGCTGCTTTTTGGTCCTCTGCCTTTTCGCCGCATCCGGACAAAGTTAGGCTGATCGCGACGGCCAAAAACAGTAGGCTTCCGATGCGCACGAATGTTTTTTTGTCCATAATTTTTGAATTATATTGATTAATATTTAATCAACCGCCTCGCCTGTTTCAGCATCAATCTTGACTGACCAGTGGTCATTTTCCGAACATTTGTTTTCTGCTTGCGCCGCATATGGGCAGGACATAGCTACTGACCAGACAACCTTTTGAGTCTTGCCGTCTTTTTTCAATTGCAAATTATAATTTTCAACGCCCTTAGGATTATAGCTTTTTGCCTGATTAGCCTTGGCTTCAGCCTCCGAGGCGGCAACTTTGACCGCGTCATGACTGAAATATTCAGAACCATAGAAAGAAAAGGAGTCGTCTTCGTTCATGGTTTTAGTTTCGCCGTCTTTGTTTATAAACATAGTAAAAGTCCTTTTGTTTCCCTTGCAAATTTTGGCTTGGTTTTCTTCGAATTTGCCTGGATCTTTCATTTCATTGCATTTTACTATGCTACCCTGCCAAGCAGTCGCCTTGCCATTGCGGCTATCAGCTTTCAAAATGTTTGAGGTGACGGCCTTGTTTTCAATCATGACAAAAAAATATTCCCCGCCCGCCCAACTGGCCGCTTCTTCTTTCAGCTTCGGCAAAAAATCCTTGAAATCTACCATGGCCGACAAGCCGGCTTTATTTTCTTTGTTAACTTGGTCGATAATTTTTTTCGACTCATCCATTGATTTGTCAATTTCTTTTTGGCTGGCGCCATTCTTCTGTCCGCAGCCGCTTAGGGTGATGACCAACGCCAAGCAAAACATTGTAATAATTATAGGCTGTTTCTTCATAGTGTTTATAAGTTAATAATTAAATCTTCGCCTAAATAATAGCTGTTTCAGCTAATTTTGTAAAACAAAAAGACAAGCTTTTCTACATTTAACCGGGATGTAATTATCACCAATTTAAATAGGTAATGGTGAGTTGGAGAATGGTGGCGAAGGCAACCCAGAGGAGATATGGGATTTGGATATAGGTGATCCATGAGGCATGGGGATAAATTGCAACCATCGCCCAAATGAGCGTGGCGAGAACCAGGAGAATATCCACCGCGGCCAAAAGGTTGTTCTGGAGCCCGAATTGCAAAGGCGTGAAAGCAAAGTTAAAAATCAGATTGAGGATAAAAGGCAGAGCTACAATCCATGGCAGTTTCCCGTTAAAAGCTTTATAAAACACCGCGCCAAAAGAAATGGTGATCAGGACATAAAGAAAAGTCCACACCGGACCAAAAACCGCAGCCGGCGGCGACCAATCAGGTTTTATGAGTTGTTGGTACCAAGAGTATGTGCCCATAATTTTATTTCGTTATGTACGTAATTAATTACGTAATTATTTTTTAACTAGAAATTTTTTCAGCTTATTAAGCGGTTTTAATTTTAAATATGTTTTGCGATCGTCTTCTTTATTCAAGGACGCCCGCGTAACTTTGTAACCTTTGGGAATAAAAATCCGATCCCAGCCAAAACCATTTTTACCAGCCGGGACTTTTGCAATCTCCCCGTCCAGTTTGCCCGCAAACAATTCCGATCTTTTCCCATCGCAGTATCCAACCACACAGCGCGCAGTGGCTCTCCTGTTCTTGCCATTAAGCAATGAACAAATAGCCTGGGGAGACATATTTTCCACAAAAAAACGAATGAATGGGCCAGGCAATCCGCCAAGAGCTTTGAATTCCAAAGATACATCTTCCACGATGACGGGTTTTTTAACTTTTTGATATGCCTGTCTG
>JBAYLE010000009.1:0-29140 GCA_041664225.1 Parcubacteria group bacterium | reverse complement strand
TAACACAAAAGCCCAAGTGGCGGAATTGGTATACGCGCACGACTCAAAATCGTGTTCTCGCAAGGGAGTGTGGGTTCGAGTCCCACCTTGGGCACAAAAAAATCCCTTTTAACGGGATTTTTTGCTTAAAAGATAAACATTTTCCAAAAGACAGGCAATTGTCACTGGACCGACACCGCCCGGTACCGGAGTTATATATGAAGCTTTCTTTTTAACTGAATTGAAATCAATATCACCCGCGACTTTTCGGCCAATCTTGGTAATTCCACCATCGATAACAACGGCGCCATTTTTCACTATATCGCCTCTTATCAATCCTGGTTTTCCAATCGCCGTAATTAAAATATCCGCATTCATTATTTGAGTTGTTTTTTTCTTTATTTCTCCAGCCAAAATATAATCTGCTTTTATGCCCTTTCCCCGCAAAGCTACTCTCATCGTCTCTCCAAAAATTTTAGAATTGGCAACTACTATCGCCTGCTTGTTTCTTAAATTAACTCGGCTGAACTCCAAAATTTTTATAATCGCTTTAGGAAAAACCGGATACACTCTGGACCTACCCGCCAAAAAAACTTTCAGATTGACAGGATGAAATCCATCAGCGTCTTTTTTAACATTTATCATATTTATAATTTTTTGCGTATTAAATCCATCCGGCAATGGCAATTGAACAATCATCCCGTTTATCTTTTTGTCTTCATTTAATTCTTTTATTTTTTTGATGACTTCTGCCTCCTTTTCAAATTTTTTAAATTTAAATAAATAGAAATTAATGCCGACTGCCTTAGCGGCCTTTTTTTTGAGACCGACATAAACTTTTGAGGCCTTATTTTCCCCAACCAAAATAACCGCCAAGCCAGGCTTCAATTTTTGCTTTTGTAGAGCCTTTTTCAAATCATTAAGGGTTTTGCCGGCTATTTTTTTACCTTTGAGTAATCGCATATATTTTAAGCTATCACAAAACAAAAGATGTCGCAAAGCGACACCACAACTTTTAACTTTGCTCCTTGAATTTTTAACTTATTTATATCGGAGCGCATCCAACGGATCAATTTTACTAGCGCGCCTAGCCGGCACAAAACCAGTTATAAATCCAACAACAGCCGCAAAAACAATAATGGTAAGAGTAAACCAGATCGGGCTGTAGAACAGACTGACTGATTGCCCGCCAAAACGCGAAGCGATAAAATTTATCAACTGATTGAAGATTACGCCCCCGATCATTCCGATCAAAACTCCGCAGAGACCCCCCAAAAAACCCATGATAGTAGATTCCATGATAAACATCATGGACACGCCCGTGTCTGATGCGCCGATAGATTTCATAATTCCAATTTCTTCCGTGCGCTCCAAGAGGGCGATGGTCATCGTGTTGAACATGCCGATAGCGCTGACTGCCAAAGCAATGACGCCGAACAGCATCAGCACGATCTGGATGATGCGGAAAATTTGGTTAGCCTGATCCACGGTATCCGAAAGTGAGGAAACCAAGAGACCCTGATCCAAAATATTATCCCTGATTGAATTCATCGCTTGCTGTGACTCACATTTTACTTTTATCTGGTTGAATTTATCTATTTTCAAATCACCCAAAGCAGCCGAATTTATATAAATGACATTGTCTTCGCCGTCGACAGTTCCAATTATTTTGAATTTTTTGTCCAGATCAACGCGATTGAAATTATTTTGCAAATCGCTGTCACCATTATCCGAAGATTCTTTGGGAGTGAAAAAAGTGAAAGTAATCTCTTCCCCGATCATGGAGGCCGCGTCCTGTTTCCCAAAAACTTGCGCCACAGAAGAAGTTATAACCAGCCCATTTGGAATGTTATCCGACAAAGCCTCTCCCTTGTTGACCCGAAAACCGCCCAGCCGCAGGAATGAGGGACTGACCCCGATTGACACCAGATCAGCCGATATATCGCCAATATGCCCCTGAGAAGTAAGCTGGAAAGCCGGGCTTACTTCAACCACTCCGGACAATTGCTTGATTTTGTCGATCATTTCGCCATTCAAACTCACTAAACCCGACTTAGCTTCGGTCACATCCAAAGTCATCAGAGATTCGGAAGTCGTGATTCTTTCCAATAAAGTTCTCTGCAAACCATAACCAAAAGAAACCAAAAACAATATCGCTCCGATACCGATACTCATGCCGAGGACAGTCAAAAGCGTCCGCGAGGTCCTCGCCTTGAACATTCTGGTTGATAATTTGAATAGGTCGATGAATTTCATTTATTTTAAGCCTGTAAATTTTAATAACATTATTATCTCAACTTCTCTCACCATTCTTTCAGCCGTATTTTTGTACAGGCCGACACCGCCAATCTCAGTTGGCGCGTCCAATCTTTCTTGCAACCCAAAAATATCAATCTTATTTTCAACCCGCATCTTCAAAAAGCCTACTAATCTGCTCCTTATTTCGTCATTCATTTTTAATTTGAACAAATCGATGAGATACCCGGCGAATGATTCTACTGACATTTTATAATCTCCCGCCAAAGCGTTTGACTGCATCAACATTTCATTAATCCTCATAGAAAATGCCTGCGCCCGCAACTTGTTCCAGCTGGCGCCACCCTCATTGAAATCAAGGTCAAGATTGTTTTTAAACATCTCTACGTCAATATTTTTAAACAGCAGGTCTTTTAAGAAATTTTCCGCTGAAGTGATTTGCTCTTCGGTTAATTGAGAGAGCAGATGCGCCATTAATTGTTTGGCTTTATACGGAACCAGGAGACTGCTGGCCTGCTGCGGAGAAAAATTCTTAAATGTCCTCATTAAAAGCTTTAGTTCATTCGTGATAACGTCCGGTTCCTTGGCAATTTCCTCTTTCAGAGCCTCCTTCGGCCGCTTGTCCTTGTTTATTTCCTCGCTGATGATTCGTCCGTCCTTCATGTGCAAAATACGATCCGCATAAACAAGATGGTCCGGATTATGCGTAACCAAAATAATCGTTTTTTTGTCAACCTCATTAAGATCCTTGAGGATTTTCAGCACATTTTCGGCTGATTCGCTGTCTAAGTTTCCTACCGGTTCGTCAGCCAAGATTATGTTCGGATTATTGACCAAAGCGCGCGCGATCGAAACACGTTGTTGCTGTCCGCCGGAAAGCTGATTGGGAAACTTATTCGACTGTTCCGCCAAACTGAAACGGCGCAACAAGGCCATGCCCGCCTCTTTTCTGTCTTTTTTATTCTCCCCGCGAAAAACTTTGGGTAAACAAACATTGTCCCAAATACTCAATGAAGCAATCAGATAAAAGGCTTGGAAAATCATGCCGGTCCCAGTTTGATGGAGCTCTACCAGCTCCTTTTTTTTCATATTGGCAATATCCTTACCTTCAATCTTGACTTCTCCATATGTTGCCAGCTGCAACCCAGCAACCGAATAAAGCAAGGTGGACTTGCCGCAACCGGACGGACCGTACATGATTATATATTCTTGAGGATAAATCTTGACGTTAATATCAATAAGCGAGCGAACCTCATTGGATTTACCCTTGTTGTATATTACTTGCAGATTATTTATTTCTATTATCGGATCCGCCATTTTTTGTTTTAATATTTGAAAGCCGCAACACGCACGCAAAAACTAGGGCGTGAAATATGTCTTATTTGTTAAATTATAACATCTTTTTTATTTCTTGGGAACAGACGCTGTTCGTAGCAGCACCTGTGTATAAGTTAAAGACTGCCTGCCTCGTTGTCCGCCGCGGACTTTACGGGGTGGATAACTTTTTAAGCTTAGGCTGAATTAGTGCGAGGTTTGCATTCCGATTGCTACTAAATTCCCCTTTTTATCCTCAATAGCAAATCTCCTTGCGGAAATATTTTTAGTTACCGCTATTTTCCTGTCAAGGATCATCCGCGCGTCGCAAAATTCGTTAGAACTCAATTTGCCGGCCAAATTATTGACTGGCGCCAGTTGAAAATCAAAACGCTTTCTTACTTCCAGTTTTTTCAGTCCGTAACTTCCAGTCAAAATTCTCACCGAATAATCTTCCGGGCTATCCGGATCAAATGGTTTTAGGATATACAGGCCGGCCTCGACTTTTTCGGAAAAAGCTTTTTCCGGAAGATTATGAAAAATATGCCCCCTTTTAATTTGAAGGCCGCACTGACTGACCACCAATCCCGCGTTTTCTCCCGCGAAAACTTGGCTGGCTTTTTTGTCATTGTGGTATAACTTCTTGATTTCTGTTTTTTTGCTGCTTACTCCGTCAAAGATTTTTATTTCATCGCCCACAGATACCTTTCCTTCCAGCACGGCTCCCAGGGCTATTTTTTCTTTTCCGATTTCCAAAATGCTTTGCACCGGCATCAGGAAGCGCGCCTTTTTTTTCTTTTCTTCTTTTTCTAAAATTTTATTTAAAACCGCAAGCAGATTATCTTCTTTGCACCAAGCCAACAATTTTGATTTTTTGGTCAAATCCTCATTTTTAAGCGCGGAAATCGGGATAACATAAAAATTATCTCCCTCTTTAATTCGAAATTTTTTCAAAAATTTTTCATACTCATCTTTTTTGTAACCAAACACATCCAACTTATTGACCGCCACAATAATTTCCGAAAATCCGAGCAAGGAAGCCAATTTCAAATAGTAGTGGTATTTTTTGACATCGCGATCTGTCATATCCAGCAAGATAACCACGATGTTCGCCTCGCTCAAACCGCTGATCATTTTTTGGGAGAGTGTCATCTGGCCAGGCGTGTCGATTATCAAAACTCTTTCTGCACCGATTTTGAGCTCCGCCAGAGCCCTTTCCCGGGTGCTTTGCAGAGTAATTTCCTCCCGCATATAATCGACGAGATAGGCTGGCTCAAAAACCAGTTTCTCTTTAACGCAAAAATCTTTTACTTTTTGGATCAAGTTTTGCGGAATGCTTTTTGTTTCCATCAGCAAATTTCCGATCAAAGTAGATTTGCCGGAATCAACGCCGCCGATAATTGTAATCGCTGGAAGCATAATATTTTTTACATATATCCCAAAGCTCTCAATTTTTCCATAGCATGTGGATCCTCCTTGTCCTGATCCCTCCCCTGCCTTTCATAATCGGAAGAATTTTTTATCTCATGGATAATTTCCTGGATATTTTTTGCCTTTGATTTTATCGGCTGGCAGCACGGTTCGCAGTCCAAGCTTCTGTACCGATAGCCATTTTTTGCGAAATAAAGATCAGGAATCGGCACTTTTTCTTGTTCTATGTACTCCCAAATGTCAGCTTCGTTCCAGTGGAGGAGCGGATGAATCCTAAAATGGCATCCTTCGGGCGCTTCATGCGGATAGAAGTCCCAGACCGAAATTGGCTGTTGATCAAAATCCAATTTCCCCTCGGGATTGCGCAAAGAAAAATAATGTTCTTTGGCGCGGATGCCATGCTCATCGCTCCTGATGCCGGCATAAGCAGCTTTCAAATTATTTTTCTTTACAAATTTCAGGAACGGAAGAGTTTTGTGGTGATGATAAAAAGCAACCTTGTCAGCGAGCATTTCCAGCCGCGGCGGATCAGGTTTTATGATTTTGAGATCCAGCTTCATTTTTTTGGCGGTTTTATCCCGCCACGCGACCAGTTTTTCAAATTCGAATCCTGTGTCAATGTGCATCACCGGGAAAGGAACCTTCCCTAGAAAAGCTTTTTTCACCAAATGCAGCAAAACCGCCGAGTCCTTTCCCAGCGACCAAAGCAAACCGGCTCTTTCAAAAAATTCAAATGCCTCGCGGATTATATGGATGCTTTTTTCTTCCTTGTGCTTGAGATATTCTTTCATCAGAAAAGTGTTATTTGATGAGCGACTTCCCGTCATAATCGCTTGGGGCTTCGCGTTGCAATAGATCAAAGATAGTTGGGGCGATATCCAGAACACGCGGAGTTTGCGAATTTATTTTGAAATTGGAGAAGAAAATTCCCGGCACAAAAGACGGACTGAATATGTGGTCGGCTTGCCAGGGCCGGGTGTTGTCGCTGACGGCTTCCGTGGAAAATCCGCCCACCGGATTTTCCCAATCGATGCGATACGGCGGTTTGAACCCAACCACGATGTCGCCCGCTCCATCAATATACGGCCCGGAATATAATTCGTCTTTTTTGAAAACTTTATCCGGAATAATTTCGCCGTTTTGCGGATCTTTGAACTGTTTGAGTTTCCCGATAATTTCATCCACGAGTGCGTCTTTTTCACCGGCCTCAACCGCACCGTATTTTTCCCGACCCTTGATGTTTATATTTATGGAAACATAGCCGAAAGAATAGGCCTTGGTTTTTTCCCAATCGACATTTTTATACAGTGTTCCGGCGTTGTCTGCCGTTATGCCCGGCTTCAAGGTTAGATAGCCATTTTCCAGAAGCCAGCTGTTCAAATTGACCGCGCGTTTGAACTTTTCAAATCCGTGGTCAGAAACAACCATCAGCGCCGCGTCCTTCGGCAATTTTTCCATAATTTCACCCAAAAATTTATCTTTATCCGTATAAACTTTTGCCAAGAAATCTCCGACACTTCTGACTTTTCCGCTTTCTATGGCGATTTCTTGGTCATAAAATATATGCTCCGCCCGGTCAGTTTCGTCAAAAACAAAGGCCAGGACTCCGCCGCTGTTTGCGATCATTTTTTTATACTCCGTCCAGAACATTTTTTCCCTTTCAATTCTTATCTCGTCTATTTGTTTCTCGAGCGCATCTTTTGATAAATTAAAATCATTGACCGCCTTGGCGTCTTCCGGCATGCCGAGGGTATAAAATTTTCCGATTTCAGCTGATAGGGTTTTTGCATAATCCTCCGGTGAAGAAATTTTCACGCCGGGATTTCCCGGATCAAATTGCAAAGAAGTCGCGAAAATGTCAAATTCCGGGCTAAAACTTTCCGCGTAAACTTTAAAAATCGCGTCCACGTTTCTGCCAAATCCCTGCTTGAATCTTACGCTTACCCAATCGCTCCATTCCCCTTTTTTTAGCGGATAGGAAGTTCCTCCCGCGACAAGGCTGGCGCTATTCTCATCCGCGATCTGGACGACAAACGGCTCGGTTAAAATTTCTCCGCTGCTTTTATACGGCCCCTGCAATTCAGACTGGACCTGACCGCCGGAATTTTCGACAAAAATAATTCTTTCCTGACTCAAGGGATCATTGATTTTTTTGCTCGTATATCTGATATAGCCGTTTAGGAATCCGCGGATATCGGGCGTTCCCAGTCCTGAAAACATATTGCCGGAAATATCCTCAGCCGGAAAAGTAACTGGCCAGTGGATTGAGCTTACAAAAACACTGGCATCTGAAAGAGTTTTCCAAAAAGGCGTTCTCTTCACCGGATTTACGAATTTTGTTCCCAAAAATGAATCCTCCTGATCAATAATGCTCAAATATGGCAAGTTTTTTTCTCTGTCAAACCGGATAAAATCGAATATCCCGTGCTTCCCCGGATTCACGCCGGTAGCGATTGTTGTCCAGACGACCGGGCTGATGGACGGCGTAATTGTTTCCAGGCGCTTATAAATTCCCGCTTCCTTCAGCTTTTTAAAGTTTTCCAACTTGCCTTCGTTCATCAGAAATTCCATTATCTTCGGGTCAAAACCGTCTATCCCTAAAACTATAACTTTGTTGTATTTTTTTGGAGTTGAATCAAGCATAGATTTTTTTTGAAAAATAAATAAAGCGCCGGCCGCTAAAATTAATAATAATATGCCTTTAAAAAATGTTTTTTTATAGATCCATAATTTTAAAACAGCCATTTTCAAAAGCTTTCCAACCGGCTTGAGCGCGCGATTCCAGACCGGTTTTAAGATAAACGCCAGAATAAAAGAAAAGGTGGAAGCCAGAATGATGCCGAGCAAGGACATGGAAGAGATGACCATTCCGCCTGTACCGGGATCGATATAGGCCAAGGAAATTTCCGGCGCCAATAATATTGTGATTGCGATAAATAAAATAAAGAACATAAAATTAATAACCTAATGCCCTTAATGATTCTTCGAGCAGTTTATCCGGACGCACCTCGCCATTATCAACTGCACCCATATTTCCCTTTAAAATTTCCTGGATTTTATTTTCCATATCATCCGCCATCGATCTCATGCCAGGCTTATTGATCAGATTGTTCAACTCATTTGGATCTTTCTTCAAATCAAAAAGCTTATCCCCTCTCGTATCATTCGGACTGTATGTGCGTTTATAATTGCCATCCTGCAAACTGTATAAATCGCCTAAAAACTCTTCATCTTGAGGGCTTTTAACCGGCAGATATTTGGTGGCAAATTCATTTAACCCAACCTTTACCACGCCGCCGCGGCTGCTGAAAATATAATCTCCGCTCTTTTGTTCAGGATTGGAAATCAGAGGTATCAAGCTTGTGCCTGAAATATGTCCCTCGATTTTAAATCCGATCAAATCCGCCAGCGTCGGTAAAATGTCAATATTTTCAACCAAGCTTTTTATAGTTTTTCCATTTTTAACTTCCGGATTATAGAAAATGATCGGAGCTTTCAACTGTTCATTATATACCCGTTCAAAATGATCATAATAAGAATGGCTGCCTAGCCCCTCGCCGTGATCGCTGGTGATCACCCATAAAGTGTTTTTGTTAAGATCCTTTTGGGACATGGAGTTGAAAAGTTTTTCTACCTGTTTGTCCTCAAGCTGCAATTCCCCGTCATACTTATTCATGACTTTCGATAAGCTCTCCTTTTCATTTCCGGTAAAAAAATTCAGAACCGCGCCTTGATTCTTCACCCAAAAATCCGCTAAATCATCGCCGCTCAAGCGGTCATTGCTTCCCCCGTCATAATTCACGCCTTCAGAAAATGGGATGTGAGCATCAAATAAATGGACCCATAAAAAAATCTTTTGATCTGACGGACTGCTGTTACCAAGCCATTCAACAGCCTTATTGATAGTTTCATCAGCTGTTCTCCTTTTTATGCCCGCCCCTTGATTCAAATTTTGATTGCCATCAAAATTAAAAACATCAAAACCGTTTTTTATACCGTCGAAATAGGGCGCGCTCACAAAACCAGCCGTGATAAAATTTTCACTTTTTAAATATTCAGCCAAGGTGCGAGATCCTACTAACGGCAAACCATTACTGGTGATGTGATGTTCGAATGGATAAAGAGAAGTAAATATGGAGGCGTGCGCTGGCGTTGTTTCAGATACCACCGTAAAAGCATTTTTAAAGACAATTCCCTCGCTGGCCAATTTATCTATGAAGGGCGTCGTGTTTCGCGGATAACCCATAAATCCATAATGGTCCGCCCGGACAGTATCCAGCGTTACCAGCACCACATTTTTTATTTCCGCCTTTTGGCCGTCCGCACTATTTTTTTCTTCCGCGGCTCTTTCAGATTCTCCTGTGATTTCCTGGCTGGATGCCGGCGCTGGTTTTTCGCCCGCGGATTTTGGGGGGAAAGTTTTAATTAAAAAATAACCACCGGCGAATACTGCGATTACAAATAATATTTCGATTGATTTTTTCATAGATTCGAGCCAAAAAATATCCGTTTTTGCCAGTTCCCTGAGGTTTATGCTTAATTATAGCACGCCGGAACAAATTTAGAAAAAATTTATTAAATCAAAAAACACCTCGCTTTAGCAAGGCGTTTTTTAAGTTTTTAGAGAAGCTTGTCTTGATTATTTTCTCATGCTGACAAATTTTTCACCCGCGGGCGCGGAAGCATTTAAGGAGATTATTTTTCCGTAATAAAAAGCCACGTCCGAGATCCATTTGCGCACATCTCGCGGATCATGCCCGGCGCAAGTCCGCCCGCATTTCCAAACAATCATCCGCTCCGGCGTATTGATTTTTTGCTTGATGAGTTTTTCAATTTTGTCCCCCACTATTTTGACGGCCTGTTCGGGATCCTTGAAGCAGGAATATCCCGATTCAGTGGTGTTTTCTCGGCCGCGATAGCCCCAAAAATTATAGCATTCTCGGCCATTCTTTTTCGGCGTGTGCTTACCCCAATCACTTTCCTTTTTGGCGATTGCCACCAGATAGGCCGCCACTTTTTTGTCTCTTTTGGCGATATAGGGCACCATCGCGGAAATCGGATGCTTTGACAGTAAGCGATTAAGCCCAGCCTCTATTTGATCCAATTCCTTCACCGCTAGCTGGCGCTCACAATCCTCCACACAAACGTCCTTTATCACGCCCTTGTTGATTCTATTTAAAGGATCAATAACTTCATTAGTAATAACATTGCTTTTTACTTGATTTTTGGCTATCGCTTGGTTGCCTGGAAAGGCCGAAAAAAATAACCCCATGCTGAGCGCAAGTGTTATCCCGCCTAAAATGATATTCTTTTTTCTTGCTTTCTCTAGACTTTTTAATCTGCCAAGCCCTTTTTGCAGATATACCAGTAAATCGTCACTCATTAAAAACTGCTTTAAGAATTATCTCCCCTTCGGCATTTATTTTTGAACGACAGAATCAAGCCTATCAAATATCTCTAGTAATGTCAAACGTAGATTTGGCTCTATTCAGCCAAATAAGTCCTTTTAGCCTATTTAAAGCCAAAAAAACACCGGTATAGCGCCAGCGTCTTTTTTTCAAATTATTGCCTGCCAATAGGCATTAAAGCCTTATTTAAGCCTTTTTTCCTTCATCTGAAATCCTCCTAAGATTCTCGTTGAAGAAATAAAGATAAAAAAGATAGATCAGAATGCCAAGCGTGATTACAAACAGCGGGTACCAAAGACTCGTCCGACACTGATCCCATAAAAACCAAGTTCCTAGTCCTAAGAGGGTGATAATCGCCTCCCAGACCCACTGGATCGTGCTTCTTTTTCCAAAAGTCAGACCAAGATTAAAGATCAGCAAGAATAAATAAGCAGTCAGAAGGAAAATCCAAATTTCCGGCGGCCAGGTTTGACAAACAGCTGTTTTTGAAGCAACTGGGCAAGCAGCATTCTTTTCTTCAGAAACAACGGCGGCCGCTTCGCCATCGATGCTTGGCCCGCGAACTTCAGAAAGTTTGGGAACCCCTAAGCTTATTCCTTCTTGGGGAATATCTTTCTGGTTTACGCCTATCACCTGCAATTCATGAACGTCAAGATCATTGGACCCGGAAAAATTTCCCGGTGAAAACAACACGAGACTGGCCACAAAAAGCAAAACAAAAACCAAAACGGCCAGTGCCAGTCCATATTTCTGCATAAATTCTGCGATTTTAGAAATCATAATTTTGAAATAGTCTTAATTAGCTTGCTCTGCAACAACCACCAGTCTTTTCCAATCCGTTCCTGCCGGCCAACAAGTCATCAGTGTCAGCGTTTTCTGCCCCGGCCGGTCGTCATAATATTGGACATCCTCCGCGTTCACAACTTTGTTTTCTGTCACTGTGTAGCGGATTTTTTGCCCTTGATAGAAAAGAAAGATCTCATCCCCTTTCTCCATTTTATTGAGCAGGTAGAACACAGCATTGTAGCGCGCGGCCTCGTAAAAGTCAAGTCCGGAGTGGGCAAAGATAAAAATATTGCCCTCTTCCCCCGGAAGGGCGGTGTTCTTGGCCTGCGCCACCCCTTCGGTCAAAACTTTTTGATACTCGGCAGGATTATTTGGATCTACGCCCGCAAACACCTTAGCATTGGCTAAAATTTTGGGAATAACAATCCCGAAATTTTCATCCAAAGGTTCCAAGATATTAGCCTCCCGAATTGCGCCGGCATTTTTCTTCGCGTCAGCTTCCTTTTTAGTCAAAACTTCAGAATTATTTTTTGATGACAAATAATAGCGGCCCTCTTCCAAAAGAGCTGGATAAAAATTCCAAAGTATAAATAACACCGCTACGGCAACAAGAAAAGTTCCTACTCTCTGAAGATTACTTGATTTCTTTGTTGTTTCCGCCAGCTGGTTTTCTTCTTCTGTAAAGTCCATAAATGATCGCTAAGACAATTATGCCCAGAATCCACGGCCAATTCCGCTGGAAAAAATTCAGTTGCTGTCCTCCGGCTTGCTGAGTTTCTTCGCCCAAAACCTGGCCGCCCTGTTCGCCTCCGCCGGTTACGCCTTCGCCTTCACCGGTTTCTGTGCCAGCAACGGTACCGCCACCAGTTACCGGAATCGCTCCAATCACTGTCGGATGGATAGTAATTGTGCGGGTTTCAGTTTTCGTCTTATGCTTAACATTTACATCTTCATCACCGACAAAACCTGATCCGTTATCTGCCGCGTCGAAGGCTCTCACTACATAGTAATACTTTTCACCGCAGTCAGATTCGGTGTCCGTATAGGAAACGTCCTGGCTTGAAGCGAGTCCTGTGATATTTGCCACGCGAGTAGAGCTGTCAGCCGTAAAATCAGTTTCTGTTGAGCGGTAAATTTCGGCTCTTACTGTTTTTCCTGAGTCAGCGGCCGTTGTGAAGGTAATTTTATTTTCACAGTCTGAAATCTTATCCTTGTCGTAGTTTACAGGCGTTCCCGGGCCGGAGATAACAATTTCAACTGTTACCGGATCTGTCTGATTATCGTCGTCGTCATACGGATTGGTTTTAGCTTTGACATAAAAATCATAGGATCCGCTCGTCGAAGCCACTACCGCGTCAATAACACAATTTCCAGAATTACCTCCGCCATTATTCAAATCTATTGTTTCGAACGGAACAGCCTCGGCATTTTTGTAGCACTCGACGGTCAAATTTCTGCCCTGAATATCCAGTGCGACAAAGCCGATTTTAAAGTTATTGCCACTCGGAGATTTCGGCTGTTCGATTTGGACAGAAATATTATCCGAGGTTGTCGCCTTGGCGTTTCCGCCGGAAATTATCAACGCGCCTCCCAAAACCAAGCCCAGTAATATTTTCATAATGATTCCCGCTGAAGAATTATTTTTCATTCTATTCTTTTTCCCCAAAAAGACTAGGACTAATCCGGCCAGAAGAAGAATGAGAGCAACAATTACCCAGATCATTCCGGCTCCGGTAGCTGGCAAGATTATGGCTGCTCCCAAAACTTCCTTCGTTTTATGCTTAGTGTCGGTGTCAGTTTTCGTTTTCTCGGGAATTTCCACATTGGCAGAAGCCAGACGGATAACGCTCACGGCTGTTCCCACATAGAAAGGCGTAGCTTCTTCGTCGTTAGCTAAAACTAAATCATCGGCATCGGAAAGCCCTCTGGCCCAAGCCAGATCCTTGTAAAGTCCCGCGTCCTGCTCATTGCTAATATCCGCAATATATTCAAGTCTCACCTCATCTTCCGGCGTCACGTCTCCCAAGTTGGAAAGATCCCACACGCCCGGTGAATGATACTGCGGTTCCGAAATTCCGGCTTGCTCTGTTCCATTTAGAAATACTTTCCAAGACCCGGCGCGATATTTGAATCCTTCCGGTGGCAGATCGGTAACAAAAATACCGTGGACATTATTGTCGAGAATTTTTAGCGAAAGAGTATAAGTAACATCAGCGCCCGGCTTCTGGTCCGCTGGAAATTTATTATTGGATTTTGTGATAGTCATTCTCGGAACAACAGGCACGGGCGTTTCATAATTCAGAAAGTTTACGGTCACATTCGGATTGTTGGCATCAATCATAAATGACTGCGTAGAACTATCGGCTGGGAATGATCTGGTCCAACCGGAAACATCGTCTTCGGTAATATTATAATTTCCGAAATCCATGTCATTCCAAGTGAGACAATCATTTTCCGGCGTAGCGGTTTGCCAAGTTTCTCCCGCATCATCGCCATCCGTATCCACGACGGTCATTTCCCACCAAAGTTTAGGTTCCTCAGTATCGATGCTTCCATTTTGATTAAGATCATTGTACTTGCACATCGTGAGCGATCCTTTGTCTTGAACTTTCGGTGCATTCCAAGCCACGCAGTAATAAGTCTGTCCGGGCGCTGTATCAATCCATTCCCAGTTATCATAATTCAGAACATCATCGTTGCAGTAGAATTCAGCGCTGACATCATTGGAATTAACCGTCGCGCCATATGTGAACGGAATATAATCCGGCTTCAACGCTTCGCGAACCCATAGGCGTGAAGTCGCGGGATTGGTTATTTCAACTCCGGTTGTGCCAAAGGTGTTCCATCCGCTGCCAGCCAGTTCCAAGTTGTCGCCGGGATTGCCAACACCATCAAGGCTCCACTGAAATTGCCAATTTTCCTCTAAATGACAGTTGGGATGAGCATTAACCCATCTTTGGGCGGTAATTTCCGTGATGTTATTGGAGACTCCATTCCCCCAATTAGGAAGATCGGATTCCGAAGCGCAAACAACTTTTTGCGCCATGATTTTCACTGGATTTTTATGATTGCCAAAATCTTTGCCCCAGAAGCTGCTGCCAGAACAATCATTCATGATTTTCCGGCATTTAGGCGCTTCGTCTTGGGCGCCGGATAAATTATTCACTCCAAACCAGCCAAAAGGCGCGGTTTGTGACCAGCCATTTTGCGCTACCTCGCAAACATAGTAAGTTCCGTTAGTGAGATTGCCGAATTCATAGCTGCCGGTTTCCCAGCCGCTGCCGGCGGTCGTTGTTTCGCCGACTTTATTCCAGCCGGAATCATAAAGGCGCATTGTCCAATCATTTAAAGCGGGCTCTCCATAATTTCGCCAATGGTTGCCGTTAAGATCATTGAATTTAATTCCTTTCATGATTCCCAGTTTGTAATTTCCGAAATAATATCCAGTAAGATTTGTTCCGTTGAGTTCCGCTGTGTAGCATTCGTTATTTGCCGGCTTGGTCTGCACCCAGCCGGATTTTTGCACTTCGCAGATGCGATAAGTTCCGGGATATAAATTAACAAATGAATAATTTCCGTTGTGGTTAGTGTTGACGCTTATTTCTCCCGGATCCAAAATGCTGTTTGGATTGGCGTCGATGAAAATTGTCCAGTTTCGCAGTCCGGTTTCGCATCCGGGCTGGAAAATTCCGTCCGCGTTGCAATCCTCAAACTTCTTGCCGGAGATCATAGCTTCTGTTTCATTCTCACAAGTCGCGCTGCAGCCATCGCCGGAATTAACATTTCCGTCGTCGCATTGTTCATCGCCGTTCTTGATTCCGTCGCCGCAAATAGCTTCGAGTTGGCATTCATAAACATTGAGATTAAGACTGCCGGCATTGTCCCACATTCCGCCCTGTTCTTTATTAGTGTCTGAAGCGGCATCTCCGGCATACCAGGTATCATGCCAGTCGGAAATTACAAATTTAACATCGGTATCAGAAATTGAAATTGGCGTATAACTTACTTTATAATTATGGCTTGAGTCATACGCCCCCCAATTAACTATTCCCATGTTTCCGGTACCCATATCTGAAAGCAGGGAAGTAACACCCCGATACTGGGCGGTTGCAGGAATTCCCAATAAATTGTCTCTTCGGGTTGCCCAGATATCTTCAGTCGCGTAACCGGCGTCAGCCCTATTGATGGTATTATTAGGCGTATCTCCGCCATAACCATAATCACCAACTGCTTCAAATAAATATTCGTTCGTATCCGGTAAAGTAACAGTGACGGAATTTGCTTGAGTAGATGAAACTGTTGTGCTTAGGTCGCTTCTTAAAACAGGTGTTTTGCCCTGCGAACAACTATTTCCGCCTGAATAAATCGGGATCAATTTACAGGTATTAGTGCAGAAATTAGTTCCTGCGGTCACTCCATCCGTTCCATCGCATTGTTCAGAAGTCTGGTTAACTGTTCCGTCTCCGCAATAAGCAGTCTTTTTATTGGTAAAAACGCATTCCAGACTCTCTCCCGGATCAAGATTAAGAAATACCTCTCTGTCGGGCAAATCAACTGTGCTAGGAGTTTGTGATTGTCCGTCGTTGCATACGATTGATTCCAATGAATATCCGGTTGCAGATGGATCATCCTCACCGATCGAATAACTTCCGGGAGCAATCCAACCCCAATTAATTTCTCCGCCATTTTTAATCGTCCCACCGGCATTGCCATGGAAAGAGAAGTTAGTAGTCGTATCCGTATTAGGATCGGTCACTTTTTTAATCACAATGTGTCCCTCTAAATTACACGTTGCGCTACAGCCATCGCCGGAATTAACATTTCCATCGTCGCATTGTTCTGACGTTTGGTTTATGGTTCCATCGCCGCAAATCGGAACTATTACAATTTCGCACGAGTTGCTGCAAGCGTCATTGTCTACCTCATTGCCGTCATCACACGACTCCGGGCCATTGATTATTCCATCGCCGCAGCCTTCTTTTGGATAACAATAGTCATTCCATAAACAACTCTGGCCACAAGTGATTTCGCCTTGGTAGCCTTCAATAGTACATGCTTGGGGAAGTGAAAAGATGTCACATTCTTCCGGGGGGCTAGTTACAATACCGTCGCCACAACTGGACTCAATTTGGCAAGTCGCGCTGCAGCCGTCGCCGGAATTAACATTTCCGTCATCGCATGCTTCGTTTACCTCAATTATGTAATTTCCGCAAATGGGTCCTTGGCATTCTGGCTCGTTTGCGCAATCGGAATCAGCGCAGTCGACATCCGTATCGCCATCATTGTCCAAGAAGTCATCACAAACTTCAATTTCTGGTAGGCAAACAGGATCGTCCATGCAAGCGAGATCAGTGCAATCAACCAAGCCGTTGCAATCATTGTCTATTCCTCCGCTACAAATTTCCGCGCCCTGATAAATACAGTTATATGTGTCACATGCGTTTCCAATTCCATCTTTATCATCGTCAAGCTGATTGGAGTTGCTAGTAGAAACACAATTATCGCAACTGTCTCCTACTCCATCAAGGTCTGAATCTAATTGAATAGGATTAGCCAGCGCGGAACAATTGTCACATGCGTCTCCAATTCCATCGCCATCGGAATCCGTCTGACTGGCATTAGAAACCGCTGGGCAATTATCTTGTGCATCACAGACCCCATCGGTATCAGCATCAGTGCAAGGAGCATTGTTTTGACACCATATTATGTCTTGGTTGCCTGAATTATCAGGATGCCCATTTGGCTTAAGAGGACCATCATAGAGAAAATCTCCATGAGCTTGGTGGGCTGACCAAGCGCTGAAGTCGATATTAATAGCGACCCAATCCTTGCTTCCATTATTATCGTGGCAAATATTTATTTTTTCCATTTGGCAAGTTGAATCGCAACCGTCACCGTTAGTAGTATTGCCATCATCACAAGTTTCACCTGTTTCAATCACTGCATTTCCACAAACCGAATTTGCTACACATTGATCCTGATCTTCGTTGCAAGAAGTGCCACTATCACAGGTTATTGGAGTTCCGGCCGCAGGATATCCTAAACCATTGCAAGTTTCGACTCCGTTACAATATAAACCGTCGGAACAATTTGTTCCAAAGGGAGCGACTGCATCTGCCGGACATAAGGCACTGGTACCGGAACAATTATCTGCAATATCACAAACTCCGGCCGAGACACGGCAGATAGTTGTATTTGGAGCAAATCCATCAGTTGGACAAGTTGGACCAGAACCGGTACAAGATTCGGTTACATCACAGGGTCCAGACGAAAAACGACAATCTATTGTGCTTGGTGCAAATTCATCAGCCGGACATTCGGCGCTTGAACCAGTACACATTTCGGCCATGTCACAAGAACCGGCTGATGCACGACATTGATTAGACGCCGATGTAAATTGACAGGCACTGCAACACGCACCTCCATCGCACTCTTCGCCCGATTCAACTGTTTGATTACCACAGGTTTGGCTGTCGCAGGCATCGCCTATGCCGTCAGCATCAGAATCGGTTTGAGTCTGATTAGTGACGGTTGGGCAATTATCACAGGCATCGCCGTAGACATCAGTGTCGGAATTAGTCTGGTCAGGATTACTGGTACTTCCGCAATTGTCACAAACATTACCAACACCGTCTCCATCAGCATCAGCCTGGTCAGGATTGGGCGTATTTATACAATTATCTACACCGTCAACAACGCCGTCTTGATCGGTATCAACCGGCGGAGTAGCGCAGTGCGAACCTAAATGAGAAAAATCATCCCACGCATAGCTTTGCCATTCATCACTAATATCGAAAGGATTAGAAAAACCAACGGGGTTACCACAAGTAATATTACAATTTCTCACCAAATCATGATCGGCAGTAGTTATTGGGTTAGTACCCCAGTAGCCAGAGGCTGGTTGCTGACCAAATTGCCCAATTAAGTCAATCCTGTCTCCTATAGGATTTTTCAATATCACTACATCATCACCATTAAAGTCGACTCCTGCTATTTGATCACAATTAGATTGATCATTAAGCCCTGAATTGCATATGACAAATACTGAACCAGAAGCTAGGTTGGTTGCTGTTAAATTATATACACTCGGCGAAGTTATTGAACCATTTGCGTATTTCTCAATCTTATAACCAGTTAAATTAACTGTCGCTCCTGTCGAATTATAGATTTCCAAAGCTTTGTTGGTGCCTACCGCTCCCTCTAAATATTCTGAGAAGAAAAGACCTGGACAGGAATCAGGATCACAAGCATTGCCAATACCATCAGCATCGGTATCCAGCTGATTTAGATTTGAGATATTGGGGCAATTATCACTTGAATCCGGAATAGTGTCGCCGTCGGTATCAATAACTTCCGTTTGGCAAGTCGCGCTGCAGCCATCGTTGTCATTGACATTTCCGTCATCGCATTGTTCGCTTTCCGCAGCGATTCCATCACCGCAATAGTTAATGACCGGATCACCTATATCACAAAGTCCATCACTGTCTATATCCAAACCATCATTGCCTGGTAAATTATCCGCAAGTGGACCAAAATTATCTGTTCCAACAGTACAATCATCACAGGTATCAAAATCGGTATCTTCGCAAATATTCGGATTAGTGGTGTTCTGATCTATAGCATCTATAACGCCGTCATTATCATCATCCGTATCGCCGGTATTGCACATTCCATCACCATCTGCGTCCAGTCCATCATTGGCTGTGCTTGGCGCATACAGAGGCCAGGATGGGGGTATCATAGTAGAAGTTGAGGTTGGATTCTGCGAGCAGTCATCACAACCATCGCCTTCGATATCACCGCATACTTGCGGATCTAAATCACTAACATCCGGACCATCTAGCACGCCGTCATTGTCATCGTCAGTGTCACAAGCGTCACCATCAATATCTCCTTCTGTATTGGCTTGACTAGTGTTGGAAACAGTTGGGCAATTATCGGTATCATCTGGTATTCCATCATTATCAGAGTCGGGAATTGCATCCATACCATCACAATCTTGATCAATACCATCACCAGGGACTTCAGCCGCTCCGGGACGAATAGTAGCGTTAGCATCATCGCAATCGGTGTGATCGTTGACATAACCTATCGGTGCCGAACAGGCTTGAATACCGGCATCCATGGTGTCTCCATATCTATCAACATCAGCATCGACATAGAAAGTTGTAGTTACACCTTCGTCAATACTACCGTCGCAATTATTATCAATTCCATCACAAACTTCTGTTGCATCTGGATTTACCGCTGGATCAGAATCGTTACAATCGGTGTCGGTTGTAAAACCATCGCTATCAGTATCAGTCGGTGGAGTTGTAACTGTTAAGGTAGTACTGCCAAATACTGAACCATCAGTAGCAGTGATAGTCACTGTTCCGTCAGCAACTCCCATTGCAACACCGGTTGCAGGATCAATTGTGGCAATAGTTGGAACGCTGGAAGTCCAGGAAGGGTGTGTAACAATAGGATCATCAAGTTGATCTGTACCAGTGGCAGAGAATGATTGCGTATTGCCAATTACAACAGAAGAATTATTTGGAGAAACAATGATAGTTGTAAGAACAGGTACAAAATCGTCAGTAAATGTCACCTCTGCCACCACATCTCCGGAATCATTTTTCGCCTCCACTTTATAATCCGGACGATAAGTTCCGTCCAATTGATAGGCGTAAACAAATTGGCCATTTTCATCTGCTGTCACATCCACTTTTTTGGTTATCGGCGGGACATCTTTTGAGGAAATTACCAAAGTATAAATTTGACCAGGTATAAATCCAGTTCCAGAAATTATTGCTGTATCAGTTGGAGCATAATCCGCTTTGTCGGTTGCAAGCTTAGCTGTCTGTTCAACATTTTCCGGATCTATAGCATCTAAATCTAAAGACTTGGCTTTGACATTTTCCACTACAACAGTATTAAGATCGCTATTTTCTTCATCTATCGAAACTGGATTTGAAACCACAAAAATAGTAAAATGATCAATATTTTCAATTTCAATTTTATCACCATCAATATCAACGTCGTCTTTATCAAATTTTTGCAAGTCATCTTTATCAAGCGATTCAGCGACAACTTCCTCCGCTGATTTTTCAATATAATAAACATTCTTTACATTATTGTTTCCGGGAAGTGTTAAATTATATTCAAAATCGCCATTATTCATATCGGTCGTGATGTCGTAGGCGTATTCAGTCGCCGGATAAATTCCATCAGGCAGATTTATGTCGGAAGTTTTAATCCTCTCAATTTTCAATGTGTCTGAATCTTGGGGAAGGCAAGTGAAAGTCACGGAAACATCCTTGTCTAATGGGAATTGGTATTTCACGCCTAACTTAACATTTTCCTTAGTTTGAGCCACGTTTTGGCCATCAACATTCCAGTCGGAATCCTGGCTAGTCGTGATTTCAGCGTTTTCGGCCAGGCACTGCTTCGTTTCAGTCGTTCCCTGCACCAAATCATTGGCCGCGTTAATCAAAGAATCGGCAGATATGGCTGGAAAAACGGTTATGTCGGTTGAGGCAGGAGTAGTTGTGTCTAGTGGCACAGAAGTATCAGTTGTTACCGGAGCTTCAATAATAGCTTCTGGTGTTTCTGTCGGAGCTTCAGTCGTATCAGAAACTACTGGCGTTTCTGTGTCAGAAGAAGTTGATGCGGGCTGTGAATCACTACTGTTTGAAGATCTGTCTGAATCACGATCTGAGTCTTCTGAATCGCCAGAACTATTAGAATCTGAAGAAGCTTGCGGTGAGCTTGCTTGCGGTGAGATTATCGAACCTGTCGAATCCGTCATCGGAGCAGTCGCAACCGGTTCAGTCGTTGTCGTGTCAGCCGGAGCTGGCGTTACTTCTGGAGTTGTATCCGTCGCAGGCGTAACTGTCGAAACCGGCTCGCTCACGGTTGGTGCTGGAGCAGGATCCACAGCAAACGCAGGCGCCGGATCTGGCGCACTCGCAGTTTCAACTGCCGGTGCGACATTATCCTCGGCGATAGCCACATATAGCCCTGGCGTGCCTACTGGCTGGAAAATCATCAAAAGCACTACGAATGAATAAAACACTCTAGCAACTGTTTGTAGACTCTTTTTTGTTAACTTCTTCATAATATATTTAGAAAAAAAATTATAAACCCAACAAAAAAACTGGCTTATTCACGCTATAAAACATAGCGAACATAAGCCAGCTCTCTCCTCTATCCCCAGTATTCATTGAACTCCCTAAAGAATACTCACCCATATTCCTTATATTGAAAAAATTATTTGACTAATTTTACTTCTCTTACGCCAAATTCAAGGGGTTCTTAGTCTTAATACCCATATATCAAAAACATTATTTCATTTTTTAAAGGTATATTCTATGCTAAATTAAGCCCTTATTTTTGTCAAGCAAATTTGTTAAAGGACTGGCTTCGCGGATTAACAAAAAATTTTTAATAATGACTAGCTTTTTTTGTTTTTCCCGTTGAAAAAATTAAACATCCTTTTTCACTCTTATAAAAATGAACTTAAGAAACCAGCCATCCTTTTTGACAGTCTCAGGAGATTTTCCCGACGGTAAAGTTTTTTCTCGCGGATATAATAGTATGCCGGAATCAGCAGTAGCATCAACAGCCATAGGGAAAAATAATTCGCGTTCACAGACGTAGTCGCGGCCCCCAAAACCTCCGGCTGTTGATTTTCTTCGACAGCAACAGGTGGAATAATTTCTCCGTTATTTTCCGCCCCGGAAATTCCCGCGCCACCAGCAAGCAATTCAATTTCCGCTTTCGCTTTTTCGCTTTTTATTTTATTTCCATATTGATCATAGCCTTCAGATGACGCTGAATAAGTGTAGGTCCCCAAAATAGCCGTGTTATCAAGGATAATTTGATATTGGATATAGGCTGTTTGGCCTTTTTTGAGCTTGGAAATAGGCCAATTGTATTCAGCTACTGTGTCTCCGGACGAATTCTTTATTTTTTCCGTAACGACGATATTGTATAAAGTATGTTTGCCGGAATTTTCAACTTTAATATAGTGATTTGAAGGCCCGTTCACATAAGCCGGCTCGTCATCCTTGCGATCGATCTCAAGACCAGACTCTTTTTTACTTAGAGCACTCTCGTCTTTGATCACTACCGGCGCAAAATAGACACTCACCTCCTCGCTTGAATAATTATTGGAAAGCTCTACTTCTTTAGTGTTTGTGCGCGCTCCGATTACAGCTTCCAATGCTTCTGACCCCGTTGGAATATTTTCCGCAACATTAGCTGTCACATTAAAAGACCTTTCTTCCCCGGGATTGAGCCCCGCCGCCGACAAACTATAATTATTTCCGCCGCTTCCAGAAAGGCCGCTGTCACCCGATTGATACTGAAGATATTGCGGAAGAGAAAATTGCAAATCAACATTGCCGCACTTAGCCTTGCCGACATTTTTATAGTTTACGGTATAAGTTATGGCCTCACCCGGCATTGCATGCTCTCTGTCAGCCGAGAGCGTTACCGCGAGATCCGGATAGGCAAAAACCACATTGCCGTTCCAAGTGCCGGCGTTATTCACCACTCCAAATAGCCAGTTGTTGCCGACGATGTTAGTATTCACAAAATTGAAAGCGCTGGCCCAGGCCGTGGCATTGCCGGTTGAAATAGAAGCCGAACCTGAATTTTGAATGCTGTTATTTCCAGTACTGGCTGTCGCAGTGGCGGTATTCGAAACATTGGCGGCACTGTTGTAGTTGTAAACATCATAGGCCGGCCCTGTCGCGCCAGAGAGACCGGAAAGGCTTCCAAAATTATATTCGTAAATGCTTTGTTGGCTTCCGTCCGCGCCCCAGCCCATCACCCGTCCCACCCAATTGCCGGCATTATTGATAATTAGAAAAAACCAATTGTTTTTAACAAGATTGGTATTTATTAAATTAACCGCGCTGGCGTTCGCTTGCGCCTCGCCGGTTGAAATGCTGGCGCTTCCTGCTCCGGAAATGGAATTACCTCCCGTCCCAGCCTCCGCGCTCACATTGTTTTCCACATCAACCGCTTCGTTCACGTTCACTACATCACCAAATTGCATTCCGGAATCTGTTGTGAAAAGCAAGCCTTCCCCCGGCACAATCAAGTCACCTGTCCAGTTGCCCAAAATATTAATAATCGCCAACAGCCAGTTATCGCCAACGATATTTGTATTGATTAAATTTATTATGCTAGCCGCCGCAAACGCTTCCCCGGTAGTTATGTCAGCATTGCCAGATATATTTTCAATCGAATTAGTCCCGGTATTAGCAGAAGCTTCCGCGGAATTTTCCACATCTGTTGCCGTGTTGATATTTACCACTTTTTTGTTTTCCTCTTCATCACCGTCGCCATCTCCGGAAGAATTTTCCCCGTTTTCCAAGAGGGTTTCAAATGTTTCCAAAAGATTGACATCACCAGTCGTTTCACCGGTGAGATTTATTATTTCTTGCTGCCCATTCTCGGTAGTTATGTTTGTGTTGACAACATTTACCCCGCCCGCTTCCGCGCCGGCATCTCCGGTTTCAATCGCGGCTTCCGGCAAAACTGCTTCGGGATTATTTTCCGTTTCCGCAGCGGGAATAATATTTTCTTCTGGCAAATTTTCCGCGACATCTGCATTTTCCGCCGATCCAGAAATCGCATTTTCTCCAGTGTTCGCCTCTGCCGCGACAGTATTTTCCGTTCCGCTGGCCGTATTTACGCTCGCGCTATCCGCATCGCTACAATCCAGACAGTTTTCCAGGTCCGATGTTTGCTGGATTTCAGCAGTTTCTTCCGGTTCATCAGCAGGCTCTGCCGACTCTTCTGCCGGCTCTTCTGCTGGCTCTTCAGCTGACGCTTCAGCTGTCGCTTCTTCCTGTGTTACGGCCGGCGCAATTTCATCTTCCGCGTGAGAAACACGCGCCGGTAAAACAAACTGATAACTCAAAAGACCGCTGATCAAAATCAGGACAATGGTGATGTTAAAAATTTTATCGATAATTTTTTTCATTCAACTTTTATGAAAACCAAGAAATTATTTTTTCGGTTATATTTTTAGTGAAATTAGAAATAGCATTCGTGGCCGATTGGATAATATTTTTATTCTCAATGTCTGCCGCGTCTGTGCTTTCAATGCTATCGGTATTATTTGCTGAATTGTTTATTTCCACCGCGCAACCTTCTTCGCCCGATGCTTCGCAGCTTTTTTTCTCGCCGTTCACCTCAACACTAGCCTGCGCTCCTTCTCCCTGGACTTCGGCGCGCGCTTCAACTTTATTTTGGACGGTGTCAGCGCCATTTACATAATTTTGAGCATTGACTGTCGCCGTGGCGTCGCCGGTTTTTATAGTCCCGCCATTTGTTACTGTATTTCCTCCGCTATTGGCCGTGGCGCTTACGCTGTTTTCAATTTTCGCACTGCTATTTTCGGCTAAAAACACACTAGCCAAAAACACCAGTCCGAATACTGTTATGTATGGAAATATTTTATTAAAAAAGCTTTTTATCATTTTATTTCACACGGACTTTTCAGAAGAGCGGGCGAACCCGCCCTTCTGATTACCGTTCTAGAAAGGAATTACCACATCATGCCACCAATTTTTACATTAGTGTTGACCAGGTTAACTCCTTGGGCTCCCGCTGCTGCTCCGCCAGTTATAACCATACCGGATGATGCATTGTATCCGGTGTTAGCTGCTGAAGCAACTGTATTACTAACGCCATATGCGCCGTTTTGCTGTGAACCAGTTGACCAGCCAGTTTTTACATTGGTATTAATAGCGTTAACTCCAGAGGCAGTTGAGAACGCAGGACCAGTAGCTACTCCGCTAAAAAATCCCATGCTCATGTTGTTGCCAGTGTTAGCTCCAGCTGTCACAGTGTTGGACACGCCAACTGCTGTATTAGACTGATCTGGGCATGGGCACTTCTGAGGTTTTTTGCAACAAGTAGTACCAGCTAAGGCTGGCGTGACTGCCAACGCGAAAGCGAATACGAATACGGCTGCAGTTATTAATTTTTTCATTTCATATTCACCTGCCTTTCTAGCTATAAACTTTTTATAATAAGCAAATTTGATTTAAACCCCCGTTTCCGGAGGGCATGCCCCCTCCAAAGGGGGCTTAAATTTTTTTGCCTAATCAAAAAGCCAGCTTTCACCCGCAAAAAATTGCGAGCATAAGCTGGCCTTGAAATCCACACTATTCTCTTGTCTCCAAAAGAAAAGGTTCACCCGGATTTTATTTAAATGTTTATTCAAATTGCGAGAAAAAATACCAAATAAAAAAGCGCCTTACATAAATACGGTACCTCCTTAATATTTTTTATTATTTTCGCTCCTTGTTGTTAATACTACCCGAACAAAAAAATATTGCAAATGAGTTATCCACAGTTTTTGGCTTGACAAAAGCATTATTTAGTGGTTTGACAAAAAAACAACCCGCCACAACGGATTGTCTTTCGAATAATATTCTATTTTATGCTTTGGCCGCTCCCATTTCAGAAGCTTCCAAAAGATCCTTCTTCTGTTTTTCAGCCCTAACCAAAGCTAAAATCTCATAGACCTTAAAGGTCAATATCATCGGTCCGGCTAAGATGGATATTCCCGTTAGAATAAAAGCTAAAAGCAGACCCAGGCCTATCCAGCGCATATTATTTTCCGGCAAAGGCGCGGAAACAGGATTTTTTAAATATCCGGAATTGTCCTTGGCAACATCGGCTGTGTTCGGCGTATCTAAATTTTCCGCCGGCAACGGCACACTTTCAACTTTTTCTGCAGGTATCGCTTCGGAGGCCTTCACTTCTTGGCCCTTGGGCATTGGCGTTCCAGCAGCTCCCGGATCGGCAGGAATAAAAGTTGGCGTTCCGAACATCTCGACAGTGAGCAGTGAATTTTCTCCGTCTATTTTTCCTTTGACCACTGCTACGCCCACTTCGCGATAGTTGGCATTCAAAATATTGGCGCGATGCGTTTTGCTGTTCATCCAGGCCTTGTGCTGTTCTTCAGCACTGTCATAATTTACCGCCAGATTTTCTCCGGCATATTTATAACCGTAGCCTAATTTTTTGAACCAGTACCACGGATCAATTCCGGATGGCGACGTATGCGCAAAATAATCATTCTTAACCATGTCTTCTGCTTTCGCTTCAGCTGCCAGATCAAGAATTGAATTTTCTTTGAGCGCATCCAGGCCATTGGCAATGCGCGCTTGATTCAATAATTTCACAACGTCCGCAACTTTGATCTCCGACGCTTGAGCAACATTGGAATTGGCAACGGAAAAAACGGCAAAAAACAGGAACATAAGCCCTATTGCCAGGATTTTATTTATATTTTTGTTTATTTTAGCCATATTAGCCTAAAAAACAACAAAAACGGGATTCACCCGTTTCTTAAAGATAACAGCTTTCCTAAGCCCTTATGTATCTATTATAGCAGATTTTTGGCCCAAAGTCAACAGTTATAGCTGTGTGTTAATTTTTTTATAATAATAACCGACATCCGCGATCCATTTTTTGACCGCCACCGGATTATCCCATGAACAATCAAAGCCGCATTTCCAAACACTCATCTTTTTGGGCGTATCATAATTATTTATTTTTGATAAGAATTGAATCCGGTCACCGACAATCGCCACCGCTTGCTCGGGAGAATCAAAACAAGAATATCCGGATTTCGTCGTGTTTTGGCTGCCGCGAAACCCCCAATAATTGAAACAATCTTTGCCCTCCGCGTCTTTGGGAGAAAACTTTCCGAGATTACTTTCCTTTTTCGCGATCGCGACCAGATATGAAGCTGTGCTTGGATCTCTCTCGGCCACTGCTTCAACCATGGATTGCATCGGCTTGTCATTGATTAATTTTTCAATATTCTTTTTGATGGCAAATTGATCAATGCTCAAATCGCCCGCGATATTTTCGTTTTCATTGCCGGCAGTGCAACGCAAACCGCTATCCGTCATAATTTCTTTTTTCGGCGAAAATTGTGGGAGTTCGCTGTCAGCCGCTTTGGCAACTTTTTTAACCCGAAAAAACTCCCAGCTCGCACTTTGCTGATAAACTAAAAATCCTGACATTCCAACCAGCAAGATCAGCCCGAATATCCTTTTTCCAATCCCGATTTCAACGCCGTCTGCCCAAACAGCAAAACGCCCGATCAAGGTCAGATTCTCATTGTTTTTTAGTTTTTGTTTTTCTTCAGCCATTTCTTTTAATCCCCCTAAAAAAACAAAAACGGGCTATCACCCGTTCTTTTCCGCTATTTCTGGGCTAACTCTAGCCCTTTATGTGTCTATTATAGCATACTTCTACCTTAAAAGCAAGCATTTTTCAACTTTGAATTTTTATTTTGACTCCGTGTTTAGTTTTTTGAAATATGTGCTGACTGAACTGATCCATCTTTGCATATCACGCTGGTTATCCCAAGAACAGTCCCCGCATTTCCAAACGATCATTTTTTCCGGCGTATTGAGTTTCTGATTGGAAACCAAAAACTTGATCCGTTTGGCCACAGTCTCCACCGCCTCCTCGGGAGTAGCAAAACAAGTGTGCCCGCCGGTTCCCACCGCGTTTTTCCCGCGCCAACCCCAATAGTTCCAACATTCTTGCCCTTTATAAACCGGCACATGCACCCCCCAGGAACTCTCCTGTCTGGCAATTCCCACCAGAAAAGCCGCTACCACCCGGTCTTGTTTAGCAATCAGCGGCGCCATTTTTTCAATCGGATATCCCTTGACCATGTCGACTATCTGTTTTTCTAAATCAGTTTGGTTGCTTTGCTCCTTAAGCAAACTGGTTATCGAATCCATATCAATATTGTCATTTATCTCCTTGGTGATGTCGGCTCCTAAAACCTTTTCGCTTTGCGTCGCTTTATCAGAAACTAAAACCTCCTGAGTTTGGATAGCATCATTTTGCAGTATGGCGGCGGAAACTCCCTGCCCCAGATAGCGATAAATCATGGTCATAGTGAACATACCGAAAATCACAGCACCAACAATTGAAAGGTTCCACATTTTGACGACAGACACTTTTTGCGAAGAATCATCAGCCAAAGAAACGGCATAGTTTCTGAACTTGGCATAGCTGTGGCGTAGTTTAAATTGCCACAAATTACTCCGACTGACCTGATAAATCTTGCTATTTTCAAAAATTTTTGAGTGCAGGCTGTCCAATCTGCCGATTATCCTCGTGATTCTCTCTCCCCTTTTTAACCGGCAATATTCTTCCGGAGTATAATATAATTTTGAATCAGAGGTAAAAAAAGAACCCGTTCTCCCGGCAGCGGAAAACAGAACTGAAGAACGATAGCATTTGTTTATGTATCTGGCTAGAGGCAGATCAAAATCCTTAATCCGGTCATCTTTTCTCCTCGCCAGACTATCCAAAAAATTTTGTTTTTGACTGGTACGCATCAGCTAATTTGTCTTATTTAAGATGCTTTTATTATACCACACTATTCTATAATTTTTAATTTATTCCTGTTTTTTCCTTCAAGAAAGCTTCTATGTCCGGCGTGCCGAGATAGCATTTCCCCTGACTCCAAACAAACGGCACGCCGATCCGCGAATCAGCGATTCCGCACTCCCGGGCTTTTTGCACGAGCAGATCGGCATTATCTTGATTGTGCCAGACTTCAACGGAGTCGAATTCAAGTTTTTGATCAATTTTATTGTCTTCGATAAACCGTTCCGCTTCTTTGCAATGCGGGCATTCCCGACCGTAAAAAAAGATTGTGTTTTTAGTTGAAATAACCGTATCGCTTTGCCTCATGATTGAATATATGAACACCGCTATCAGAACCACACTGACAGCGACGATGCCAAAAATTATTTTTTTTATTTTGTTCACCCCGTTAGAATTTTAACATATTGCTTAAAAGTAATATTGAAATTTGAAAAAATAATAATTTATTGCCCGTTAGTCATATAAATAAAATTCTAATGGGGCTCATTAATATATACTAGCATTACTTTTTCAAGACTTAAAATCCGGCCATG
>JBAYLE010000008.1:0-32089 GCA_041664225.1 Parcubacteria group bacterium | reverse complement strand
TGGGCAAAATATTTACTGCCCACACTATTAGACACAGCTTTGCCACAATCTTACTTAAAAAAGGAGTGAGCCTTGGGCATATTCAGGTGCTTCTCGGTCATTCTGATATCCAAACGACCAGCAGGCATTATCTAGGCATCTTAAGCGATGACGAGGCTAAACAGGCTCACGAAAAGGGTATGAATATGGATAATTGGCTATAATTCAGCTAAATCACCCACGAATCACCTCCTTTCTAGGGAGAAATGATGATAATCCTGAGCACTACACGCGAAGACTTTTAGCGTCATTGCTAAGAGTTGTGGAGTGTGGTTATTATCCGGCGGTCGACTCTAATTTATTAGAGAACGCCAATGCCCAGCAGTGCTATATGAAACTGCAGGTGTGTTTGTACACGCACCGATAGACTCTCGGACTAATCGCAAAAGATTACGATGCTGAACAAAAATTATGGAAGTCCCGCCAAGGCGGGATTTTTGTGTTATAATCTCAACATGGAAACAAAAACTCTACTTCAGAAAATTAGAAAAGAATTTTCAGAAATAAGTTGGAAATCAGTTAAGAGAACCAAGTATAACTGGGATTTTTATGTTTTAATTTTGGACGACAAATATGTGTTTCGTTTTGCCAGAGGCAAAGAGTGTGCAGAAAAATTCGCCAAAGAAATTAAGTTGTTGGATTATCTTAAAAAGAAAACATCAATGCTTGTACCCAATTATATCTTCAGGTCAAAAAGCGGAAGATTTGCAGGGTATGAGATTATAAAAGGCGGCAAACTGATGCCAAATGAATTTGAGAGATTGTCTCTTCGAAATAAAAAAATAATTGCTTTGCAATTTGCGGATTTTCTGAATGTTTTACATGGGATTCCAAAAAGACTGTATAAAAATTTTGGGCTTGAAATAAAAGCTGAAAGCGGGGGTACAGACAAATTATTTAGAAGAATTAGAAAAACAGTTTTTCCAAAACTAAGTAGGCGGGAAATTAGGGATATTGAAGAGTTTTTCAAGCAATACAAAGCAGTAGAACAAAGGCCATATAAAAAAGTTTTGGTTCATGGCGATTTAACAAAGGAAAACTTCATTTACTATAATGGAAAAATAAGGGGCGTTATTGATTTTACCGACTTTGGTGTCGGCGAGCCCACCCTTGATTTTAAGGGGTTCTGGAGTTTTGGTCCGGAATTCGTGGAAATGGTCTATAAAAATTATAATAATAAAGGCGATAAATTTTTCATGGAACGCTCGAAGTTGTACTACAAAATTTTGGGGATGTTTATTTTGGATGGAGCAGTCAATTACAAACACAGCCCTTTTAATTTTCAAGAATGCCACAAAAAATTCAGGGAAACCTTTTATATTTAGCATGAACAACCAAAATATCATTTCTCCAACCTCGCCCAAAGCGGGGTTTTAAATTTCTCCCAATTTTCACAAAACGCTTATTCTAGGCGTTTTTTAGATCATCAAAAAAGACTTGACTTTTTAATAAAAGTATGCTACTATCCACAGTTAGTTCCTAAAATAGGCCGTGAAATAGTTTGAGCTGATTAATTTAGTCATCTCAAAGCTATTTCATAGCTAATCTAATCTCACGAGGGGGTTTTATGAAGAGAAATATCGCTATTGGAATTATCTTGATCTTGTGTTCTTTTTGCACAATAACAAGAGTGGAAGCACAGGAAAAAACAGAGTTAGGGACGGCCTTCAACAAGATGATGCAAGTCAGCGCGGAATTTATAACCGCGGCTTATGAACAAAATAAAGACCTGAATGATTTCGCTTCACTTGTATTTTCCTGTCTCAAAAGAAATACGGCCGAAGAAAAAAAGGTTTTCGACATGTTGACAGAATGTGATAATCTCACAGCTGAAACCGATAAGCTCATTAAGGAAGTAAAAAATGAGGTTGAGAGAGGATCTGATTTGAAAGTTGTAGATCCCAAGCTCGAAACTATCGGAAACAATATGGAGAGAATATTCAATCTTCATAAAACCATCAGGCAAAAAATAAGGAAGATTTTGGAAGAAATCAAGACAAATGAAAAGTTTTCCGTCTAAGGGGAGGGAATTCATGAAAAAGACGTCGTTGCTTACTGCAATATTATTGATTTTGTTTGTCACTTTTCCAGCTTACGCCGGTAACAGCATTATGGGAGGAGATGCGAAATATGTTGTCACCCACTCAAATGCAGTAGAAGATGAGAAGGGAGTTCCTGTGGCTTATGTCCTGGACCTCCTCAACAAGGACGGTGGAAGCCAATGGGCAACTTCTATTACTGTGAACCCAGAAGATATGAAGCTCTTGCTTCAGTACTTCAGGGTTAGCGATTGCAAGGAGTTGGAAGGCAAGGCAATCAGCGTCACAGCGAGAGAAGCGCTTAATCTTCTGATATCGTCGTTAAAAAAACGCCAGTAGAAAAATCTGGAAAAAATAGTCCGGAGACCAGGGAGTTTGAGAAATCAGACTCCCTTTAATTTTCACATCCTAGCCCAAAGCGGGCAGGCTTGGCTTAGAGGTTTTTTTATTGCTTGCATCACTTTTAAGCCTTTTCGTGCTACAATTAAAATATAGTCAGTCTTGGATAAATGTAAAAATGAAAAAAATAAAAATAGAAAGCGAGGTGAATAAATGAAAAAAGCAATAATTATAATAGCCGCTTTTGCTGCCATTGTCGTTCTAGGCTTCATTGCTTATATCTTTTTGGCTTCTCCAAAAGTTCCCCAGGCATTTATTGATGGGCATAACGAATTTGTCGCTTTGCAAAAAGAAGCATTCCAGCTGTCTGATCTGACAAGTATGCCTGAAATGGAAGCATTAAATACGCAAATGGCGAGTGAAGATTATAGTGGAGCACTAAAATCAGTAGAAAGCGCATTAGCCAGGAAAAAAGACGCATCCGCTAAATTAGATTCTATAAACAGCAAGTTGGCGGAATTAAAATCGATTTCTGGAGAAATTACTAATTCCGAGATAAAAACAGGCGCTGAAAATTTTATTGAGGTAGCTAACAAAGAAAATGTTGTCAAGATTAATTACAACAATCTTCAGATACAGATGCTTGAAAAGTTAAAAACAATGATCGGTATCTTGGTAAAAAATCCTAAAGCTATAAGCGCGGCTGATGAAAAAACAATCAATGATCTCAGCAAGGAAATAACTGATTTGAAGGACCAGTTTGGCAAGGCCGAAGGTGAAGTTGACAAAATTCAAAGTAGATACAAGGAAGTAGAAAAAGAATTTTTTGGGCTGGCCGGCCTGGAAATATCAAAATAGAAAACCTTACTTATGGCAGAAACCGTCAGAAATGACGGTTTTTATTTGTGTGCATAACTCTTTAATCTTTTTGTGGTATAATAAATAAAAGTATAATTCATAATCCCAGTTAAATAAAATTCCGCTTCGCGGAAATTTAACGGGATAAAAACAAAAACTATGAAAATTTACGCAATCATTGTTACTATCATCGCTGTTTTGGCGGTAGTTTTCGCTGGAATATCTTATTCCCAAGTGAGCAAAATTTCCGATCAGGCAACGGCATATAAGAAAGAAAAAGAACAATGCCAGTCGGATAAGTCAAAAACGGAAAACCAATTGTCGCAGGCGAATGGAAAATTGTCCAATCTGCAAAAAACAGCGGATGTTTTGGACGCCGCCGCCAATTCTTTTATGTTCGCGGGCGATATGAAAGTCAGTACAGTTGGCTCCCGAGAAGCAGCGGAAGTTGAAAAGAAAATAAGCGAAATGACGGACAAAGGTGATCGCATGGAAACGGAAAAAAACTGGAATGATTTTAAAACCACTCTGAAATTTAATCCTTTGTTCGGACTCTTGCGGGGTTTGGCGCAAAGTCTGAATAGAAATTTTTCACAGCAATCTGGAAATCAAGCGCCGCTCCAGCAGCCGATGCAAATTCCCGCCAGCCAGAATTAAAAATAAAATTTAAAAAAGAAAACAAAAAACAGCCTCTTTGAGAGGCTGTTTTTTTCAATGTTTGTCTATGGGTTTATTTTTATAGTAGTTGTATAAATCAATTCGTTGTTGAAATAAACATTGAGGTCATAATCTCCATTTGCTCCCATCGGAGCGCTCAGTCCCATCCCGCCACCTCTCTCGTCAATTTTCATTCTACTGCTAGCCATTGACAGCACGGTTTCTCCAGTGGTCAAATCGACAAGATCATAGTACACTTCTCCTTCTTTTGTACCAGCCTTGCCAATCATGTCAATTTCTATGGCATCGGTAGTTGCATTGAATTCAGTGGCTGGAACAGGGATATTTTTCAGTCCTGGCGGCATCCCAGCTTTCATCTTAGAGACAGTTATCTTACTGAAATATTTTGAATAAGATGGAGGATTGGAGCAAACTGATTTTACGCAGTAAAGTCCGGTGTTGCAATCTTTGTAGGTCGCACAAACCGAGCTGACTTTTCCTGATGAGCATTTACCACTGATGCATTTCAATCCAGTTTGGCAGTTTGCGTCCGCGGTGCAGGTTCCCCCTTCTGTGCTTAAGGCCACTTTCTTCTCTTGAATTGAGGTGCTAGTTGGCGCTGCTGTTTGAGTTCCGCAGCCGGTCAAAAGTAAAACTGCAAAAGAAGCTAATCCCAAAATAAGATATTTTTTCATAATTCACCCGCCTTTCTGTTTATTTTAATTTTTTCTTGTGCTTTTCTGGTAGTATAACATATTTTAGCAAATATATCTCTGACCCAAAAGGTGCTATAATAAATATATAGCTATGGAAAATAAAGTCGGTAAATTTGTCTATTGGACGCCAAGGATATTATCAATAATATTCATTGCTTTTTTGGCACTGATGTCGCTGGATGTTTTTACGGAAGGCGCCAGCTTCTGGCAAATTCTGGGCGGTTTGTTTATGCACAATATCCCTGTTTTCATTTTATTGGCAGTTCTTCTGATTTCTTGGAAATATGAAATTGTGGGCGCGATCGCGTTTTTTTTGGCCGGCTTGCTATATATTTTTCTAGTGTTCAGGGGCGCGGGTGACTGGCGGATGGCCCTGGCTTGGAGCTTTCAAATTTCCGGAATGGCTTTCCTCATTGGCGGCTTTTTTCTGGCCAATTGGATCAAGAAGAAAAAGTGATCAGTAACTAATTACGTAATTAAATAAGTATTTTTCCCGCCTCGCTTAAAGTGGGGTTTTTTGATACAATAAAAATATGATAAAAATTTTCGCAGACTGGCTGGTTAACGATATATTTTCAATCGCATCCGGGACTCATCTTTACGATGCTGTTGATTTTTTTATTTATGACACAATAAAAATATTTTTGCTTTTGGCGGTAATCATATTTTCCATTTCCACTTTGCGGACTTTTCTTCCGCGTGAAAAAGTGAAAAATATTCTGTCAGGAAGAAAGGGGTATCTCGGGAATGTTTTAGCGGCGCTTTTCGGCATCATTACTCCTTTTTGCACTTGCTCGGCAATAACGCTTTTTATCGGTTTTTTGGAGGTGGGGATTCCTCTGGGAGTGACATTTTCATTTCTGGTCGCTTCGCCAATGATTAACGAAGTGGCGCTAGTTTTACTTTTCGGGCTGTTTGGCTGGAAAATCGCGTTGCTTTATGTCGCAAGCGGCCTTGTTATTGCCATAATTTCAGGTGTCATAATTGGAAAACTAAACGTTGAAAATCTTGTAGAAGAATATATAAATAAAAGCGGCCAGAACGGGCTGTTGAAAAGTACGGAGATGAGCTGGAAACAAAGATTTAGTTATGCCAGAAATTATATGGTCGGGATTATTAAAAAAGTCTGGATATATATTATTATCGGAATCGGAATCGGCGCCTGGATCCATGGCTATGTGCCGACTGATTTTCTGGCGCAGTATGCTTCAGCTGACAAATGGTATGCGGTTCCGCTGGCGGTGCTGATTGGTATCCCGCTTTATTCCAATGCGGCCGGCGTAATTCCATTGGTTGGGGTACTTTCAGAAAAAGGCGTAGCTATGGGGACTAGTCTAGCCTTCATGATGGCGGTCACCGGATTGTCTTTTCCGGAATTCATGATTCTCAAGAAAGTTATGAAGATAAAACTAATCATCATCTTCGCGAGTATTGTAGGAATCGGTATAATTTTCACTGGATATTTGTTTAATTTTATTTTGGGATAATAGTGGATTTGACAGAGTCAAAATTTACAGTATAATAAAGAAAGTTCTTTAAAGAGAAGTATGCGAGACCAAGATACACATAATTGGGTGTCTTTGTTTTGCACACTGCTTGTATTTTTTTATGCAACTCTTGAGGGTTGCAATCTTTTGTTTGTAGAAAGGAGATCTTCAATACGGAGACGCTGATTAAATCTTTGAGGTTGACAGCAGCTGTTGTCATCCTTGTCGCCGCTGGTCTTTGCGAGGTTCAGCCGTTCATTAAGGCTTGCGAACCATACAGAAATGTAATAGAGTTTTGATTCATATTCTCAAACGTTCCCGGGAGACGCTGCTTCTCCCGGGTTTTTTGAATCGGCGCTATTTTATAGGCTTGTATACACGAAAAAACACTAAGGGATTGACACGACATTCTTATATGCTAGATTACTAAAAATCACGTAATTTAGGTAGAAACCTTTGTGAAGAAGAATGGACGAGACGAATAAAAAAGTAATAGGCTCCGTGTTTCCTGTCCTGCTAGTCGTGAGCTCGCTTGTTTTGCATTTTACCAGTCTTTATAGTTATCTCTTGTTTCATACAGTAGTCGAACTTTTTACGGTTATTATTGCTTTTGGCATTTTTGCATTAGCCTGGGCAACCAGACAAATTACCAGTAATAATTTCCTCTTGATTTTGGGAGTGGGATTATTTTTTGCTGGCAGCTTGGATCTGATGCATCTTTTGGCGTATAAGGGGATGAATGTGTTTTCGGGAATCGACGCAAATATTCCGACCCAGCTTTGGTTGGCGGCCAGATTTCTGGAAGCGGTAATTTTCGTTTTGGCGCTTCTCGCATTAAACCAAAAAATAATTTATGATCGAAAGTCAAAATCAAGAGCGATTTACGCGGTTTTTACCGCGTGCTTGGCGTATTTTATTTTAGCCGTCCTGTCGATTTTTTATTGGGACAATTTTCCGCACGCTTACGACGAAAGTGCGGGGCTCACCACTTTCAAAATTTACGGCGAATATTTAATTGCGGTCTTGTTTCTAGTTTCCGTCGGGCTGATATTTTTGAAAAAGGAAAAAATGGATTCTGAAGTGGCCAATCTACTTTCGCTTTCGCTTATAGTGAAGATTGGTTCAGAAATAATGTTTACCGAATATGCTGGAGTTTTTGATTTTTCCAACATGCTTGGGCATCTGCTCAAATATATTTCTTTCCTGATTCTCTATAAGGCGGTCATGGAGGCTGGACTCCTAAAGCCCTATGCAGTTCTTTTTAAAGACTTAAAAGATAGTGAAGAAAAAGCTAAGAGCCTGGCCCGTTTTCCCGAAGAAAACCCGAATCCAGTGATGCGCGTGGATTTTCTAGGGCATCTGCAATATGGAAACGCATCAGCCAGAGAATTTCTTAATTCTCTTGGATGGCGGGATGGGATGGCGGTTCCACAGACTATTTTTTCGGCTGTAGATAAAATTTTTGAAAAAGATAGAAGGGGCGAACTGGAATTATCAACTCCGCAGGGGCAGATTTATTCCTTTGTCATTTCTCCCAATGGCAGTGACAAGACGGCAAATCTATATGGGGCAGATGTGACCGAGCGCCGAAAGATAGAGAAAAATTTGTTGGCGATCCAAAACGAGCGGAGAAGAAAGGCTGAAGAAAAATTAATAGAATCATATAGTCATTTGGGCATCGTTAATCGTAGGATAACGTTACTTTTAGATATTGAGAAAAAAGCACAAAACGAAAGAAGCAAGCAGGATATCGTTGACTATATTTTGCATTCAGTTTTGAACTTATCTGGAGGAAAAGCCGCAATGTTATTCAAGAGTGTGGATGAAGACTCTTTTGAATTATTAGGAGAGAGGGGATTGGCCGAAAAATACAAGGCAGATTTTCAAAAGATTGCCATAGCCAATATAGCTTTTGCAAGAAAATTAAAAGACGAGGTCGTAAGAATTAGTGGTCCATGTCAGCAATTTAGTCCCTGTTGTTTCAAAATAAATCTCGGTTTTAGTTATTTTGTTGTCTTACCACTAGCCAGAGATGAAAAATTAAAAGGATTTATTTTTCTTGGTTTTAATGATCGGGTGAGCATGGAACCGGGAGAGCAGGAATTTTTGGATGTTTTCACTACTTATGTCACTGTAGCCCTTTTCAGGGCAAAAATTTTAAAATAAAAGGTTTTGGGTATAACAGAATTTTCTGCTATTATTAATTTGAATTGAAATCGTGGATAATTATGTTAATTCGCTTCCATGCCCAATTATTTTAACAAGACCGAAAATGGATTATAATTTGAAATTTATAATTTTAAGCAGAAAAGGAGGTGTTATATGAAGAATAAAAATTTAATCATTATCATTATTGTCGTAGTCGTGATTATTGTTCTGGCAGTAGTTTTCTTTTTGACAAGGGGCAAGCAGGCCGCTCAGAATCCGACCGGAAGCCAAAGCGCGACAATGCAGACGTCTGGCATTAAAGACAGTCTTTTGGGGATTTTGCAAAGCGCGACTGGCGTAAAATGTTCGGTGACGGACGCCAATGGAACCTATACGGTTATCGCCAAGGGAGACAAGGTTAAGGTTGAAGGAATAAACTCAATAAATCCGCAAACGCAAAAAGAGGAAAAGGGAACCATGATAAATGATGGCACCTGGGCTTACATATGGACCGGAAAGCAAGGCATGAAGTTTAATCTCAAGGATACCCAGCAAGGAACTGCTAATCCAGAAGGAGAGTCAACTGATTGGAAAAATTGGGCTCAACAAATGCAAAATTCAGGCGCGAAATATGACTGCAATCCGACTGTGGCAACTGATGCTGATTTCACTCCGCCAAGCAATGTGACTTTTCAGGACCTAGGAGAACTTATGAAAAATCTGCCACAGATGCAGAACATTCCGGACGTGCCAGCTATGCCGAATCAATAAAACGAAAAAAGCCACCAAAAGCCCGCCTGCCTTGTGGCATGGCGGCTTTTTTTGGTATGATGAAAATATGGAAAATGATTTTGTGAGATTAAACATAGCTTTTATTCCACCTAAGGACGTGGCTGACTTGGCTATGCGGTTAAGCCGAAAAATTAGCCAAAAATCAGAAGCGTTTTTTATTTTGGACGGCAATAATTTTTATCCACACATCACGATCTATTCTCCCGAATTGCCAGTTGGTAATTTAAGAAAAGCACTCAAAGCTACGGACAAGTTAAGTGCCGAATTTGCGCCGCTTCAATTCAAACTTTCAGACATAAAAAATTATATGGGGTGGATAGGGGTTCACAATCAGCTCACAGAAGAAATTAAAAATATTCATGCGGAAGTAGTTGATAAAATTAATCCGCTCAGGGAGGATCATTTGCGAGAAAAAGACATTGCCCAATTACAAAGTTTGTCTGAGAAAGAAAAAAATAATCTGAAGCTGTATGGTCGAACTCACCTAATGAATTTGTATAAACCCCACCTGACCATAATTAGGCTCAAAGACAAAAAACCTGCTGAAAAAATTGCCAGTGAAATTGAATGGCCGATCAAAGAATTTATGCTCGACAAAATCGGAGTTTTTAAAACAGGCAGACACGGAACTTGTGTGGAATTAATTAAAGAATTTAAACTGAAGTAGATGAGAGTTTATAAAATTTTAAAAGAAATTGAAATTCAAGCAAAAAAAGAGTTGCTGCCGATTGTTGGTCCGGAAAAAGGTAAAGTTTTGGCTGAGATGATGAAAAAAAACAAACCGCGAAGAATCTTGGAAATCGGAACATTGGTCGGTTACTCGGCAATTTTGATGGCGGAAAATCTGCCAGAGGGCGGAGAAATTATTACTTTGGAAGTAAGCCAACCCTCATTTGAGATGGCGAAAAAAAATATCCAAAAATCTGGGCTGGAGGACAAGATAAAAATTATTTTTGGATCAGCGTTGGAAATTATTCCGACACTTCAGGGAGAATTTGATTTTGTTTTTATTGATGCGGTAATGAAAGAGTATTTGCAGTATCTCAAAGCCGTCGAGCCGAAACTTTCTGCTTAGGCAACGGTAGTGGCAGATAATGTCGGAAAATTCAAGGAAAAAGTGCGTGATTATTTGGAATATATGCAGAGCAACGGAAAATATAAAAGCCAAACCATTGATTTCGGCTATGACGCGATGGAGGTGAGTGAAAGAATCTGACTCGCGAATATAACAAAAGGGCTTTACTTTATGCGAAAATAAGCTATAATTGCGGAAGTAAAGCATAAGAGAAATGCCCATGAAATCGATCACAATAATTATCCCGGCATATAATGAAGAAAAAAATATTCGGCCTATTTACGATAGTCTGGAGGAAGTTGTTGCGCTGTTTAGGGATAAATACACATTCGAGATATTATTCGTGAATGATGGCAGCCGGGACAACACCGGCATAGAGATTGAGAAATTGGCCGAGGCAAGACCTAATGTAAAATATATTGATTTTTCCCGCAACTTCGGCAAAGAGATTGCGACTACGGCGGGTCTTCATAATTGTCATGGAGACGCGTGTATCATGATTGATGCCGACTTGCAGCACCCAGTAGAACTTATCCCGGAATTTTTAAAAAAATGGGAAGAAGGATTTGACGTTGTCGTTGGGGTGAGAAAGCAAGGTAAGAGTGACAGTTGGATCAAGGCTATCGGGTCAGGGTTATTTTATAAAATTTTAAATAAAATAGCCGAGGTTGAGGTCATGCCCAATGCCACAGATTTTCGTTTGATGGACAAGGTTGTAATTGATGAATTCAACCACTTCACTGAAGCAAATCGCATGACCAGAGCGTTGATCGATTGGCTTGGTTTCAGGCGGGCATATATTTATTTTAATGCGCGGGAACGGCTCAATGGTACGGCTAGCTATAGTTACTGGAAGCTTATAAAGCTGGCGCTGAATAGTTTTGTGTCGCTAAGTCTCTTGCCGCTTAAATTTGCCGGATATCTGGGTATTTTCATCACTCTTTTGTCGGGATTTTTGGGCTTCTATATTTTACTGGGCAAGTATTTTTTCCATTTATATTTTGCTTCAACTTTTTCTGATTCGGAAAATCTGGCGATACTCATCGTGTTTTTGGTTGGAATTATCCTGATGTCTATCGGACTCTTGGCTTTATATGTCGCGAATATACATAGAGAGGTTATTAGACGGCCTATTTATGTCATCAAGAGAAAAAAGTTGTAGATTATGGTATAATTAAAATATGCAACTCAAAAATTACAACGTTTATTTTTTCTTCGCTGTCCTGATTGGGGTAACCGTCCTGGCGTATTTTATTGTTAAGCCATTTCTAGTGCCTTTTTTGATTGCCGCGATTCTGGCGCATTTATTTAGCCCGGTCTACCGATTCTTTCTAAAATTATTTCGCAGCACCGGCCTGAGTGCGGCGGTTTCTTGTTTTCTGATTCTTTTGATAATCATCCTCCCGATTCTAGGAATCATCTCTCTGGTCGTTAGTGAGATTCAGGGGATTGTGGATAATTTTTCTCAAAATCCGGAGGCGGTTAAAAAAATAGTCGATAATATAGCAGGAAACCTTTCGGCATTACCTTTTTTCAATTTCATCGAGCCGGACAAAATAACTAGTCAGGAAACAATCGTTTCCGCGGTAAAAGGTTTTTCGCAAAATGCCGTCTTTATTTTACAGGGGACATATAAGGGAGTCGTGCACTTTATCTTTGTTGCTTTTATAATGTTTTTCTCGCTTTTTTATTTATTTATCGATGGCGGTAAATTTGTAAAGAAAATTATGCAACTCAGCCCGCTCCAGGACAAATATGAGAGCATTTTAATAGACAAATTCAATTCAATTACGCGGGCCACAATCAAGGGCACAACTCTTATCGCAATCGTGCAAGGATTTTTGGGAGCAATCCTTTTCATGGCGACTGGAGTGGCCTCGCCGGTTTTGTTTGGAATTTTAATGACGATATCCTCAGTTATTCCTTCGGTGGGTTCAGGGCTCGTTTGGTTGCCGGTGGGTGTGGCAATGATTCTTCTCGGGCACATTGCCGAGGGGTTGATAATCTTGATCGTTGGCGCTCTGTTTATCAGCACAATAGATAACTTGATGCGTCCAAAACTTGTCGGGAAGGACACCCAAATGCATCCACTGACAATTTTATTTTCGACCCTGGGCGGTATTGCGCTTTTTGGGATTTCCGGATTTATTGTCGGGCCGATAATAATGTCGCTTTTTGTGGCGCTTTGGGATATCTATGCCTTGGAGTTTAAGAGCCAACTCGATCGTTATAATGAATAGATGATTAAATGATGATGGATACGATGATAATTTTTGGCGCAAAATATCTGATAATTATTTCAGTAATTATTTTCATCTGGTTTTTTATCCAGCAGCCGAAAGACAAGCAAAAACAAATTTTTGTTTTTGCCCTTTTTGCCTTGCCAATAATTTATGTGGTAGCCAAACTTTTGGCTTTGGCTTTTTATGATCCGCGGCCTTTTGTAGCCGGCCATTTTATGCCACTGATTCCACACGATCCCGACAATGGTTTTCCCTCTGATCACACTCTTCTTGCAAGTGCTATTGCTGCGGTTGTTTTTTTCTACAACAAAAAAATGGGGCTGGCTCTATTTTTTGTTGCCTTGCTGGTTGGTATGGCCAGGATATTGGCCGGGGTTCATCACCCAGTCGATGTTGGGGGAAGCATTATTATAGCAATCATCATGTCTTTGGCAGTATATAGGTTTATTTTGCCAAGGGTCGCTAAACTTAAAATATAAATTTACTATTTTAATTAACCCTAGATTTGTCCGAAAAAAGATATGGGTGTATTATGTAGAGGAGGGAAGTTCCCTTCTTTTTCGTTTTTTTATGGAAAAAAATACAAAAAATTTAGAAGAAAAAGGTTTTGACGCCAAGGGATTTTGGGTGCGCTTTTTAAAGTTGCTCAAACCCTCGCACAAACAGATTAAAAGGCTTGTGTTTTTTATATTTATTGCTGAACTAACCAAGCTTATTGGTCCATATTTTTTAAAACTCATTATTGATAGCGTAACTAATTTTAAAATGGAAAACCTTCCTCTTTTAATCGGACTTATCCTGGGCATGTTTTTGTCTAATCAGGTGTTTTCATTTTTAAACGCCGGCGATGATCGCCGGATATTTCAGATATTAGCTGAAGTTCATTCATATATTATCGGCGATGCTCATAAAAAAATGGTCTATCTGACTCTGGGTTACCACGAAAAAGAAAATACAGGCAATAAAATTTCAAAAATTATCCGCGGAGTGGATAAAATCACTGACCTTATCGGCAATCTGTTTTGGGAAGTAGTACCGACGATTTTTCAGATTATTATGACTACAATAATTCTATTTGTTTTTGATTGGAGATTCGGATTGGTTATTCTCATCTTCGTTCCGATTTTTATGATTCTTACTTTTAGAGTTAACAAAAAAGCCTATCGGCATCGCAAAGAAAGATTCGAGAACCAGGAGGAAGAAGCGGGGGTGATGTCACAAGCGATTGTAAATATAAACACAGTCAAATCTTTTGTGCAGGAAAATAGAGAATGTGGTCGTCTGGCAAAACTGACGGATGCGGTAAAAAATAATCTATTCGGTGAATATGGATTGATAATAAGATATAATCTGAAAAGAAATTTAGTGATTGATGCGGGCAGGGGCCTTCTGCTTTTGGCTGGCGTATTTTTGGTTTGGAAGGGTTCGATCACGGTGGGCAGCTTGGTCTTTATTTATACGATCTCAGAAAAAGCCTTAATTTCTCTGTTTCGAATTTCGCGTCTTTATGATCGCACAATGGAAAGCAGTGAAGCGGTCGAACGAATTTATGACTTATCTCTGGAAGAATCAGAAATCAAAAATCTGAAAAATGGGATCAAGCCGGAAAAAATTGAAGGTCAGATTGAATTTAAAAACGCCAGTTTTATTTATAACGAAAGTTCTGTAAAAGCACTAAATAATACCAGTTTTACAATCCAATCTGGTTGCGTGACGGCATTGGTCGGTCCATCCGGCGGAGGAAAGACGACAATTGCCAGAATGGTTTATCGCCATTATGATCCAATTTCTGGAGAAATTATTTTGGATGGCAAAAATTTAAAAGAATATGATTTGTATGCTTTCAGAAAATTCATTGCGATCGTGCCTCAGGAAGTGGAAATTTTCAATACCAGTGTGCGGGAAAATATTTCCTACGCTAAGCCTGGCGCCAGCTTTAAGGAAGTGCAAGCGGCGGCGAGGATTGCCAACGCTGAAGAATTTATCAATCAACTCAAAAATGGCTATGAAACATTGGTGGGCGAACGGGGAATAAAATTGTCCGGCGGGCAAAGACAAAGAATTGGGATTGCTCGCGCCATCTTGGCCAATCCGCGAATTTTAATTTTTGATGAAGCGACTAGCAGTCTGGATTCATACAGCGAAAAATTGATTCAGGAAGCGATGGATAAAATCAGAAAAGGGCGCACGGTGATCATAATCGCGCATAGACTGAGTACGATTAAAAAAGCTGATAAAATTGTGGTCTTGGAAAAGGGAAGGGTGATTGAAGAAGGCAGCCATTTTGAATTGGCGAAAGTGGATGGCGGGTTGTATCAAAAACTTATCAAACTGCAGGCCATGGGGGATGTTGAGTAGCTATTAAGATTTAGAAAACCGGCCGACTGGCGACTGGCGATTTGCCCTCTTCATAAATTATTGTTTCGACTTGCATCCTAACTTTGTCAGGATCCATTTTTTTGGCCTTATCCTCAGAAATTTTTTTGCCGCTGGCAATTTTATAATAAGTGATTTTCAGCTGCTGATATGCGCCAGCCACGCGTGGAACATTATCTTTAGACTTTTCATAAGGAGCAAAAGCGACATCAGGGTTTTCTTGGGTGATCTGTGACATAAATTTATTCCAGATCGGAGCGGCCACAAAAGATCCATCCGCACCTGCGTTCATGGGTTTGCCGTTATTGTTGCCCGACCAGACTCCGACGGCGATGTAAGGCGTAAAGCCGACAGTCCAGGCATCGCGAAATTCCTGTGTAGTGCCGGTCTTGGCAGCCACCGTTCGGTCGGGTATGAATAATTTATTGTTAGGCCCAAAAATTGGAACTCGGGCGCTATTATCGGAAAGGATAGAGTCTATTTTTCTGGCGATTTGTGGATCCAAAACCGGCAAATTTTGCGGTTGGTTTTCTTCAATGGTCTTTCCCTCGCTGTCGATAATTTTTAAAATCGGATCGACCGGATTTCGTTTGCCGTCGTTAGCGAACACGGAAAAAGCTGAGGTTTCGTCTAAAAGCGTCACTTCGCCGCCGCCAATAACCAGGGATAAACCATAACGCGGACGATCATTGAGCGTGGTTATGCCTAAGCGATGAGCCATTTCAATCGCGTCGTCAATGCCCACGGCCCGCAAAGTTTTGATGGCGGGAACATTAAGCGACATGGCCAAAGCTTGCCGCATGGAAATAATGCCATGGAATTTTCCGTCATAATTTCTGGGTACATAATTTATTCCTGATCCATCTTTGCCAAAATTGGTTTGTGCGTCCAACACCAATGTTTCAGGCTGGTAGCCATTTTCAAAAGCCTTGGCATAGACTATCGGCTTGAAAGAAGATCCGGGCTGGCGCGGACTCGTAGTCACATTCACCTGTCCATCGATTGCGGTGTCAAAATATCCCCGGCTGCCAACCATGGCCAGAATTTGCCCGTTTCTTGGATCAATGGCGACCAGACCCGCATTCGTTGCGCCGTATCTTTTCTGGTTATAAGCTGTGCCTTCAACGATAACTTGTTCGGCCAGTTTTTGTTTCTCATAATCGAGCGTGGTATAAATTTTTAACCCGCCTTCAACAATCATTTTTTCTCCGTATTTCTTTGCAAGCTGATCTTTCACATAAAAAACGAAATGCGGAGCCTTGATGGGCTGACCGAAGGGAACGACTTTTGCTTTTGTGTCTACCTCAAGTGCTTCAGCGATTATTTGGGGATCGGCCATATTTAATTTTGCAATTCTTTTTAAAATTTCTTGTTGTCGCCTAATCAACGCATCAGTATTATCGCCGTAAGGAGAATAATAAGTAGGAGCCTTGGTGAGGGCGGCGAGCATGGCTGCTTCATCTAAAGTAAGATCCGAAGCTTTTTTATTAAAATATATTTCTGCGGCTGCCTCCACGCCGTAGGCATTGGAACCATACGGGACCTGGTTTAAATAGGCATCTAGGATTTGATCCTTTGTGTATTTTTTATCGATTTTTATGGCATAAATTGCTTCCAAAATCTTTCTTTTCAGGGTTTTTTCGCGACTCAAATAGACACTTCTGGCTAATTGCTGGGTGATGGTGGAACCGCCTTGGCTGGCGCTACCATTTTTGATGTTAGCCTTTAGGGCTCGGAAAATAGCGCCGATATCAATGCCGGGGTGCCGGTAAAAAGAATCATCTTCGGTGGCAACGGTGGCAATACGGATTGTGTCCGGAATTTGATCATGGATCAAAATTTTTCGGTCCTCCTCTCCATGGATCTCGTATAGAACGTGTTTGCCAGTGCGGTCATAAATTATGCTTGTTTGAGCGATATTTCTTGTGTACAGGGTGTCGCCCAACGGAGTTTTTATCATCAAATATACAAAGCCGGCGATCAGGATGACTGCAAGCATGACAAAAACATCCAAGAAAACCAGGGCGATTTCTTTGAGTAAAAATTTGAAAGTGATCCTGTGTTTTTTTGCTTTAGTTGCCATATTCATTACTACTGTTAGTTTCGAGAATTATTTTGTAATTTGGGTAAACCCCTTGAAATTCAACCAAAAGCGGGGTGGTCTAAAGATTACACTAAAAGAGGGAGATTGCAAACGGTTTGACAAAATCAATTTTATAGACTATAATAAAACCATCAAGCAAGAAGTGGAGCCCCGCCCTGGCGGGGGAGGATGGTTGGTCGAACTTCCAGAAAATCCTCTTGCCTTGAGATAATAAATTCATAGAATTACTAAAATGGCGGAACAAGACAGGGACTTCGTTGAGTATGTTGTTAAACAAATTGTTAACAACCCAGACGCAGTCAAAGTTGAACGCAAAATCGACGAAATGGGAGTTCTCATTTCTTTGGATGTAGATCCAAGCGACATGGGGATGGTCATTGGCCGAGAAGGTGCCACAGCAAAAGCTCTCCGAACTCTTCTTAGAGTTATCGGAGCCAAAAACAATGCTCGCGTTAATCTGAAGATTAACGAACCGGAGGGTTCAACCAGAACTCCTCGCGAACCTCGTGAACAAAGAAGCATTGATGACGTTGTTGGAAACCTATAATTTAGAAAACTAACACTTTTTTCTCTGTCCTTTGCGATTAGAGAAGTTAGACAAAAGAGCCCTACAAAGGCTTTTTTGTTTTGTCGGAGTATGATATTATAGGTATATGGATTTTCACATAATTACAATTTTTCCGGAAATTTTCGATTCCTATTTTTCTGAATCGATTCTTAAGCGTGCTCAAGCTAGGGAACTAATTAACATCGACATTCATAATTTGAGAGATTACGCCGAAGACAAACATAAAACAGTGGACGACACGCCCTATGGCGGCGGGGCAGGGATGGTATTAAAAATCGAGCCAATCCATAAATGTATTGACTCGATAATTTCCAATTTCCAATTTCCAATTTCCAATAAAAAACCAAAAACTAAAAACCAAAAACTAAAAACCAGAATTATTTTATTTTCCGCCAAGGGCAAAAAATATACGCAAAAAGATGTTCGGCGATTATCCAAATATGATAGCCTGATTATGATTTGCGGCCGCTATGAGGGTATAGACGAAAGAGTCGCGAAATATTTAGTAGACGAGGAGATTTCTATTGGCGATTACGTTTTGACTGGGGGAGAAATTCCGGCGATGATCGTAGTCGACAGCGTGGCGCGGCTGTTTCCGGGAGTTTTGGGCAACATTGAGAGCGCCAAAGAAGAATCACATAGCATCGAGGGCCAGTTGGAATATCCGCAATACACCAAACCGGAAGAATTTCGGAGTTGGAAAGTGCCGAAGGTTCTTCTTTCCGGTAATCATAAGGAGATTGAACAGTGGCGGAAGAAAAACAGCAAATTGGGGAAACAAAATGTCTAATTCTAGCACTGATAAAAAATTAGATCGCGTATTGCTTTATACAACTTTCGCGTTGTTGATTTTTGGGTTAATCATGATATCTTCGGCCGGCATTGCGTATTCACGAAGTCACTTCGGTGATTCGTACTTTTTTTTCAAGCGCCAGTTGGCGGGAGTTCTGATCGGGCTTGTGGCTCTATATTTTTCGCAACGGATAGGCTACAATTATTGGAAAAAAATCTCTTTGCCATTCTTCGTCCTAAGTATTATTTTTTTAATTTTGGTTTTTGTGCCAGGAGTCGGCACAAAAATTTACGGAGCCAACCGTTGGCTCGCGATCGGACCGCTTTCTTTCCAGCCGTCCGAGATGTTGAAGCTGAGTCTGATCATTTATATGGCCGCCTGGCTGGAGAGCCGCGGCGGCAGGGTCAAAGATTTTTTTGAAGGTTTTTTGCCTTTTATTACAATTGTGGCAATTATTAGTTTTCTTCTTATGAAACAGCCGGATATGGGAACTTTGGGTGTAATTATTCTAACGGCCATCTCCATGTTTTTTCTTTCAGGCTCAAAAATATCGCACATGCTGCTCATGGGCTCAGCTGGATTTCTGGCGCTGGCCGTGCTTATAAAAGTAGAAGCATACCGCATGAACAGGCTTCTGGTTTTTTTACATCCAGAACTTGATCCCAGGGGTATCGGTTACCAGATCAATCAGGCTCTTTTAGCGATTGGTTCTGGTGGAATTTTGGGCGTAGGACTGGGTCACAGCATGCAAAAATTCAATTATTTGCCGGAACCGGTTGGTGATTCCATATTTGCTATAATAGGAGAGGAGTTGGGACTTGTTGGCTGCGTCGTTTTAATCGCTCTATTTGCACTCTTGGCCATGCGGGGTTTGCGTATTGCCAAGAACGCACCCGATGCATTCTCACGCTTAGTAGCAGCAGGCATTGTTTCCTGGATATTTTTTCAGGCCTTTATCAATATGGCGGCCATTTCAGGACTTATACCGCTAACAGGGATCCCATTGCCATTTATCAGTTATGGAGGAACATCGATTGTTTTTTTGATGGTCGCTATCGGGATATTGCTTAACATTTCAAAACAAACTAAACTAAATTAAACTAAATTAAATTAAATTTATGCGAATTGTCTTAACAAGCGGAGGAACAGGCGGGCATATCATTCCGCTAATCACAGTAGCCAAAAAAATAAGGGAAAGAGTCGGCCAAACCGATACGGTGGACTTTCTTTTTATCGGTCCCAAAGAAGAACTCGAAGAGGAGTTAATAGCGCAAGCCGGAATTCCCACCCGAGGAATTTTGGCCGGGAAAATGCGCCGATATTTTTCATTACAAAATTTTGTTGACTTATTCAAGATTCCTGTGGGCATAATCCAAGCTCTCTGGTATCTGTTGACTTATATGCCGGATGCAATTTTTTCTAAAGGCGGGTATGCGTCCCTGCCAGTGGTTTTAGTCGGCTGGCTATATCGCATCCCGATTCTCATTCATGAATCAGATAGTGTGCCTGGAGCAACCAATGCTTTGTTGGGAAAATTTTCTACCCGCGTGGCGGTTTCTTATCCGGAGACAGAAAAAGATTTTCCGGCCGCGCAGGTCGTGCTGACCGGTAATCCTTTGCGCGAAGATATCAATCAGGGCGATCCGGCAGCGGCGCGGTCCTTGTTTTCCCTGATCGAATCAAAAAAAGTAATCCTTGTTTATGGGGGTTCGCAGGGCGCGCAAATAATAAACAATAAAATACTCAATATTTTGCCGCATCTTCTGCATGAATACCAAGTGATTCATCAAACGGGAAATAAAAATTATGAAGCTGTTGTCCACCGGGCCGGAGAAATCGGTGTCAAGGCTGGTCGGGAGGGATACCATCCAATCGCGTTTGTCGGACCGGAAATAAAAGATATCCTGGCGGTGGCGGATCTGGTTATTACTCGGGCGGGCGCTAATTCGCTTTCAGAAATCGCGGCCAACGGAAAGCCGGCGATTGTTATCCCGCTGGAAGGATCAGCCAATGATCACCAAAAAATGAACGCATTTTTAATCGCGCGCACGGGCGGATGCATCGTTTTTGAAGAAAATAATCTGGGTGAGAATTTGCTGATGGAAAAAATCAAAGAGATTATGACAAATGAGGAACTGCGCTCGAAATTATCGGAAAACATAAAGAGGTTTTATCATCCTGACGCGACTGAAAAAATTGCCGATGGCATATTGGGCATGATCAAGTAATTTTTTAATCTTATGGGAATGGATTTATCCAAGATAAAAAAAGTGTATGTCATTGGGATCAAGGGTTCTGGCGTGGTGGCGATCGTGGAGATCCTAAAAACAATGGGCATCGAGATTACTGGTTCAGATACGCATGAAAAATTTTTTACGGATGAAGTTTTGCAAAAAATAGGCATAAAATATGTTGAAGGATTTTCTGTTGATAATATCCCTGACGATACTGATCTTATTTTATATTCTTCCTCGTATAACGAAGGAAATAATATAGAGTTAGCCGAAGTCAAAAAAAGAGGTTTAGCCACGATTAGTTATCCGAGAATGCTGGCTGAATTGTTCAATAAAAAGTACGGAATCGCTGTTTGTGGTACGCATGGCAAAACGACAGTCTCTGCTATGTTGGCGGACACCCTGAAAAAAACAGGAGCCGATCCGGATGCTGTCATTGGCAGCCGCGTAGTGGAATGGGGGTCTAATGCTTTAGTCGGTCGGGGTGAATATTTCATAATTGAAGCGGATGAATTTCAAAATAAATTAAAATTATACGATCCTAACGCAGTCATCCTAACCAGTGTTGATTGGGATCATCCGGATACATTTCCGACATTTTTCGACTATAAAAAAGCCTTTTCAGATTTTGTCGCCAAAATTACCAAGACTGGTTTTTTGGTGGTGTGGGGCGACAGCGTGGCAACCAATGAAGTAGCCGGCGCTTGCCAAGGCAAGGTTATTAAATATGGCTTCCAGGAAGATAACGACGCAATTATTAAAAAAATCGGCGTGGAAAGCGTTGAGGGCAAAGTATATCAAAAGTTTGAAATTGTTCATAACGGCAAAAGGCTTGGCGAATTCAGGACGCAGTTAGTGGGTGATCATAATTTGCTCAATGCTGCAGCGGTTATCGTGGCTTGTCATGAGTTAAGCATTGATTTGGCGAATGTTTCTGAGGCTGTGGCAAGTTTTCGGGGGACATCGCGGCGGTTTGAATATATCGGAGAGCGAAACGGCGCGATTTTGATTGATGACTATGGCCATCATCCGGAGGAAATAAAAGCAACCTTGCGAGGCACACGCGGCCTCTATCCCGAAAAAAATATCGTTGCGGTTTTCCATCCGCACTCATATTCTCGCACTGAAATGTTTCTCCAAGATTTTGCGCAAAGCTTTGATGACGCGGACCAAGTGATTGTTTTGGACATTTATGGTTCAGCACGCGAAAATTCTGGCAAGGTCAGCTCCAAAGATTTGGTTGATTTGATCAACAAATATGGCCATGGCAAGGCGGAATATATTCCGACCATCAAGGAAGCAGTGGAGTTTTTAAAAGACCGGATCGGCCCGGACGACGTAGTTTTGAGCATCGGAGCGGGGAATGTTTTTGAGGTGGTAAAAAAGCTAAAATCCTGAATTTGCATACGAAGTGATCAAAGAAATGGCGAAACAAAATAAAGATATTTATAATCTTACTATTAAAGAAGTATTAAAGAAATTTAATACTTCTCTTCAGGGCATATCGGAGGAAGAAGCAAGAAAAAGGCTGAAAGAATCTGGCTCAAATAAGTTGCAAAAAAAAGGACAGTGGAAGTGGCTAAAGCTGGTTTTCAATCAATTTAATGATGCGCTGGTTTGGATTTTGCTGGTCGCGGCTGGGCTGGCCTTGATATTTCAGGAGTATCGGGATGTGACAATAATTTTGATTATCGTTTTTATCAATGCTGTCATCGGATTTTTTCAAGAATTTAAAGCTGAAAGAATTTTGGATCAGATCAAAAAACTGACGGCTGATAAGACGGTCGTTATTCGTGACGGGAAGAAAAAAGAAATTGATGCTAGCCATCTTGTGCCTGGAGATATTGTGGCAGTGTCTGGGGGAGACAGCGTACCGGCGGACGGGTATCTTTTGGAGGCTTACACCTTGCGGGTGAACAGTTTTATATTTACCGGCGAATCGCGTCCGGAAACGAAATCGGTCAAGGTGCTGGAAAACACCGTAGCGCTGGCGGATATTGATAATATGGTTTTTTCCGGAGAAACGATTTCTACTGGGGAAGCGCGTTATGTGGTCACGGGCACAGGAATGAATACGGAGTTGGGAAAAATCGCAAATCTCACGCAAGAAATGAAAGAGGATCTGACGCCGATGCAAAAACAGATGCGGCGCCTGGGAAAAGATGTGACTATCCTGGCGGTTCTCATTGGCATTGTAGTTATGATTGCCGGGCAATATTTCAAGCTTTCCTTATATGAAAACTTTTTATTTGCTTTGGCGCTGGCCGTATCGGTCGTGCCAGAAGGCCTGCCGGCGGCCATTTCTGTCGCGCTGTCTTTGGGTATGAAAAGACTGCTCAAGGACAATGTTTTGGCTAAAAAATTAAACGCGGTGGAAACGTTGGGCAGTGTGAATATTGTTTGTACCGACAAAACGGGAACGATCACAAAAAATGAGTTAACAGTCGTTAAAATGGTCATAAACAACGAGATTATTGATGTTGGCGGAACCGGTTATGAACCTTGGGGCGATTTTTCAAAAAATGGAAAACCCGTGAAATCTGCCGAAATTCAGAATTTGGATTTGCTTTGTAAAATTGGAACGCTATGCAACGATGCGAGTCTTGAAAAAGGCGCTGACGGATACAAGATTATCGGCGATCCGACCGAGGGTGCCATAATTGTGGCGGGGAAAAAATATAACGAAGAAGATTATTTTTATTTGCAAAATGAAACAAAAATAACTGAAAATCCATTTTCATCAGAAAGAATGCGGATGAGCGTTATCTACAAGAACAAAGACACGATTTCTTATGTCAAGGGCTCGCCGGATATCTTGCTGGATTTGTGTACTCATAAAATAGTTGATAGCGAGACATCAAATTTTACAATTGCAGAAAAGGAGAGAATCAGAGAAATTTATAATTCAATGTCGGGGGAAGCTTTGCGTGTTTTGGCTTTTGCGTATAAAAAATTGAAAGCGGAAGACGCTGAGGATATGGATAAAGCAGAAAGTGATTTGATCTGGGTCGGTATGATGGCCATGATTGATCCGCCAAGGACCGATGTGGCTCAGGCTCTAACCGAATGTCGTAATTTGGGAATTAAAGTGGTAATGATTACCGGAGACTATGAAATCACTGCGCGCGCCATTGCTAAAAATATCGGCCTGATCGGGCAGGGAGAAAATGATGGAGTGATAAACGGGAAGAGTCTGGATGAATTAAGCGATAAAGAATTATTTGATTCAATAAAAAAGGGGGTAACTGTTTTTGCGCGTATCGCTCCGGAGCAAAAATTACGCATCGCTGATGTTCTTAAAAAATACAAACAAGTTATCGCGATGACCGGCGATGGAGTAAATGACGCGCCAGCGCTGAAGCGCGCAGACATTGGCGTAGCGATGGGTATAATTGGGACAGATGTTTCCAAAGAAGCCGCTGATATGATCCTTTTGGATGATAATTTTGCGTCCATTGTCAAGGGTATCAAAGAGGGCCGTACCATATTTCAAAATCTCAAAAAATTCGTGCATTATGTTTTTGTCGCGAACGCCGGCGAATTACTGTCGGTGGTCTTTGGGGTCTTGCTTGGCGTTCCCTCGCCAATGACCGCAGTTCAAATTTTGGCCACTGACCTCGGAACGGATATTTTTCCATCGTTTGCTCTGAGTTTTGAGCCGACAGAGCCTGGCAGTGAAAAAAATAAAATGATGAGCAGTAAACAAAAAATTATGACTTGGAGCGGCTTTCGCAGAATTTTTTATTTGGGCGTGTTAATGGCAACTGGTGCGGTCTTTGCCTTTCTTTGGTCAATGCTCCGCGGCGGCTGGGATTTCGGACAGGATCTGGCCAAAGATTCCCTGCTATACATACAATCCACAACCGCGGCTTACGCCGTAATTTCCATGGCGCAAGTTGCCAATTTATTGCAGTCGCGCAGTGAAAAATTTTCGCCATTTGAACTGGGGTTTTTCAAAAATAAATACGCCATTGGCGCGATTTTAATATCAGTCGGAATTTTGCTATCATTTATGTATATCCCGCTTTTCCAAAAATATCTCCATATGCATCCGATTGTGCGGCAAGATTGGCTGGTTGTCATCGTCACAACCCTTATGGTATTTTTATGGGAACAAGGCAGAAAAGCGGAGGAAAGGGACAAAACTTAATTCATTAAATTTTTTTATGAAAAACATAACAGCCTTGCTTGATGAATTAAGAGCTATCGCTATGGAAGGACTTACGTATACAAAAGATCACTATGACGTTGATCGTTATAAAAAAATAATCAATTTAACGGCGGATAAATACTCGGAAATTTTAAATATCCCAAAAAAGAGATTGAAAGAAAATTTTAAAAAAGAAGGAGGCTGCATTACCCCAAAGCTTGGCGTAAATGTTGCCGTGCTTAATAAAAAAAGAGAAATACTAGTTTTGAAACGTGCTGATGATAAAAAATGGTGTTTGCCCGGAGGGTGGGTGGATGTAGGAGAAAATTTTATTGATGCAGCCAGGCGGGAAGCTAAAGAAGAGGCCGGGATAGAGGCAAAAATAAGGGGAATTTTGACCGTGCTCACAAAGGGTCCAGATAAATATCCAGAGGTTCCAATTTATCAAGTGAATATATCTTTTGTGGCAGAATATGATGAAAAAAAGTCTAAAATAAAGACCAGCTTCGAACACACTGCCTTTAAATGGATTAATCTAGATGAAAATGTCGATTGGCATCTCGGGCATGAAAATATACCGAAATATATTCATGATTATTTAGAAAAAAATATTTTTATACCATGTTAAATATTCAAAAAAATATTCCACTGGCAAATTTTACAACTTTCCGCATCGGCGGGCCGGCGAAGTTTTTTGTGGAAGTAAAAAGCGAGGAAGAATTGATTGAGGCGCTTGAATATGCCAAAAAAAATAATCTGGAATTTTTTATTTTGGGCGGGGGAAGCAATTTGCTTGTTTCAGATGACGGTTTTAGTGGGTTGGTTATAAAATTACATAATACAAGCTGTGAGTTGCAAGATGACATTATTAGGGCCGGAGCAGGCGTCTCGATCGCAAAATTGATAAAAGAATCAGTCGAAAAAGGGCTGGTGGGACTGGAATGGGCTGGGGGATTGCCAGGAAGCTTGGGCGGAGCCATCCGAGGTAATGCCGGGACTTTTGGTTTGTCCATGAAAGATATTGTGGAAAGCGTGAGGGCATATGATTTGGAAAATCAAAAAAATGAAGAATTCAGCAATGCCGAATGTGAGTTCGCATATCGCGAAAGTATTTTCAAAAAGAAAAGCAATTTTATTATCCTTTCAGCTGTACTAAAATTTAGAGCAGGAAACAAAGAAGTTTTGCAGAAAAAGGTGCAAGAAAGCATAACATGGAGAAAGGGTGTCTTTCCGGAAACTCTTTCACCTGGCAGTTTTTTCAAGCACACCGCGCCGACGGAACATAATTTGAAAAAATTAAAAGAACTTCCCCGTTTTTCAGAATTGAAATTACACGAGAAAAATACTATTCCGACGGGATTTGTGATCGAAGAATGCGGACTTAAGGGTAAGAAAATCGGCGGGGCGATGGTGAGTGAAAAGCATGCCAATTTTATCGTCAACACTGGCGGAGCGACGGCCCAAGATGTTATAATGCTCTCAAGTTTTATTAAACAGCAGGTGCGAGATAAATTCGGGATAGAATTACAGGAGGAGGTTCAGTATGTTGGTTTTTAATAATAATTTAATAATAAAAATCTATGACAGTAGAAAACAGCATGCGTTTATTTTTTAAAGGATTGAAAATAGACGACAGGACAGAGGCGTACATAACCAAGAGACTGCAGGGAGTCCAAAAATTGTTGAAAAAAATTTCGCGCATCGAAATCGAAATTGATATGGATAAGAAAAAAAATAAATTCCGGGTGGAAGTTATGGTCAAGACGCCATACAATCTTTACCGCGCTGAAGACACGACGCAAAGCATCGAAGGCTCTATTGATTCAGTGGAAAACGATTTGCGAGAACAGATCAGAAAAGACACAGAAAAAGTCAGAACCCTGCGCATTCGCGGCCGGCGATCGATCAAAAAAAAGACCGTGATTGATAAAAGCGCGCGCTTCTAGATTCTCAGAGGTTTTTAGATAATAAAAAACGGCTTTGAACGGCCGTTTTTTTGTTGTTGTTTGATTTTCTGTGTATAACTTTTTCTCTTCATTTTTCTTTAAATTAGGAGTAGAATAAGCATCAAGGATAACAAAAAATGAACACACAAATCAAAACTTGGATCGGGTTAGCGGTTGTCATAATCGCGGCGCTTTTGGCTGGGTTTTTTGTCTGGTACTCTCAAAAGAATTACGTAATTAATTACGTACCTGTCAGTCCACCGGAAAAAATTCAGCGTGCTTGTACCGAGGAAGCTAAAATTTGTCCCGACGGATCGGCTGTGGGGAGGACCGGACTGAATTGTGAATTCGCCTCTTGTCCGGAAATTGTTGGCATTGCTGACAAAATTATTATTTCCGCTCCAGCCAAAAATTCTACAATTTTCAGTCCGATAATCGTTTCGGGTAAAGCTCGGGGCACCTGGTTTTTTGAAGGCAGTTTTCCGATGGAGGTTTATGAGGACAGTGGGAAAAAAATAGGCTCCGGCACGGCGCAATTTGTTTCATCGCCAGAAGCGCCGGAATGGATGACGGAAAATTTTGTAAATTTCTCCGGAACAGTTGAATTTTCAAAACCAACAACTGAAACGGGATATATTCTTTTTAAGAAAGATAATTCATCTGATCTGCGCGAGCTAGACGAAAGTTTCAAATTGCCGGTGAAATTTTATGCGTCCAGTCAAACTGATGATTCTCCGGCTTGGAGAGCATATTCAAACAAAAATCTTGGATTTAGCTTAGGTTTTCCGGAATCATGGAAAGGCTATGTTGCCACCGAAAGCAGTTTTCCAAATGACAAGAGTGTGAGCTTCAGTTTCAAAGATGGTCATCAGCCATTCAGTCTTTTCACAATCAGAATCTACACTTCTTCTGAATGGGCAAATACGTCGAACAAGTCAGCGCTAGAAAAAATCACGGAAGACGAGGGCAAGGTTTTTGTCTGCGACGGCTGTTGCGGGAAGGGTCCGACTGACGGCGGCGGACAGTTTGACAAGTTCCAACAAGACAGATGCAAGGAGGGCGGAAAAATTTTGGAAACTTTCCAGCTAAATATTAACGATTAATTAATTTTTTATAAACTATGCAACAACAAATAAAAACCGGATTGGGCGTAGCACTAATAATTATTATTGCAATTACAGTCGGCGCTTTTGTGTGGGTTTATGAAAAAAACCAGCCGGAAATTACGCAGCCGGATATCCAAATTCCCATCAAAAAACAGAACACCGGTCAAAATAATAATATCGGTATTGCTAATCCAGCTTCGGTTCACTGCACCAATAATGGCGGAACATTGGAAATTCGTACCGGTGCGGATGGCGGGCAAATCGGATATTGCAGATTTTCTGATGGTTCAGAATGCGACGAATGGGCGTACTATCGAGGAGAATGCCAGCCAGGCGGTGTTAAATTGAACATAAATTGCATATGCAATGATCAGTGTGGTGACGGGATTTGCCAAGATCCCAAAAAAACATCTGAATGCCCGTGCGGAGAAACAGCGGAATCTTGTTCGCAAGATTGCGCAATTCCTGCGGAAAAAACTTCTAATTGGCAAACTTATCGCAATGAAAAGTATGGGTTTGAAGTTAACTATCCTAAGGATTGGGCTATTGATGTAAACAATAATTCTCCAAAACCCGTGGGCAATGTCCAGCGAATTTTTTTGAAAAAAGATGTAAACGGTGCCGCAATTATTTTCACAGTATTTCAAAACCTTCAGCAACTCTCCGCGAGCCAATGGCTTCAAAAGCAAAATGCCGAAGGACCACTTAAAGAAAGTGAATTTAACGGTTACTCAGTAATTAAGTCAGACAATCCGAGCTCGAGTGGGTATTTCATCTATTTGCCTCACGGAGAAAGCATTATTAGTATCGACGTTCCTAATAATATCGAAAATACGCCAAGTGAAATCTTTAATCAAATCCTCTCCACTTTCAAATTCATAAACTAACTTTTTTATTAAAATAAAATGAACACACAAATCAAAACTTGGGTCGGGACGGTAGTGATAATTATCATCGCTATCACAGTCGGCGCTTTTGTCTGGGTTTATGAAAAAAATCAGCCGGAAATCGCGCCGGGGCAAATCCAAATTTCTAAAAATAATCAGCCAGCAGAACAGCCGCAATCAGCCAATCAGTCGACTCCAGAAGTAAAAAGCAGCCAAATAACCGTGAAAATAAAAGAAATGGGATTTAAAATGACCATAGACGCTTCTGTGCTTGGTGATTTAATTTATAAGATCATACCAGGCGGGGATGGTTATTCTTCTGTTGCTTTTTCTTCGAAATCATTGAATGCTTTGAGCGCTGGTTGTGCTGATGGAACAGCCGTCATTTCAAAAATAAACGGAACTCCGCAAAAAAATGCGACTGGAGAATCGCAATTTTATCTGGGACGCATGGCTGATATTAAGCAATTTGACGGATATTTTCTTTTCTATGCTGGTCCGCAGGATTCATGTTCGGCCGGAAAACATGTTGATTTTGAAAAAAATGTCGCCAAAATTATTTCGGACGGATTCAGAAATATAAGTCCAATTGAGTAGGGCGTACAATTTTTGATTGACAAAAAAATAGCAATGATTTAAAGGCCTCCTGTTTGACCCCGTAAAATCCTAATTGGACCACGGGGTAGACTTCCGAGGTTTTTTTTGGTAGTATAAAAAGGTTAAAAGTAGTTATGCTGTGAACCGTTGATTGTGAACTAACAACTAAATTATGGCACTATTTACGAACATTTTTGGCTCAAACACTCGGGAAATTGGGAAGTTGCGACCGATTGTGGACAAGATTAATGCCTTTGGTCCTGAAATCCAAAAACTTTCTGACGAGGAGCTGAGAAACAAGACAATAGAATTCAAAGAACGCCTAAATCCGCCAGCTGGCGGAGGCGAAACTCTGGAAGATTTGCTTCCAGAGGCTTTTGCGGTTGTTCGCGAAGCGGCCAGTCGTGTCATCAATGAACGGCATTTTGATACTCAATTGATCGGCGGGATTGTTTTGCATAGCGGGAAAATTGCGGAAATGAAAACTGGTGAAGGCAAAACTTTAACTTCAACCTTGCCGATATACTTGAATGCGCTTTCTGGCAAAGGGGTGCATGTGGTAACAGTCAATGATTATCTGGCCAAACGCGATTGCAATTGGATGGGATCAATTTTTCATTTTCTTGGAATTTCAACGGCGTGCATCATCCATGACGCATCCTATATTTATGAACCGAAAGTTATGGATGAAAATGAAGTAACAGTAGAAATGGAAAATTTGCGCGAAATTTCGCGGCGCGATGCATACAACGCCGACATTACCTATGGAACGAATAATGAATACGGCTTTGATTATTTGCGCGACAACATGGTGCCGACTTTAGAGCAGATGGTCCAGCGGGAACTGAATTATGTAATCGTGGATGAAGTGGACTCCATCTTGATCGATGAAGCCAGGACGCCCTTGATTATTTCCGCGCCAGACACGGAATCAACAAAATTGTATCAGCAATTTGCGCAACTGGTACCGAGGCTCAAGCGGGATGAAGATTTTGAAGTGGACGAAAAAATGAAAGCAGTGGTGATTACGGACGTGGGAATTTCCAAAATGGAAAATTGGCTGGGCGTCGGCAATATCTATGAGTATGGAAAAATAAATTATGTGCATCATTTGGAGCAAGCCCTGAAAGCGCAAATAATTTTCCAGCGCGATCGGGATTATGTGGTCAAGGACGACGAAGTTATCATCGTGGATGACTTTACGGGACGTCTGATGCCGGGGAGACGTTATAGCGAAGGGTTGCACCAGGCCATCGAGGCCAAAGAACAGGTGCATGTCCAAAAGGAATCCAGAACGTTGGCGACAATTACTTTCCAGAATTATTTCCGCATGTATAACAAAATCTCCGGCATGACCGGTACGGCTCTGACGAGCGCGGAAGAATTTTTCAAGGTTTACAAGATGGATGTGATGGAGATTCCAACCAACAAGCCGCTGATCCGAAAAGATCTGCCGGATGTGGTGTATAAGACGGAAAAAGGGAAATTTGACGCGATTGCGGAAAAAATTAAAGAAATGAATAAGGCGGGACAGCCGGCTTTGGTAGGTACGATTGCGATTGAAAAATCAGAATATCTGAGCGCGCTTCTGGGGAGACACGGCATACCGCACGAAGTTCTGAACGCCAAAAATCATGAACGTGAAGCCCAAATTGTGGCGAAAGCCGGGCAACTTGGCTCGGTCACGATTGCCACCAATATGGCCGGCCGAGGTACGGACATCAAATTAGGAGAAGGCGTGCGCGAGTTGGGTGGGTTGTGCATCATCGGCACGGAACGGCATGAAGCGCGCCGCATCGATAATCAGTTGCGCGGACGTGCCGGACGTCAAGGTGATCCCGGAGCCTCGCAATTTTATGTTTCCTTGGAAGATGAATTGATGCGCCGGTTCGGCGGGGACAAATTAAAAAGTATGATGGATCGCTTGGGGTTGCCGGAAGATCAGCCTATCCAGAACAAAATTATTTCCAAGACGATCGAAAACGCCCAATCGAAGATTGAAGGTTTTAATTTCGACATCAGAAAGCATGTTTTGGACTACGACGATGTCATGAACAAACAAAGAGAAGTGATCTACAAAAAACGGCGGGAAATCTTGGAAGCGCAGGACGCGAAAATGGAAATTCTCGAAAATATCAAAGAAGAAATTGAACGGATGGTTTCTTTTCATGCGGTTGGCGAAGAGGGCGAATGGAAGATGAAAGAAATATTTGAAAATTTCAAGAATATAGCCGGCGCGGACGAAACAGTATTAAAAAAACTGGAAGAAATCCAGTCCAACAAGCGTGAAAATTCAGTTGAAAAAATAACCTCCATGGTTGAATATCTGGTGGGTCAGGCCAAAGAATCATATAATCGGAAAGAACAGGAAATTGGCGCTGGCCAGATGCGCTCGATTGAAAAAGCGGTAATGCTGCAAACGATCGATATGATGTGGATGAATCATCTGGATGAGATTGACTATCTGCGCGAAGGCATCGGTCTCAGGGGCTACGGGCAAAGGGATCCGCTAGTGGAATACAAACGCGAAGCTTTTGGCATGTTTTCAAATCTGATGGAAAATGTCCGGTCTTCAATCGTGCATACGATTTTTAGGATCAATATTGTCGCGGCGCCGCAAGTTGAAACCAAACAGCAAAATTTGCAATTCAAAGGCGCGTCCGAAGAAGTTGAACAATTTGGAGCGGCCAAAGCAGCGGAAACGGATCAAAAATCAGAAACTAAACAAGCACCGATCATCAATAAAGACAAAGTAGGGCGCAACGACCCATGTCCATGCGGCAGCGGGAAAAAATATAAGAAGTGTTGTGGGAAGTAGGAGCTGAAAAATAAGTTGCTTTGTGCCAAGAGTAAAGCAAAACCCAGTCGAAAGACTGGGTTTTTTCTATGCCAAAAATCCGTCGCCCGAAAATAAAAGTTGCTCGTTGATAGGTCG
>JBAYLE010000007.1:0-38923 GCA_041664225.1 Parcubacteria group bacterium | reverse complement strand
TACGCGTATCACCGACATAAGCAAAGGCAAGAACTAGAAAAACGTAGATTACAATAAAACTTATGGTTATTAATATTTTTTGTTTTGTGCTCATAAAAAAATTTGAGTGATATTTCGCACAACTCTTTTTTATGCGAATTAATGTTGGTTAATATACTTAAATTTGTTGATATTGCGAAGTGTGGTATAATTACATTGCTGGAACTCACTGAGATAAGTTTAGCATAAAAAGCATGGAATTAAAAGAGCTTTTAGACAAAATTAAAGATGAATTGAAGCTTCGCAATTACAGCCCGCGGACAATTGAAAGCTATTTGGGGTGCCTTAATGATTATTTCCAGTATATTAAGAATGTCCAAAAAGATCCAGACATTCCCCTGCTTAAAAAATATCTCCTCGAAAAACAGGCGCGCGGGCAATCACCCCAAACAATCAATTTGCATCTCAACGCCATCAAGTATTTTTACCGTGAAATATACAAAAGTAGGGTTCGTATCGATATTAAATTCGCCAAGACTTCGCAGAAACTTCCGGTGGTGCTTTCGCGGGCTGAAATCGAAAAAATTATCGACTCAATTGAAAATAGAAAGCACAAACTGCTCATTTCCCTGTCCTATGGCGCGGGTCTCCGCGTGAGCGAGGCTATAAATCTGAGAAATAGAGATGTAAATTTAGACGAACTCACCATCCACCTGAAAAACACCAAGGGCAATAAGGACCGAATCACTATATTTCCGGAAAAACTGAAAGCGGATCTTTCCGAAATGATGGCACTCCAGCACGGCAATGAATATGTTTTCGAATCCGAGCGTGGGGGAAAGCTAACCGAACGGACAGCCCAAATGGTCTTTGAAAAAGCCCTGAAAAGAGCTAGAATAGAAAAAGAGGCGACTTTTCATAGCCTGCGGCATAGTTTCGCCACTCATCTCCTCGAAAATGGCGTAGATGTGAGATATGTGCAAGAATTACTGGGACATCAAAATATCCGCACGACACAACTTTATACGAAAGTAACCAATCCGAATTTAAAAAGAATAAAAAGCCCATTAGAATGAAATCGCAAATTGAAGAGATCAAAAAAGAATACCAGGACATCCAAAACCAGCTGAATTTGTCCGGCTCAGTTTCTGACCCCAAAAAAATGGCAAAATTAGGCAAAAGACAGGCCGAATTGACCGAGACTATGAATGTTATCACCCAATACGAAAAAGTTGAAACCGAAATGAAAGAAAATGCCAAAATCATCAATTCCGAAGAAGATGGCGAACTCAAGCAGATGGCTATGGATGAAAACATAAAATTAGCATCAGGAAAAGAACGACTGGAGAAGGAACTGGAGAAACTTTTGATTCCCAGAGACCCTAATGACAGCAAAAATGTCATCGTGGAAATTCGTGCCGGTGCTGGCGGAGATGAGTCCGCGCTTTTTGCAGCCGATCTGTTTCGGATGTATTCACACTACGCGGAAAAAAACGGTTGGCAAACTTCGCTTTTGAATTCCAGCACGATCGGCATCGGCGGTTTCAAAGAAGTAACTTTTGAAATTAACGGGCGAGATGTTTTTGCCAAAATGAAATATGAATCCGGCGTGCACCGCGTACAGAGAATTCCGGAAACAGAAAAATCTGGCCGTATCCACACTTCTACCGCCACCGTAGCCGTTTTGCCCCAAGCCGAGGAATTTGATTTGAAAATCGAAGAAAAAGACCTGAGAATCGACACTTTTTGTTCATCCGGCCCGGGTGGACAGTCAGTGAACACCACCAAAAGCGCAGTGAGGATCACTCATGTCCCGACTGGACTGGTTGTTTCCTGCCAAGATGAAAAATCTCAGATTAAGAATAAAGAAAAAGCCTTGAAAGTTTTGCGTTCTCGCCTTCTGCAAGCTGAAGAAGAAAGACGGGATAAAGAATTGGGAGACACCAGAAAAAATCAGATTGGAACAGGCGACCGCAGTGAAAAAATCCGCACTTACAATTTTCCCCAAGATCGCGTCACTGATCACCGCATCAAACAAAATTGGAGCAATCTGCCGGGAATTTTGAACGGCGATATTAACCAAATTATTAATGCTCTCATTGAAGAAGACATTAAGCTCAAGATGCAAACATCTTAAGAATTTCTAATCTTCAATTTCTAATTTCTAAACAATTTCTAATGACTAAATTACAAAATTTAGAAGTTTGGGTTTTAGGCTAATATAATGACAATTAAAGATATTTTAATTAAATGCCACAAAAAAATTGATTCTTTGGATCTTGAGTTGCTAATTGCTGAAGCCATCAAAAAATCCCGCGAGTTTGTGCTGGCTCACCCGGAATTTAAACTTACTAAAAACCAAGAACTAAAAACTAAAAACTTACTGACGCGCCGCAGGCGCGGTGAGCCCCTAGCCTATATTTTGGGCCACAAAGAGTTTTATGGGCTTAATTTCAAGGTAAATGAGAGTGTTTTGGTGCCTAGGCCGGAGACGGAAATGCTGGTGGAAGAAGTTTTGAAGCTTCAGCCGAAAGACAATATTATCATTGATGTAGGGACCGGAAGCGGGAATATAATTATAAATTTAGCAAAAAATTTGAAAAATAAAAATAAATTCATCGCCATTGATATTTCCACTAAAGCTTTGGCGGTTGCCAAACAAAACGCGAAGATCCATAAAGTCTTCGGCAATATAAAATTCATAAAATCGGACTTGCTTGATCATTTTCTCAAACATCCAGCATCGATTAAAAAAGATTGTATTATCGTTGCTAATCTTCCCTACCTCGACTTTGGATGGAAAACCTTGCTCAAAAGCAGCGAAACCAAGGGATTAAAATTTGAACCGCAAATCGCCCTGTATGCCGGAGCTGACGGACTAGACGCCTATCGTCAACTTGCTAGACAACTGGAAAAATTAAAAAGTATAGTGGAAAATAGGGCTACTGTTCTCTGCGAAATCGGTCACATCCAGAAAAAAGAATTGGAGAAAATTTTCTCTTTTGCCCACAAGATTGAATTCAAAAAAGACCTGGCAGGCAAATGGCGCGTTTGTATAATAGCCTTATAACAACCCCCGTATAAAGCAAAAACCCCGATTTCTCGAGGGTTTTTGCTTTATAACGATGATTGCGTTGCAATCAAAAGTTGATAACTGTCCGCCGCATTGGCGGACTATTTAGAAAAGACTATTTTTTCTTTTTCTTGGTAGCTTTTTTCTTAGCCTTTTTTGCAGCTTTTTTCTTTGCCATTTTGTATTTCACCTTCCTTTCTATTTTTACTTCTTTTCCAAAGATTGATAACCTTTGAAAATATCCAATAATTTTTTTATTTTCGACCTATTTTATTTTCAGATAAAATATTCTTAAACTTATTTTATCTTATTTAAATTATACAACATCTTATTTTATTTGCAATAGCAAATTTTGCAAACTGTGGATAACTTTTTTAAGTTGTCAAGAGCTACTACAGACAATATTTTAATTTATTTCACAAAAAAGAACAATTTTTGAATTTTTAATTTTGTAATTTTTAAATAAATCATAATTTTATAATTTTTAAACATTTGGGCATTAGAAATTATTTAAAAATTAGAAATTAGAAATTAGAAATTTGAGCGCCCAATTTCACAAACATATTTTTTTAGTACATCTAGACTGTTTAAATTCGTCTTAACTCACTAAAATCCTCATATTATGCCCTAAACATGGGCTTTTGTCTAGTTGACGCTAGTCATATCTTTGCTAATATTTAAAGACGAGCTTCATTGCAAGCACTTTAATAATTTTACCCCGTTAAATATTCCGTTTCACGGTATTTAACCGGGTTAGCTAGAAAGGAAGGTGACACAAAAAATGGAAGATGAAAATAAATTAGAGGAAGGTACTGACACAAACAAGACAAAACAATGGTTACAGGATAATCTGAGAATCATTATCAGCGTCATAATTGTTGTTTTGATCGCTGGAGGGATCTATTCCTATTCCAAAAGAACGGAAGCCCCGATAAACGAACAGGCAAGCCAAGAGGCTGTTACTGAACAAGCGGCTACGAGCGACAACACGGCTACCCCGCAAGACAAAGGTGTTAAAAAAGTTGCTCCAGCTGCATCAAGCCAGGAAACTGAAAAGTCTTTCGTGGAAACCGCCGGCTCCGGAGACAGTATGACCGTTTTAGCTCGCAGAGCGCTAGCGAACTACCTGGAGAAAAATCCGGATTCAGCCCTCACACCAGAACATAAGATTTATATCGAAGATTATCTCCGAAAAAATGTTCCGTCGAAAAAGATTTTTGTAGGAACCTCAGCGGAATTTTCTAAAGACTTGATTCAAAACGCAATCACAAAATCAAAAACCCTGAATGATGCACAACTTAAAAACTTGCATAAATACACATTGCGGGTACCCTCCTTATCTTAGAATCCACAGTCAGAACCCAAAACACAAAGAAAAATTTCTGCTGTTCTTTCTTTATATTTTAAGTATATTACTACTTTTAATAGCAAAAATCCCCCCGCCAGGGCGGGGGGATTTTTGCATTTTGGGCAGAATTTTTTATTTAAATATCGCCTTATCCCCTTCTTTCAGCCCTAATCTATCACTTTCTCCCGCGTTGATCTCCAGCACCCTGTCTACGGCAATTTTAGGGCTCCTGACCTCCGCCACACCGGCTAAATGCGAAATATTTCTGTCGATTTGCATAATCCTTGTATCATCTACCCAAAGAATGTCCAAATCAAATTGCATACCTTTCATCCAAAAAGGATATGTGCCTTTTTTGTCAAAAACAAAGAGCATGGCGCAACCCAGACATAGGGATTTTCTGTCGGAAAGTCCCCGTTCACGCTCTGCGCGTGTAGCTGCTATTTCTAAACTAAACTGCTTGTCTCCCAAAAAAACCGTCCTCGGACCGGAGGATAAAACAGCAACGCTAGGTTGTTTTTCCCTTTGAAAAAAATACAAAAAAACGGAGCAGGCGATAATTAGAATGATTAGTATGATTGCTTTTTTCACTCCGTTAAAATTTTATATTTATTAAAAAATTTGGCATTAACCCCGCTTTGAAAAAATTCTATCGGGGTTCATCCCTATGCGGTTTGATTTTTGATTTTTCTACTGATAAAGGCCAGGGCGATTACCAAAACAAAAACTGCCGTGAAGAGAGTAACCGTCTTGCCGATGACTCTGGTGTTAAGGGCGATTATTGAAATCAAAGCGGTTATCCCATAGAAATATATGGCTGTCTTGCGCTGAGACCAGCCCAAGCCCAATAATTTATAATGCAAATGATTGGCGTCAGGCTTGAATATGGATTTTTTCTCCCTCAAGCGCTCCCCGATCACCCACAAAAAATCCACGACCGGCACCGCCATGACCAAAATAGAGGTGGCAATTTTAGTCCCGGCAAAAATAGCCAGCATTGCCAAAGCAAACCCCATAAAGGTTGAACCGGCCGTACCCGCTAAAACGAATGACGGATTAAAATTAAAGATGAGGAAGCCCAGTGCCGTGCCGGCCAAAATCATGGAAATAATCGCCATCGGCGGCTGATTGACTTCAGGCTTGAGACTCAGAAAAAATATCGTCAGAGCGCCAATAAAAGTGATTCCGCCGGAAAGTCCGTCAATCCCATCTGCCCAATTCATTGAATTTATCATTAGGATAGTCCAGATCAAAACCAACGCGATAGAAAGGATTATCCAGCCTCCTGAGTCCAATTTTATGATTCCTCCAGTAAGCGGGTTGGTTACAGAATAAAGCCTGACTCCAAAAACAAAGACTAAAACCACGGCGGCCACCTGGAAAAGAAACTGCGTTTTCCAGAAAATTTCCCGCAAATCGTCCCAAATACCAGCCAGCATCAATACCAGTGTCGCCCCCATAACGCCATACAGCTCCGGGGTGATGACCAGATCCGCATTCATCATAATCGCCAGATTAAAAGCGATTACCATAGCCACGCCCCCGATCCGCAGGGCTCCTTTGTGATGGATATGCCTTTTGGAGTCTCGGTTCTTCCATTTTATTTTCTTGCCGGCATAAATCCCCAAAAAAATTAAAATGATCGTGATAAAAAAGGCGGTTAGAAATGGAATTAAATATTTTATCATTTTTGCTGTGACTTAAGACCGGCTCTTATTTTTTGGGGTTACCCAAAATTCACCAAAATATTTTCCGAGCATCAGCCTGGTTTGAGAATCAATGGCCGGCATCGCGCCCAAAAATGGAGCAGTAATAGGAACCAGCACCCATTGCAAGACCATATAAATATTTCTCCAGCGTGAATACTTTTTGGGCCGGGGCGGCATTAGCAGAAAACTCAAAGAAACAGAAATGACCAAACCGGCCATCGCTAAATTCATGAGATTTCTGGTCATAATCGGCAAATTATGCGCCAACACGCTTTGGTTAAACTGGTCTCCCCCGATTATCACCGGCAGCCAGCCCAAAAGAGCCAGGATGATCGGCGCGGTCGCCCAAGAATGATGGCCTTCAAGCATTTCAAAAGCAATTCTGAATTTTTTATAAAAAGTAATTTTTTTATCATTATAAATAGCCCGCATAACCGTTGGAAAGTGTTCAATGCCATATGCCCAGCGCCGTTTTTGTTTATACTGATTTTTGATAGTACCCCAATAAGTTGGCGCGAGAACTGCATCCAGCGAAACGGGCAGATGAATCGGTTTTACCCGGTAATCTCCGTGAAAATAGGAAAACCCCTTCCAATAAATAATCGAGTCCTCGTTGATTATGTTCACCGGCCAAAAACCGACCTTGTCCAAAGTATCAAATGATTCGCTGTGCGATGCAAACGTTACCATCCATTCCGTGCGTGTGCTCTGGAATATGTGCCAAAAAGAGGAGCTTGTTACGATAACCCGCACGAAAGCGTTTGTGTCCCACAGATTGTTATGATACATGGGAAGAGGCTGATAAGCATATTGCAGCCGCTTGGGATCCGTAATAAATGCATAGGTCAAAGCCGCAAAGTATTGCGGATGAGCAACTGTGTCGCAATCAAAATTAGACAGAACAACCCGCTTGTAGTCCACATTCCTTTCATCCAGATAAGCTTTCAATTTTTTGGCGGCGTATGTCGCGTTTGAAGCTTTGCATTTCATTTCTCCGCCGCTAACTTTGTGGGTCGTAACTAAAAAATCGCGAAAGACACCCTTAAATTTATCCTGCAGATAATTAACCTTGGCCAATCTATGTTCTTCCGGCTCTCTTTCTTCTGTCGCCAGAAGAATTATTATTTGTTGATTGGGAAAATTCGAATCAGCCACCGCCCTGATGGCCGGCTCAATGACTTCGGCCGATTCATTGGCTGTCGGCAATAAAACAACATGGATGATTTCGCGCCAATCCAAGATTTGGTCTTTTATTTTTTCCAGATCCAAGACTTCTTTCAAATATCTTTTCAGTCTTTTCTTCTCTTTTTTTAATATTCTCCTCTCTCTCCATGTCATTCCGTCGTTCTCCCCCAAAATAGTCTTAATCTTTGCTATCCTTTCAATAATAATTTGTTTGAATTTTTTCGGATCCGTTATGTTTTGGCATCTTCCCCACCAATCAATTTCTTTTCCTTCTTTTAGCCGGCGATATCCGGCAATTGAATAAGAAGCGATAAAGATCGTCCGAAATATCCAATAGATATCAAAAATAATGATGAATACCGCCACCCAGGCCGGCACTAGGAATGAAAAAACAAACATCCCGATAAAAGTGAACCAGGTCAAAAATCCTGGAATGACTTCCAGCGTTCTTTGAACTGCGCGTTTTTTGGGTTCCGTTGTTTTCGGATCAGGAAAATCGAATGGCATAAGTTATTTTAGTAATTGATAATAATCACGCTGATTGAAGCAATAACCAGGCTAAGTTGCAGCATAAGGGTGGCCATCAATAAAATATGGCTCGCGATTCGTTCTTTTTGATGGTAAAAATAAAGCGACAGACAGGAGTTGATCAAAAATAAAATAAGCCCCAAAAAAGGCAGAATAAAGGCTTGCTTCCAGCCCCCCAACATATCTACGCCGAAGTAAACATTGTAATGCAAAATAATGGGAAAGTCAACCGGTTTAATAAACAACCTCAGACTTATCCAATCAGCCAGATTGGCCGCCAGACTCAATATAAGCAGCCAAACAACGATTTGGCTTCGGAAATACTCCTGCGCAAAAAAAGACCTGATTTTCACGCCCAGGCCGGTTTTCGCAATTTTATTAAAAATATTCCCTAAGTTAAGCCCCCTCATGGATTTTATTATTCAATTTGCGGTTTATCTAAAATCAAAGGCTCGATGCTCTTTTCGCCTTCGGTAATTTTAACCACATCTTTGTCGATCTTGCCCAATTCTTTGTAGGCAGAGTTGAAGTGGCTCACGGTTGTCCCCAGACTCCCGCCCACTTTTTTCATAAAATCTTCAAAGCTCAAAATGTGCTTTCCGAGTTTTTCGACATTGGCGCGGATTTCCTTGGCGCTTTCTTCAATTTGGAGAGCCCTCAGCCCCTGGAGCACAGTTTGCAGATACGCCAAAAAAGAAGTCGGCGAAACAATAATGACCTTTTTATCTTTGAAGGCGTACTCGATCAGGTCTCGCGTGTTGATTTGCGCCGCGCCAACCTTGTTCACCAAGAGATCATAATAGATGGCTTCCGATGGAATGAACATAAACGCGAAATCCATCGTCCCCTCTTCCGGTTTGATATATTTGGATGTTTCATCAATCCGGTTTTTCAGATCCTGCTTGAATAATTTTTCCCAGCGTTCTCTTTCTTCTGCATCCTTGGCATTTAAGATTCTTTCATAATTTTCCAACGAAAACTTAGAATCAACCGGGATGATTTTTTTCTGCACAAAAACCACGGCGTCCACAATCACACCGTCTTTGAAAGCATATTGCATCTGATAGGAATTGGGCGGCAGAACATTTTTCAAGGTTTCCTCCAAAAAATATTCGCCCAGCACGCCTCGCTGTTTGGGATTTTTCAAAATGTCCTGCAAATTTTGAAGTTGCGCTGAAAAATTAACAACCTGCTTATTGGTTTCCTCAAGCTTGGTTAATCCAGCCACCACATCCGCGATTTGCCTCGCTGATTGGCCAATTTGTTCCTGTGTCGCCCGGTGTGTTTCGGAAAGCTTGCCGTCCATTGTGCGGCGCAATTCCCGATTTTGTTCGGAAAGCATAACATTTTGCTGCGAGAGCGCAGCCAATTTCTCCAGAATGGCCATTGATTTGTCCTGTTCCTGCTTGCCCTCAAACTTCTTTTTCAAATCAAAAACCAGCCAGACCAAAAGCAGACTTACTAAAACCGTGATTCCGATTAGAATATAAAGCATGGTTTATTTCCGATTAGCGATGAATCGTTTAAGCCCGGTTATCTTGTTGATTAGTTCTTCATGTGGACCCTCCAAAAATTCCAAAATAAATTTGTCCAGCATATTCAGCCTGTATTTAAATTCTTCTCCGCTCATGAGCACAAAATCCACTTCTTTGCCGATTTCGGCCTCCAGACTGTTCATCAAATTTTTCAATTTAGCCCGGCTAATGCCATCCCCGACCAAAATCATGTCCGCCTTGCTCTTGTGATAATTAATAAAAGCGCCGCTGATAGCCGCCAGCTTGATATTCCCCAGATCTTTAATTTTTGACAGGCTCTTTGATTGCGGAAAAATATTGTCCTTAGAAACCAAGTTTTTCAATTCGGGATAAAAAATAAAGTTTTGATTCAAGAGATAAAATTTTTTTCCTTTTCTGCTTCGCGCTAAGATGAATTTTATTCTTACCAGATTCTCCAGTTCTTTTTTTATTTTTTTCGCGACCAGCATATTCCGCTTTGCGATTTCGCCCAGCTGATATTCCTGTTCCGGGTTCTGCAAAAAAAAGCGCAGCATTCTTGTTTTCTCCTTAGAGCCAAAAAGATTTTCTAAAATTTCAGACATAGTGTTTATATTCACCCAGTTAAATACCGCGAGGCGGTGATCCCGAGTGCTCGGGATTATTTAACGGGGTAAAGAATTTAGCCTATTTACCTGTTTTAACCTATTTACAGTATAATATCGCAGTCCTCAAAAGTAAACCCCCACACTAACTTTTTTAGCGAAAAAATTGGTGTGGGGGGTGAATCCCCAAATGGCGCAAAAAAATGGCTTCCGGAAAACGTTTTTAAATTCCGTATTTTGTGGTAAAATAATAGCATAAACGCTATGCTAAATATCTCGGATCCGGAAATTTTAGGCTACATTAAAACCATCGGCTATCCCTTGATGCTTCTGGTCATGATTGTTGAGGGCCCGATAGCCACCATTTTGGCAGCTTTCGCCGCCAGTTTGGGGTTTTTCAATGTTTTCATAGTGCTGATATTAAGCATCTTGGGAGACATTCTCGGGGACGTGATTTTATACACCATTGGTTATTTCGGCGGAAATAGAGCTTTGGTAAAAGCAGAAAAGATACTCAAAATAAAACCGGCCATAGTAGCCAAGCTAGAGAGACTTTTTCAGGCCCATGGTAAAAAAACTATCTTTGCCGTTAAGTCAACCACCGGGCTCTGTTGGATAACTTTCATTACGGCCGGAACGATACAGATGAAATTCAGGGACTTTATCACCGCTTCATTTCTGGGTGGCATAGTTTGGAGCGGATTTTTGGTAATAATGGGCTACTTTTTTGGCTATGCTTTCGAGGAAATCAACAATTATATAAAATACGCCGGCATGCTTATTTTCTTTTCTGCCGTTGTTTTTTACATCATAATTGTTTTATACAAAAAACGTCAGTCAGGACAAATTCTGCAATAGTGGCCCAGCACTTTTCTCTTGTTTGTGAACGAAAGACTGTAAATTCGCAAAAAGTGCCTGGATAAATGTGATATAATTAAGAGCATAAAACCGATAAATATGCCCAAAAACAAGCTCGACAAAAAAATACCCGCCCTTGTTGCTTCCTTTGAAAATATTTTAGTCTGCAACAATAAAAACCTTCGGCCCTTTGTTGAGGTTTTCGTTTTTGAATCGGAAAATATCACTCAAAAAAATTTAGGAACTCTTCTGGGTATTTTTGAGATAACAGACGCATCTGAAGACTCTTCTTATATCGTAAACTACTTGTCTTCAATAATTAAAAAGGAGTATTTTTCCAGGCCGAAACGAGCCCCGATTGAAAGTTTTGAGGCTGCCCTGCATCGGGCCAATCTCGCGCTTTCCAAACTGGCGGAACACGGCAACGTGAAATGGATCGGCAAATTCAACGCCCTAATAGCCATCATTGAAAAAAACAATCTGCATATTACCCAGTCCGGAACCGCTTCGGCTTTTTTGCTGCGATCCAGGGGAATGACTGACATCAGCGAGGGATTATCATCACACGAAGCCGAACCTCACCCCCTGAAAACTTTTGTGAATGTTTCCAGCGGAAGAATGGAGTCCCAAGATAAGCTCATTATAACGACCGACGGAATTTTTGAAATTTTTTCACTGGAAGAAATAAAAAAAAGCGCCCTCAGATTTCCGGGAGAAAAATTTATCCAGTTTCTACGGACTGCCTTGGGAAATGAATTGGAAAAGGCGGCCGTTCTCGTGGTGGACATAATGGAAAAGGAAGAGGCCGAACCTGCGAAAGTCCCCAGAAATGGCAAGTACGCCAATGCTTTCAGCCAAGCTGCTTTTTCCCGAGAAACTGCCCATTCCAACGCTTCCTCGACCATGGAAGCGGGAGGACGCAACGCCGCTCCGACCAGAGAAAAAATATCAGCGGAAATGAACAAGGAGATAGCTTCGGAAATACAGATGGGCCAGCCGGAATTTACCGACGAAAAAAATGGGCACATTTACATCAAGGAAACTACGGGCGATGGTCCAAACAGCAATCATTATGCTGATTACATGGTTGCCTTCAGTGAAAAAATAGGCATAGCACAAAATAGCTTTAAAAAAATTTCCAAACATTCCTGGCAGTCTCTTTTGGGCGCCGCTAAAAAAATATCTTTGCCTAAAATTAGTCCGTCCGCTAAAAAAATACCAGATAAAAAAATTATTGAAAAAGCGGCCGGCCGGGGTTCTTTAATGGATTTTTTTGAAAAGGCTGGCGGAAAAATAAAGAACGTTGCGGCCGCGTTGGCGCCCGATTTTTCAAAAATTAAAAAAATAACTTCTGAGATGGATTACCAGCAAAAGTTATACGCGGCACTGGTCGTTTTGGCCATTATCTTTGTACCACTTTTTGGCCTTAAATTAAGCAAATATATCCAAGACAAGCAGATAAAGCCCGCTGAGCCGGTTGTCGAAGTTGCCATCCCCTTGGAACAAGACAAAAATGTTATTCGGGTCGCGGATTTGGTTTCTGACAAGTTTGAGGGCGACCCGATTTATACCGCCATAAATCTAAACAACAAAATGTTCGCCGTCTCCCAATCTTCAATAACCAGCTTAGCAGATCAATCTCTTTCTTCTATACCGGATAATTTTGGCGACCTAAAATTGGCGGCCGGTATGGATGATTTAAATTTAATCTTTCTTATAAACAAAAACGGTGAAACAATTTCCTACAGCCCGTCATCAAAAAAATTTCAAAACAACAGTATCAGTCTGCCCGAGAATTCCAACATAACCGCAGTCGGCACATACTTGACTTATTTTTATCTTGTCGATTCTCAAAATAATCAGATCTACCGCTATCCCCGGGCCAGCGGCGGGTTTGGGACAGCCGCCAAATGGCTCAAGGATCCGCTTGACTTATCCAAGGCTTCGGGAATCGCGCTCAGTGACAGCATATTCATAGCTGATAATAACGCTTTGATAAAATTATTCAAAGGCAAAAAACAGGATTTTCAAATTGAGAACACTGCTACGCCAATCGCTCCGTATAAAGTTTTCACCAAGCCGGAATTTTCTTATGTTTATATTTTAGACAAACAAAATTCACGCGTCGTTAAAATTGATCCAAATGGCAGTATAATTTCCCAATATTACAACGCTGAAATCGGCAGTGCCAGCGATTTCGCGATTGATGAAATCAACAACACTGCTTACATTTCAAACCCAAGTGAAATAAAATCTTTCAGTATAAATTAGACTTTGGATAATGCAACACAAAAAAACGCTTTTGATAAGCGTTTTTTGGTGCCTTAGAAAGCTCACCTATTCTATGGCGGGGGCCATCTTCGTTCTCTCCATAATCTCGCGATTGACAATTTCCCTGTCACGGCCGTATTTCAAGCGGGAAAGTTCTTTAAGCGCGTTAGCGATATTTTGATCGCCCTTGGTCGGCGGAAAGCCTTGAATATTGAAAGGCTTGGTTAAAACACCGTTAATAAGAATTTTGGAAAAACCTTTGTGATTATCCACGTTTATCAGGTCATTGCGGCTAAACACCGGTTCCACCTGTTTTTCTAAAAATTCCGCATCCTCCGGACCAACCCGATACAAAATCATCGAGCCAACATTGCCGAAAACGGCTTTGGAAATTTCTTCTTTGAGTTGGGCAATAAATTGATGGGCTATATTCAAGCACAATCTGTATTTTCTGGCTTCGGAAAGAATTTGCGCGATGGAATTGGTCGTCACATTTTGAAACTCATCCATATACAGATAGAAGTCCTCCCTTTGGTCTTCCGGTATATCAACACGAGAAAGTGCCGCTAGCAAAATCTTACCCACAATCACCATACCCAAAAGACGCGCATTAATTTCACCGATACGGCCCTTCGAAAGATTGACCAACAGAATTTTTTTGTTATTCATTATGTCCTTAAAGTCGATCGTGCTTTTTTGCTGCGCGATAATCGGACGCATCATATCGTTGGAAATAAAAGTCGTCAGCTTGGAGGTGATGTAGGGCACCATATTCGCCAGTGCCGCCTCCCCGCCCGCTTTCTCCGCTTCCTTGGTCCAAAAATCAACCACGATCGGGTTGGTGCACTTGGACAACTTCATTCGGCGGAAATCTTCATCGGCCAAGACTTTGGAAATTTCCATCAGCGTTGAGCCTGATTCGGGGTCATCCATAATCAGAAGCATGGCGTTGCGCATATATTGTTCAAACATCGGACCGCCAGTCGCCTTCAGATCATATAGCTGATCAAAGATTCCGATCATCTCGTTGATTACAAAAGTTTTTTGCTCAGGATGCAATGGATCATATTCCATAAGATTGAGACCAAATGGCCGCTCCACATCTGCCGGATTGAAAACAACAACGTCTTCTGCTCTTTCTTTGGGGATAGCGGTCAAAATATCCTCAATTGCTTCTCCATGCGGATCAATGAAACAAAAACCCTTGCCGCTTTTGGCGTCCTGCTTGGCCATTTCTTGAAGTATCGTAGTCTTACCTGTTCCGGTCTGGCCGATAGTATAAAAATGTCTTCTGCGATCGCTATCCGTCAGACGAATATCAGTTTTCACTCCGCGAAATTCATTGAAGCCGATGAGTACTCCTTGCGCGGGAATTCCGACTGGAGGCGGAGCCGCGTCAGCTTTCAACCACTTGATTTTAGGGGTTTCGGTAACAGAAATGGGAAAATGAAAAATACCCGCGACTTCTTCCGCGGAGAGGAGCATGGCGCTCTCCTTATCAAAGTTCCTAAATATATAATCAAAGGCCACTTGTTTTCCTTTCATCCGTTTACGGACGCGAAGCGTGTTTATTTGAGGATTTTCGAATTGCGTAAAGGCATTCTCCATATAAGAGAGTATTTGTTCCGCTCGCTCTTGCGTTTTGGCCGATGCCAGCGCCCGCACATTTATCTGGAGCACCGGCTGGTTCGCTTTTCCCTCAATCGCTTTTATCAATTCCTGTTCTTCCGGCGTAAGCTGTACCGGTTCTTTCCCGTGTATTAAGGGCGATTTATCTTTTTCGCTTTTTGAGCCATATAAATTACTGGCTAACTCCTGGCCGATTCCTTTTCCAATTTCCTTCGCTAAAGAGTTGGAGTGGGCATCTTTAAGTTGTTTGCCCTGTTGCATACGATGCGCGATGGATTTGCCCCGCACGCGCCATTCTCCTCCCTCAGCCGGCACCACGACAATCTGGATAACCGCCCCTTCATCAGAATCAAGCTGGCTCATCGCATTTGCAAATTCATCCAGCGTATCCGTTCCCATCGTTTTATAGGTCTTAAGCGGCAGCGCCGGGTCTCCCTTCAATTCAAGTATTGAGAACGCCGTGAAGCTAGCGGGAGCAAAGATGGTATAGTCTGAAACCTTCTCCAGAACTGCGCCCGGAAAAAAGTTTTGAATCTGCTTATCCATTGCTTCGCGAAAAAATTTTGGTACCGCCATAAAGAAAAGGATTTCCTCGCTCTTTGCCGGCTTTGCAATTTCAAAAATAATATTCGGTGTTTCATAGATAAGACTCTTCCATTTGCTTCTTTTTTGCTTGAAGCTGGCTATCGCGGAGAATAATTTCTCCATCATCATAACTTCTTCTTTCCATTTTTCCTCACCTCCCTGTCCTTCCGTCTCTACCTTCTTCTTTGTTACCCTGACGATTTCCAAATCCATATTCATTGAGCTGTTGATTTGCGCTCGAAAACCGGCGAAACTGCGAAAAACCAGCCAGAGACCGCTAAACAAAGTCAAAAAACCCAGCAAAGTGGTTACTAAATATAATATGGAATTCAAATCGCTAGACATAATGATTTTTATTTTTATTTTCTTCCTTTTGTTTCTGCTGTAAAACGGAAAGATTAAAACTCCTTAATAAGGCCCTTTTTCAACAAAGCATTGTGCAGTTCCGAAGCTAGCAAGCGATCATGAAACTCGTCCAGAGCATAATTATCCTCGAGATGCCTGGCTACTTTAACCGCGTGGGCCACGCCTTTCGTGGTCGCAAGCTTTATGAGCGTCTCAATTTTTGCTTCTTCGCCCTGAGCCACACTGATGTCTTGGGCATCGGACGCCACGGAATTATCATCATGTGGCACCGCAGTTTTCACCTTGGAAAGTATCTGGGTATATACTTGATCTTTTTCTGCCGCGCCTTCCGCCCGGATTTCCGGCAACTTTTCCAAAGCAAACGGCTCGGCCTCCTTTTTATTCTCAAATGCCGGCTTGGCCGGATTTTCAATGTTCCCGGTAAATTTATTTTTTACATCAAGATCCGCCTCCTCGATTGGTTCCAAGTTTGACATACTTTTATTTAATTGAAATTAAACTCTTATATTCTGATTTTCAGCCGATCTTGGCCTTCTCGCGTTTGCATTCGTCGAACCAAACACAGTTGAAGGAGAAACTTTTTCCAATGTTTCCAGACCGCGGCGGCAACAGAAAATAAATTCATCAAACGTAATGTCTGAATTTTTCCTTTTGTAGTCATCAAATCTTCTGTTCCACACATTCATCTCGTTTTGGTCAAGGCTTATTCTGCCGGCACGCATTTCTTCAATTCTTTTCACATCATTGATTAATCTTTCAAAAACACTTCCCTTTTCAACCGGAATTCCCATGATTTCTTTCAATGAATCCTTGGTTATGAAATCACCTTTATTGTATTCCCAGGTAACTTCCTTGTTGAATTCTTTTAATTCTTCCGCATTGTTTTTTTCAACGGGTTCTGATATTTTTTCCGCCAATTCTACTTTTTCCTGAATCGGCTGATTTATTTGGGCTTCTGCCCTTCTCTTGCGGCTAAAAATACCCTTAGCTCTCTCAAATATTTTTTTCCGCATCGAAACCCGCTCCTTGCCATTGCCACCAGGATTATTTTCTTTCTGTTGCGCCTCAACTGCTTTCCCACCCCCCAATATCGCGTCTATCCTCTGAGCTTCCGGCGATGGTTCGGCGCTTTTTATTTTTTTCCTCAGTTCATCAATTTTTTTCGCCTCTAATTGCGCTGCCGACGACGCTTTTTTATCATCTCCACCTTTCTTTTTCGGGTCTTCCTCGCCTTTCTTGCCTCTGCCTTCCAAGTCCAATCTCGGATAAACAGGCACTACTGGCGGCACATCCCATAGTTTTTCGGTCTCAAAAGAATAGGTCGGGGGAATGATTGTGTCCTGCAAACCTTCGCCGCTGGTTGTGGACAACACATGACCATCGAGGCGCAGTTCCATAAATTTAAACGGCAAGTGACCCTCCTTCAAGCTTTGCGGATCAGAAAACATCTCTGACAAAGAATCCGGCAACTTAATTTTTCCGTCTGGAGTTACCGCATCTAACAAAATGCTTGTACCCTCTTTGTTGGCCTGATCAGTCGGGATAATGACAACCTCTAAGTGCTTGGCCAATTCGCCATTCGCGTGCCACTGTTGTAGTTTTTCCAACAAATCAGGCAGTTTTGAATCAATGGTGCTATCCGGATTCTCCCCGAAAGAACCAGTGTTCCCTTGAATATTGTCGGCCAAATTTTTGAGAATTTTGCTAGCATCCACTGTCACCGCTCCATTCGGGTCTTTATCCAGATAAAACATCTGTTGTTTGCCTTCAAATTGAACCATCCGCTTCAGAACCTCGCTGTATTCGCTGCCCGCATTATCATGCCAAGGACCTCGCTGGTGGACACCCATTTTTTCACCAAAAATTCCTTTGAGTTTATCCATGACACTTTCGGTCTGGCCAGAAATTTCATTTAGTTTTATACCCTGTGATTCCAAGGCTGTCTTGGATGCTTGATCAAGCCCATTGGTTCCCATTTGCGCGTTCTCCACCAGCACCCTATCGCCATCCTGAATTGAAAAATGATCGCCATTCGGCACTATATTAATGCTATCATTTGGAACAAAATGTTTTTCTCCAAATGTATAGGCATATAAATGCGACAACGCACTTTCGGTTTTTGAATCATCCCCGGTTATCAATTCTTTGCCTTTAATGAAAGCATGCTGACCAAGCGCTCCAGCTGCCAATCCCATAGCCGCCCCAAAAATCCCAGCTTTGACCGATTCTTTTGTTTTGAATTTGCCAAAGGCTTTATCGTTATCCGCGATATTCTGAGTGAACTGTTCTTTATATTGCCTCAAATATTCTTCCACATCGGCATTCCCCAAATTGAACTTTTCACGCACATCACGGAGCGCGATCTTCATCTGGTTCATTGCGATCAAATTAGTCTTGTGTTCATCGCCCGTCTTTTCTTTGACGCTAATGAGGTCGACTTTCTGTTCTTTGCCAACTGTCATCCGCGCGATCACTTCCGCCACTAGTTTCTTGCCGTTCTCACCGATTGCTGAATTACTCAGCAGGCCTTGCAGATCAGCGGTAATATCTTCCGCTTGTTTTTGATCATAATTAAACTCACGCATCTTATCTGTTCTTTTTCCGCCGCTCTCTGCGCCTAATGTTTTTCTGCGCAAATCCATTCCCCGGTCATATTGCAAGTCTCTGGATCTTCTCATACCAGCGTATGCCCCGCCCAAAGCGCCGCCCGCAATCAATGGGATGGCCCAAGGAGCAACTCCGGCGATGGTAGCAAGCCCTGCCACCAGGGCCGCCCTGCCAGCTGATTTGCCAATTTGACTGCCAATCACGCCGCCAACGATGCCATAAGCCACCGGATTAGCGATAATTTTATTTAAAACGGGAATATTTTGAGTACAATCAATAAATTTTTCATACCATTTTAGCACTGGCTCCGGCTTGGTTTCATTCAGATCTTTTTGCTTTAGACCGAGTTGGATGTCCAAAGTAAACTCGCCTTTCATCGCTTTGATGGCATTTTCTTTTTGGTCCGGACCGTATTCGGCAATTTTAACTTCCAGTTCTCGTTTGTACCCCTCGGCTAGTTTAAAGAGGTTGCTGGCATACAAAAGTCCTTCAGCTTCTCCTGCTCTCCCCGCCTCGCCGGAAAATTGTTTGCCACTGAGCATTGGCGCTACTCTTTCTTGGATCTGCTTTTCAAATTCTTCGCGTGTCATCCCGGATGTCGCAAAATCGGAAAAAATCTGGCTGATTTCCAGGTTGACATTTGGATCATTGACCAACTCCCCGCGTTCATCCGCTTCTTCGATGTTTTGCATATAACCATCAATCACGTCATCCAGCACATCAAAGGACTTTTCTCTATTTTCTGATTTGTCTTTGCTTTTTCGCAAAACTCGAGCTTCAATCTCGGCCATTAGATTGCTGTTGTTTTCGATCGCTAACAGGGCTTCTTTATAAAACTTCACTAAATAGCCCTTCTCGCCTAAACGAATAAAGGTTCTTTTCATAAAACCGGCTGTTTCCTTCATTTCAGCTAACTTTGTCTCTGCTTCTCTGCGCGCATAAGCCTTAACCACTTCAGACATATCAACCATATAAGCTTTTTTGGATTCTTTCGGCTCATGGGTGATCTGTTTGCGGCCTGTTCCGTCCCAAGTAATTTCTTTCTTTCTGTCATATGTAATCATTTTTTGTTTTTCCTTTGGTTTTTCCGGTTTTGGAATAGGAGCTGGTTCCGGCGTTACTGGCTCAGGTTTTGCTGGCTCTGGCTCTGTTTCTCCCCGCAGTTTTTTGATTTCAATCTCTTTTTCTTTGATCAATTCAGACAGAGGTTTCTTGGTTTTATCCCAATAACCAAAACCTTCATACTCAGTTGGTCTGCCTTCCGCATAATCCTCCATATAGCTTTTTTTATCCGCCCTGATCCCATCTGGCATTTTTTCTGTAATTTCGTTTTTGAGTTCATCTGAATTTTCAAAACCTCGCGCAGAATCCTTGATTTTTACCTCTCGCTCAGCGCGTTCATTCAACGCTCGCAGTTCATTCTCCGCTTCAGAAATTTTATTTTCCAAAGTCAGTTTTTTCAAATTTTCCTGCGTTTCTTGAAGAATTTTCTTTTTATCCTTCTTTCCTTGCAAAACTTCCGCTTTCTTCTCTAAAATTGCCTGATCGCGACGATTTTCAAATCCCCTTTCTATTCTCTCTCTTTCTGCCGCTTCCTTTTCATTTTTTTCACGCGCTAAAAAGTCCTTGCTCATTTTTCCGCCCTCAATATCCTTTTTAGAATTGGATATTTGATTAACTGTTATAATTTCCTTGTTCATTTGAGCATTGTTATTTTATTAAGAAAAAATTTTTTTCATTGTTTCTTCCACCGCAAATTTTTTGTCTTTTTCCGAAAAATCTGCATACCACTTCAGGCCGCCGCTCACAAAACTTTCTACTTTTTCACGCAAAATTTTTTCATCCCCGCCAAAGAGCGCTCTGCCTTTTTCACTTTCAAGGAATTCTTTCCACTTTTTGCCCTCCCCTGCTGATGCCTCAACAAAAGCCCGCGCTTCTGAATTCATTTCTTTCTCTTTTTCACTTTCAACCCCTTTCGCTTTTCGCCCTTCCATTTTTTTCAAATTTTTTTTCTTCATTCTGGCTTCCTTTGCGTCGTCTGGGGTGCTGTCAGCATCATAGACCCTCCTGTTTCCGTTTGTTTTGAGGGATGCTTCAAAGACGTCCACGTCTTTTTGTTTTGGAGTATTATGTTTTTTTATTGAACCAGCTGGAGTTATCTTTTTTTCAGATTTTTTGGGTGTCTTTTTTTCAACCTCCATCTTTCTTTTTGTATATATTTTTAGAAGTTCATTCAATTCATCTAAGGAACACCTCTTGGATGATCCTTTATCCGAGCCTTTTTGCAGAAAAATCTTAGTTTGCCCAGTCCTTTCATTATATCCGTCACTATAAACATACATCCGATTTTCCTCTTTTTCATCCGAAAGATTGACCCCCAAAATGTCTTCGTATTTCTGCTCAAATTCAGCCTGGGTCAGCTTTTTTTCATTCGAATTTTCTTTCAAAATCGCCGGGGAATTTTCTACGGATGGCTGGGGAGTATTTTTAGCAACACCCTCGGCGGGTTCATTTATTTTTGCACGCATTATCTCGGTAATCTTTTTTCGCAAAGAAATTATCGGCAATTTATGCCAATCCATCTTGCCAGAAAAAATTTCTTTCAATCTGTTCCCTGATGGCAGAAAGTGATGAGTCCCATCCCCTGAAACAAGGGCCGCTTTTTTATTTTCTTCACAAAAATTGATCAACGCCGCCTGAGAATCAATGCCTTCCAGCATTTCTTCCAGCTTAGTGATATATATTTTTTCAGAAGCTTCTTTGGCCTTTCCCTCATTTTTGGCTTCCCCTGCTTCCTTTTTTATTTTTCCCTTTTCAAATTCTTCGTAAGCGGCAATTATTTTTTTATTCGCTGTATCTTGCGCTTCCACTATCTTACTATCCTCCTCTGGGGTTATACTATTCCAATCAATATTTGCGTTGACCCCATCATTATCAAGATATCTATTTTTGACTCCGATGAGCAACAATCTTGTGTTTTGACGTTCTTTCTCCGTCAATTCGCCTTTTTTTATTCTTTCAATTTTAGATTTTTGCAAAGTTTTGATAATCTCCAACGCGGCCTCAAATTCAGTAGTTTCGTTTTGTTCCGATTTTGCTGCTAGCCCGGACGCTACTTCAACGCTTGGATTTTCCAAATTTTTCACAAAGACTTCCAATAATTTTTTGGGAACACTATTGCCCATCATATTAAAAAAATCTACGGCAAATTGATTCCTGTCAACGTTTTCTTTATTTTTTTCAATCTTATCCAATTCGGCATTTATTCTTTGTTGATACTTTTTTAACGTTTCCAGCCCTTTCTTATCTTTGTAGTCTTTTGTGTATTCTTTCACCATGCTTTCTGGAAACTCAAAACCAGCCAGTGCCGCACCAATACTAGATGTCTCGGCCCGCTTTTTTTCGCCCCCATTCATTCTTTCTTTTAACTTTGCTAATCTTTCCAAATTATCACCATCAACCGCAAAGCCACTGACTTTTTCTTTTTTTACCATAATATTTTAACTTTTAAGATAAATTTCTCTGAATTCCATCATCGCTTGCGCCACAACTTCATCGATATTGCTTACATTTTCACCCAGAAATTTCTGGATCTGCTCCAGCGAATGCTCTTTCCCCCCTTCCATCATCCTGTTCATTTTTTCCGCTTGCTCCGCTGTCAAATTTTTGGCAATTCCAGTGATTATATAAGCCATCAACCGCTTATTCAGGCCTTCCAAAATATCTGCTTTTAATTTTTCAGAAAGATTTTCAAATCCCTTTTCCTCTATAAGCCTTTCCAAAAAAACATTCAGCTCGTTATTCATTGGAAACATCATAATTTTAAAATTATTATTATTTTTATTGATCCCTCACCTACGTCAAAATTATACCACAAATAGGATTTTTTACCCAGCATGTGGATAACTTCTTCCCGCCATATATGTGGTATACTGTAGGGGTAAAACAAAAAACAATATGCAAAATAAAAAAACCCTGACTCTTGTCTTGTTGATTTTAATTGTTGCGTTCGGATTTTTTGCCCGGACTTATCACATCAATCAGGCGCCGCCTGGAGTCTATCCCGACGAGGCTGTCAACGCGCAGGACGCTATCAACGCCAACCAGACTGGGCAATATCTTTGGTTTTATCCGGATAATAATGGCCGGGAAGGGTTGCAAATGAACCTGGAGGCCTTAAGCTTCAAGCTTTTCGGCATCAGCGATTTTTCCCTCAAATTGCCCTCAATTATCTTCGGCGCACTGACCGTTCTTGGTATGTATCTTTTGAGCAAAGAGCTTTTTCGAACTGCGAGTGCCGGTCTCATTGGCGCCGGCCTGACAGCTGTTTCTTTTTGGGCCATTCATTTCAGCCGCATGGCTTTCCGCGCCATCCAACTGCCCTTTGTCCTTGTTTTTTCTTTCTATTTTCTTTTCCGCGCCGTACGCACCAAAAAAATCAGCGACTTTATCCTTGGTGGAGCCTTTTTGGGCTTGGGCTTGCATGGCTATATCGCTTTTCGGATTACGCCCTTGATCCTGATTGTTGTCTTGCTAGCTTTTATATTGTCACGCGAAAATTTTCTGAAGATTTATTGGAAATATATCTTGATCTACACCGCCGCCGCAATCGTGGTCGCCGCGCCGATGCTGTATACTTTTTACGTCCATCCGGAATATTTTTCCGGACGCTCAAATGAAGTTTCTATTTTTAATCCGGAAATTAACCAGGGACACTTGTTCACGACTGCCCTGAAAACATTGGGGATGAGCCTGGCCAAATATAATTTCTGGGGCGACCAAAATTGGCGCCATAATTTTCCGCCCTACCCAGTTCTTGATTTTCTGACTGGTATCGCTTTCCTTTTTGGGATTATTTTCAGCTTTGTCCGTTTTTTCCATCTACTGGGGCTTAGATTATTCAAAAAAATAAAAAATACCCAACTGGAAGTCTACACTCTTCTCTTGGTCTGGTTTTTTGTCATGCTTATTCCGGAATTTATGACGGATGAGGGTTTGCCGCATGCCTTGCGCTCGATCGGCACTATGCCGGTTGCCCTCTTATTCGCAGTTATGACTTTTGATTATTTTTATCATCACGCCAACAAGCGCACCTGGCTGCAGCAAAAACTGGTGAAATCGCTGGTTATCGTCATGTTGCTTTCGATCGGCATTTTCAACGTCGTCAAGTATTTTTATTTCTGGGCACCCAACCCGAAAGCCGCCCAAGCCTTTGAAAAAAATCTTATGGAGGTTTCCGATTATATCAAAACTGTTCCGCCCCAAACAGAAAAATTTGTCGTGGCCGAAAGCATGCAACGCATCCCAATCAAAGTTTTCAACACCGATCTGCCGAACACTTATTATGTCTATCCTGGCGAAGTCAGCCAGATCCAACCAAAAGACATAGGCAATTTCACTGTAGTTTTGACTGATAATAATTCTGAGGCTATTGCTAGTCTCAAATCTAAATTCCCCAGCCTGACGCTGCAGGAAATCAGGGATTCAGTTGGCATGAGCTACTATATACTTAAATAAATTTTCAATTAAAGCTTGGGCTTTAAAAAATATGGGAATAAAAAAATTTCTGGAGGCTAACTATAAAATTATTGTCTTTCTTGTTTTAACCTTTATGCTGGCTGTATCGCTACTTAACGCTTGGAATGACAGCGCGATTTTTGACGAAACGGCCCATATCGGCGCCGCCTATACATATGTAACTCAACATGAAATCCGCCTCAACCCGGAACATCCTCCGCTTATCAAGGACTTGGCTGGGATTCCGCTGCTTTTCCTCAATTTGAAGTTTGATGTAAATCAGCCTTTTTGGGATGGCAGTTTGCCTGGCAAATGGGATGAGGGACAATGGGCCGCCGGCAGAAGCTTGCTTTACGGTTCCGGCAACAATCCTGACGCCATTATTTTTTGGGCGCGCTTCCCGATTGTCCTCCTTTCCCTCATTTTCGGGCTGTTTCTTTTCAGGTGGGGCAAAGAATTGGCTGGAACATTGGCCGGCTTATTGGTCCTTATTTTCTATGCTTTTGACCCGAATATTTTGGGCCACGATCATTTTGTGACAACTGATCTCGGCATTGCCGCTTTCATGGCCTTTTCTTTTTATTACTATCTGAAATTTGTGAAATTCCCAAACTGGAAAAATGTTTTGCTCGCCGGGATTTTTGTGGGACTATTGATGCTGGCAAAATTTTCTTTCATTATCATCCTGCCTATTTTTGCGCTGGCAACAATCATTTTCCCGCTTGTTTCTCATATAGACCCGGAGGAAAAGAATAGATTTATCGCTCGAACAAAAAAACTTGGCGAATACATCAGCAAGGGTGCCTTGGTTTTTCTCATCTCGCTTGTCGTCGTTTGGGTAGTATACGCCGGCAACACTTTTAAGATGCAAAAGGAAACTGTATCCCAAGTAATTGAGGCCAACTTCCCAGTTACCAATGTAGAAAATCCCAAAGAAATTTACACTAATAAGGTTTTACACTGGTTAAATGACCATCCGGCAACTAGGCCCCTCACTGATTTTGGCATCGGCATCAGTTATGTTTTCCGGCGCGTCTCCGGCGGTAACGGCGCCTATTTCATGGGACAAGTTTCGAGTAAGGGTTTCCGGGCATACTTTCCAACAGTATTCCTAATCAAAGAATCTATCCCGGCCCTGTTCTTTATGCTTTTTGCTTTGATCTTGGGACTCATCAAAATTATCTCAACATTCAGAAAGTCTCTGGATGACTTCTTCCGAAAAAATCTAAGGAATATTTTGCATTACCTCCGAACCCATATTGTCGAATTTTCCATGCTATTGTTTATATTCCTTTATGCCTACGTCAGCATCACCGGGAATCTAAATATCGGATTCAGACATTTGTTCCCGATTTTGCCCTTCATCTATATATTGACGGCCAGAGGTATTGCTAATTTTTTGAAAAATAAAGTTCCCCGACACAAAACCATCGCCTCCTACGGACATAACTCTCCCGAAGCTAGGGAGTTATCCAAACATGAAGCGCGCGAAACCCAAAAAATTCACATATTTTCCATTGTTTTTTCTCTGATTTTCTCCTACTTGATTTTAGGAACGATTTCCGCCTATCCGAATTATATGTCCTATTTTAATGAAACTGTCGGCGGACCAAAAAACGGCTACCATTACGTCACTGACTCCAATGCTGACTGGGGACAGGACTTGAAGCGCCTGCAAGGATTTTTGGACGACAACCCGCAAATTGGCCTTATTCGCGTGGATTATTTCGGTGGTGGCGACATTTCTTATTATATCGGCGACAAATATGAACAATGGTATGACAGTAAACGTCCGATTGAGGCCGGTTGGTATGCCGTTTCAACTAACTTTCTTGAAGGCAGCCTCTATGACACCGCCAAGCCAGACAACGAAAGCTACCGCTGGCTAAAATACAAAAAGCCACTTTACCAAGTGGGAACTTCCATTCTTATTTATTACATAACACCACAAGAAGCAGCTAATATAAACTAAGTATTCTTCGATTTTTTGTCATCTTCGGATTTATTATCTTTTTCAGTATCGCTTGAAGAGCCTTCCTGCTGCGGCTGTTCGGAATTTTTGAACTTATAATAAACCTTGTTGTCTGTGCGTAAATCAATATATTCCAAGTTGCTACGCTTGTCCTTGTCTATCTTGTCGTTCAAAACCAGTTTGAGTGTATCTATTCCTTTTTGTATCGGAAGACTGCTGTCAAAATATATTGTCCAGCCCTCAGCCGTTACCACTCTAATATCGCCCGAAATTAGCTGGGGCGTGTGATAATTTCTATCAATATCTAAGTTTAAATCATCCTTAAGCTTGTTTTTTATGTCCAGCAGATATTGCATATAGTCAGGGTTAAGAACCGGTTCAGTTAATTTTATTTCTTTATTGCCGTCATCATTGAGCACCAACAGTTCGTTTTCTTGCAACTCATTGGAAGCAAAATTGGCCGATGCGTAAGGTACGCCGTCGTTATCAATTATGAAGCACGCTCCGGCGCTGCAGAGAATCAGCATCGATTTTCTTTCGATGATCGAAATATTCAGAGCTTCTGGAAAAACTTTTTTGACCTCGGCGCTCTCAATTCTTATAAACTTGTCCTCGATGGCTTTTTTTAACTTTCCTTGGTTGACCAGCATAATGTTGTTTGCAGGGATATAATTTAAATACTTGCCAGAAATTGTTGTATCAACCACATCTTTAATCAGACCCGGATCCAATTTTTCAGTGCCGGCGATATTAACTTTAGAAACTAACAAAAATGGAGAAAAAAACAAAAGATAGAGCGTAACTCCGACAAAAATAATCAGTACAAAAAGAATCAGGATCTTGCCGAAAATCCCCCCGCTATCCCGCTTGAGCCGGTTCTTCTTTGCCAACGCAACCGTCTTGCCATCTATATTTCTGATGGTTCTTTTTTTGATTTTGTTTTTGTTTCTGAAAAACATTTTAAAATTCTAAAAATAAATTTTCCAACACCAGCCTCGCGTTGGAATTCGTATCTTTAATTATTTCCAGACTTTTTTCAGTTTTATCTATTAATTTCAATATCTTAGCCTGATCTGCCCCGGTAAATTTTTTGCGCCCTAAAATAGCTTCCCTGAAAATAAATAGCCAGATATTGATCTTTTCGGCCAATATCGCAGTGTCTTTGGACATTTCTTCCGCCAAAGAAAATCTTTCCGAAACATTTTGGGAAAATAGTTTTTCCAGTTCCCTGGCTGAATCTTTTCGAAAGTTAAGTTCATCTTCATCTTTGAGTAAGTTTAACATTAACCCCGGCCGGCCAAGCGACCAAAAAATGAGGTCGCCTATTTCTTGTTCATTTTCGATGGTGACTTCTTGTCGCAATTCTGTCTCGGAAACTGTTCCAAATTTAATTTTTTGACACCGCGATAAAATAGTGGGCAAAAGGCGGCGGATGTCGTCAGCCACCAAGATTAGGACTACACCGGAGCCAGCTTCTTCTAAGATTTTTAACAGGCTGTTTTGCGCTGTTTTATTGAGCCTTTCTGCTTCGTCTATAATAGCCACCTTGTACTTTCCCCACTGAGCGGAAAGATTAAGCTGGTGCTGCAGTTCCCGAATTTGCTCAATCCTGATGTCATGTTTTTTCACGATACCTTTTTTCTCTTCAGTTTCTGGCCTAACAATAACCAGGTCTGGATTAATAAAGCCCTCTCTCTTGGTTAATTTTTTTGCAAAATCCTCCGCCACTGTAAATTTTCCGGCATGGGCCGGACCATGAAAAAGATAGGCGTGGCTTACAGCATTTTTAGCAATTGCTTTGTCTAATAAATTTATTATTTTTTGATGACCAATTATTTTCATAGTTTTGCCTCTAAGATACTATCAACATATTCTGTAAATTCTTTTTTAAATCTTTCTTTGTCAAACTCTCTCGCCCTGTTTGTTATAACATTTTTATCATAATTTTTCTCATTCTCCACGAGCCTTCTTACGCCGTCCGCTATCACTTCTGGTGTGGCCGCGTCAAAAAATTCACCCGTCCGACCTTCTATGACTATCTCCTTGGCTCCGCCTTCTCGGATTGCCAGAACCGGAGTGCCGAAACTCATGGCCTCCACTGGCGCCATTCCAAAATCATCTACACTGGGAAAAATAAAAGCCCTGGCTCCAGCATAATATTCTCTGATTTTCTCGTCACTCTGCCACCCTAGAAATCTAATATTTTTGTTGGCAATTTTTCTGAGATACTTCGCTTGCGGTCCTTCACCAATTATGACCAGAGGTGATTCCAACTTATTAAAAGCCTCAATAACAACATCAATTTTTTTGTAGGCAGACAACCTGGAAACTACCAGAAAATAGTTCTTAGTTTTTGGTTCTTGGTTTTTAGTTTGTTTTAAATTTTGTATTTGATTATTTAAATTTGTTTCGGATTTCGGATTTCGGATTTCGGATTTTAAATCAATCGGTGGATATACTACAACACTTTCCCGTCCATAATATTTTTTAATCCTAGCCTGAGTATATTTTGAATTAGCGATCAGATAGTCGGGTCGATCCGCGGCTGCCTTGTCCCAAAGGCGAAGATAATTTAGGATCGGCCGCACTAAAAAGGCCACCCTCTCTTTTCTGTTCTCTTGCAGATATTTTTCATTATAATCCCAAGCGAAGCGCATGGGAGAATGTATATACGCGACGTGCATCGTATTTAATCTCGTAACAATCCCCTTGCTCCAAGCGCCACTGGAGGAAATCACCAGATCAAATTCGCGCAAATCAAAAGTTTCCGGTGCCGTCGGCATCAAAGGCAACAGATATCGGTAACGCTGGCGCAAGAATTTGGGAAACTTTTGGAGAAATGAAGTAAAAACAACTTTGTCGGAAAACTTCCCGCGCATTTTCTCTTTGTCATAAAGCAACGTATAAATCGGCGCTTCCGGATACATCTCCGCGAGCACTTCCAAAACCCTCTCGGCTCCGCCATATTGGACCAGAAAATCGTGGACTATTGCAATTTTTATTTCTTTATTCGGCTCCATTTTTCAATATTTTAGCGATTTCCTCAGCGCATTTTTCCCAACTGAATTTTTTTACATTCTCATAGCCTTTCTTTATTATATCATCTCTCATGGCTTTGTCAGAAATTAGCTTATGCGCGGTGTCAGCAATTTGTTTGGCACTCTTTGGATCAACCAAAATAGAGCTACTTTCGGCAATTTCCTTGCTTGAAGAGTTGTCCCCCGCCACCACCGGCACGCCCGCGCTCTGGGCTTCCAAAATTGGAATGCCAAATCCTTCATAGAATGTCGGAAATAAAAACACATCGGCATTTTTCAGATATTTCCACTTTTCTTCATCAGTTATATAGCCAGGCAGAAAAATTTCGCTTTTAAAATTGGAATTTTCAATCGCCTTTTTGATTTTATCCGCGCCGTAACCGAACCCCCCTGCCAAAACTAGCTTGTGCGGAAATTTATATTGCTCTTTCAACATTTCAAAAGCCTTAATAATCCCAACAATATTTTTCCGTTCTTCCAGCCTCCCAATAAATAATAAGTATGGTTTTGAAATTTTGTCATTTAAAATTGATTGAAAATTTAAAATTGAAAATTTAAAATTCCGATCATATCCCTCATATATTACCTTGACCTTTTCAATCGGAACACCGTATAATTTTTCGAGGTCAATTTTTGTATTACTGGAAACCGCGATTATTGTCTCAGCCCACCGGCAAGAATTTTTAATCGACCAGCGCATATACAAACGAGCTAAAAAAGAATACGCCTCGGGACAAAATTCATATTCCAAACCGTGAATTGTCACAATTGTATTTTGGGGATGAATTACTGGGACTGTATGCGCCGGCACAAATAAAACTTCTGCCGGGCTAAATAGCATCTCTAAGCTAAGTCCAATTTGCGTCCATAAATACGGCCATCTGATTATTTTTATTTTCCAATTTTCCGGCAGATCAAAATCTACGGTTTGGTTTTTGCGTAAATATAAAATAACCTGAACGTTTTTTAAATAATTCGTCAGGTTTTTGATAACTTGATAAGAATATTCCTCGATTCCAGTTCTTTGTTTCAAAAAAGCTCTGGAACCATCGATACCAATTTTCATGAAACATGAAGCATGTAGCATGAAACAATTTTGTTACATGTTTCATGTTGCATGTTATATGAATTTATTTACTAAGCATGATAGTGCGCTTGTACACTTCCAGATTATCTAAGGCGATGCCGATACCTTTGATCACGCAAAACAAAGGATCTTCGGCCACGTAACACGGCACTTCGATGGTTTTTGTGATCAACTGATCCAGATGGCGCAGCATCGCCCCGCCTCCAGAAAGCACCATACCCTTGTCCATCACGTCCGCAGCCAGTTCCGGCGGAGTTTCCTGCAAAACTTTTTTGATGGCATTTACAACTTCTCTCAATTCATCCTGCAAAGCTTCCGTGATTTCATTGGAAGAAATTTTAATCGTCTTCGGCAGACCTCCCGTGAGATCACGCCCGCGAACTTCCATATGATCTTCCTTGACCTGAGCGATGGCCGAACCGATCTGAATTTTTATTTCTTCTGCTGTCCTGTCGCCAATCGCCAGACTGTATTTTCTTTTGATGTAATCCGCGATGGCTTGGTCAAATTTGTTCCCGCCCACGCGCGCGCTATGGGCTGCCACAATGCCACCCAGAGAAATAATCGCCACCTCCGAAGTTCCGCCGCCGATATCAATAATCATATTGCCGGCTGGCGAGTTGATGGGAATTCCCGCCCCAATTGCTGCCAGCACCGGCTCCTTGACCACATAGGCCGCCTTAGCACCAGCTCGCACCGCCGCGTCAATTACTGCCCTTCTTTCAGTGGAAGTCACGCCCGCCGGAATGGAAATCATAATTTCCGGACGCACCAGGCGAAATTTTCCACTGACCTTATTGATGAAATATTTGAGCATGGCTTCGGTAATGCGGTAATCCGCGATCACGCCGTCTTTCATTGGCCGGCTGGCTACAATCGTATCAGGGGTTCTGCCTAACATATCTCTGGCATCACTGCCCACTGCCAAAACTTTATTATCCAAAACCGAAATCGCCACCACGGATGGTTCATTTACAACCACTCCCTTGCCAGGTATAAAAACCAGCGTGTTGGCTGTGCCCAGATCGATTCCAATTTTTCGTACAAATAATGGCATGGGATTATTTCTTAGATATGCTTATTTATAAAATTATTCTCTGAAATATAAAACTTTCCTTGTTTGTAATTTTCGATTATTTCTTTACTGGGAAAATATACGGGACTAGGAAGATCATCTAACTCAAACCATCGCCACTCTGTTATCTCGTCCGGCTCCATAACCCCGGGATCACCCTTAAATTTTTCGGAATATAACCCGATGGTTACAAAATGAGCGGAATCAATTCTCTCATTATTCACGCACATAACTTGCACGTCCTCTAGGTCTATGTCAGTTTCTTCTTTGGTTTCTCTTTTAGCCGCATCCTCAAAAGTTTCACCAAATTCCATTTTTCCGCCTGGCATAGTCCAAGTCGCCGCTCCATTGAGTAAGCTATCTGCCTTTTCCGGGTCAATATGGCGTTTGCCCAATAAAACTTTCCTGTCTTTCATTATCATGACCCCAAAACCAGCCCCGACTTTTTTGTTTTGATCTGACATAAAATTATTTTCTAATTCTTTTAATATCCGCGCCGAGTTTTTGCAATCTCTCCTCAATCTTTTCGTATCCGCGGTCGACTTGATATATATCTTTAATGATAGTTTTTCCATCCGCCAGTAGCGCCGCGATGATAAGTGAGGCTCCCGCACGCAAATCAAAACTTTTTATCCCATTGCCTCTGAGTTTTGTCGGACCGGCAATCATGACTTGATGCATATCCAAAACTTTGGCGTTCGCCCCCATGCGCTTAATCTCGCCGATATAATTGAACCGGCCTTCAAAAAGCGTGTCGTGCATCAGCGTCTGCCCTTCGGCCTGAGTCGCCAAAATTCCAAACGGCGCTTGCACGTCTGATGGAATCCCCGGATAGGTGCGCGTATCCAATTTGGAAACAGCTTTCAATTTTTTGGCCGGGACCACTTCAATATAATTATTGTTTATTTTGAAATCCGCTCCAAATTCTCTGAGTTTTTCCAAAACCAGATCTAGATGCTCCTCTCTCGCATTTTTAACCCTGATCGGACTCTGGGTCGCCACACCCATAATCAAAAAAGTTGCCGCCTCATTGGCGTCCGGAATGATTGAATGTTTGGCGCCATGTAATTTTTTTGTTCCGATAATTTCCAATGTATGTGTTCCGAGTCCAGAAATCTTAGCTCCCATGGAAACTAAAAATCTACCCAGATCTTCTACGTGAGGTTCACAGGCGCAAATTTTGATTATTGTTTTTCCGGAGAGCCCGGCCGCCAACATCATGGCGTTCTCCGTGGCAGTCACCGACATTCCCGAAAGCACAACCTTCCCGGCCTTTTTATTTTTAGCATTGATCACATAACTTTTCCCATCCTGTTTTATATCCACGCCCAATTGTTCCAATGCCTTGAAGTGCGCATCCACCGGACGCTTACCGATCACACAGCCACCAGGATGATAAAGCTTAAATTTTTCAAATCTCGCGCTGAGCGACCCTAAAAGCAAAATTGAGGAACGCAGCAGCTTGACCTTTTCAATGTTTATTTTTTCCGGCCTTATCTTTTCCGCTTTCACCGAAATTTTTCTTTCTCCCAACCATTTGACGGATACTCCCATGCTCTCCAGAATTTCTAGCATCCTGAAAACATCCTCGATAAGAGGGATATTGGAAAGCACGCATTCTTCTTTGGTAAGCAAAGTTGCAGCCAAAATCGGTGTGGTGGCGTTCTTAGACCCCCTCACATCTATCTCTCCTTTTAGTTTTTTTCCGCCTTGAATCTCGAAATACTCCATATGACAAGTATATTTCATCTGAGGCTTTTTTTCAAGTTTACCAACTTTTGGCAAACCCCACTTTTTGGCAAAAAAAACGCCCGAATAAATCGGGGTTTTTTGATTTGTTTCCCCGACGTTGCGTCGGGGCACAATGCGAGGAATTCCTAGCATTTAATGTTTTTATTTTTGTTTTTGTATTAAGTTGTAAATCTGGCTCAAATATAATAAAAAGCGGGCTTTCACCCGTTTTCTTATTACAATTCAATTATACTCCTATTTTAGTCTTTTGTCAAGCTATAAGTTCTTATAATTTCCGGATAAAGATTGGATTGTTTTGGCGTAGTTAGTAAGACCATAACAAGACCAGCCAAGATATTTCATCGAAGCATAAACTTCCCATTTCACACTAATCTTCTTTCCGTTGCATGGGCTGGTTATTTTTGTTGTTCCGCTTTTTGTAGCGCCGTCATTCTTTAGTTTAGAAGCCATTGCCATAACTCCATCGGTCAAGTTCCAAGGGTTTGGCGGATTGTGGCCAGTCCGTGAAGCGATTACGCTTTTATACCCCCACCAAGTATCCGACATAAATTGCGCCGCCCCCATAGCCCCGCCGGTTCCTTTATAGCTTTTGGGCGGACATGATACTTTTAATTTTTTATAATTCAAATCAAGTTCCTCGGCAATGTCTTTAAATATTCCCAAGCGATAGCTGCTCATCTTGCTTTGCTTGTAATCACAGCCGCCCACTGAAGCTCCCAGCCGCGATTCAACAGAAAGCATCCCAAATAAAAATCCTTCGCGCACCCCAGTCTTGTCGCCCGCATATTCGATGGCATCTTTAATGTCTTTCGCGTTGTAGCTTCCTCCCAATAGTTTATTCAAGTCGCTTTGCAATTCAGCCATTTTTTCTTTAAGCTCGGCGATCGTTGCCTGTGTTTCCTGAATGTCATTGTTTATTTCCACTAATTGCGTCTGCTGAGTCTTGAGCGCTTGCTGGTGATCTGCTCGCTGGTCGGCCAGTTCGGCCTTGTCTTCTTCGGCTTGTGTTTTTGCATCATTGATAACCTGCAAAGAATCTATGATTTTCGCTTTTATTCCGATTATCCCATCGTAGTTCATAGCCAAATCGCTCAGATTCCCCTCATATAAAGAAAGTTGGATAAGTTGATCATTTTCTTGGCTAGCATAATATAACTGGCGGATATATTCAGCCAGCATGACCTTGTTCAATTCAGCTTGCGCATTTAGATTTTTAAGCTCTGCTTCCTTGCCGGTCATGTCAGCAATTATTTTATTTATACGCGCCTTGGTCGCATTTATTTGCGCCTGATTTTTGTAAAGTTTTGATTGTTCGGCCTCCAATTCCTTTTGAGCATCTTTCAGTTCATCCGCATAATCATCCAGATGCCTCTGAATCTGAGCTGCTGTATCCGCCTTCGCAGCCTGATTTGGAAAACTGTAAAAATTCATGAGGCCAAAAGCCACAATCAAAACAGCTGTGATGGTTTTCTTTTTGATATTTACCATGGTTTTATTATACCATACTTTACCCACCCCTAAAGAAAATAGAAAAAAGTCCCTTATTCAAGGACTTTTTTCGATATTCTGCAAATGTTATTTTTTTCCTGGTCGTTCAGACTTTTCTTCTTCTTCCGGCTGGGGCTCTTCTTTGATAACGCCCTCAACCTTCGTGACATCCGCATCAACTTTTTCGGAAAGTTGACTCAATTCTTCTTCAGATCTTGGCGGCGTGACCAATGCCACGACTGTTTCCGGATCAATTTCTATCTCCACTTTATCTGAAATCTTAAGATCCTTGACACAAATATGATCATCAAAAGTTTCAATCGTGGAAATATCCACCTCGATTTGCGCTGGCAAATCAGCAGGCAAACATTTTACTTCCACCTTGTCCATGCTTTTTACCAGAACTCCGCCCAACGCTTTAACGGCTGGAGATTCGCCAATAAATTCAAATCTGACTTCGGCTTCGATTTTTTCCGTCATGTTGACCTGATAAAAATCAACGTGCGTATATCGTCCGTTAACCGCATTTTTTTGCAGTTCATGGATCAACACATTGCGTCCGTTTTTGCCGTCAATCAAAAGATCGATGATTACGCTCTCACCGGATTTCTTCAAGAGCCTGGATAAGTCCAGAGCATTAATCCAAAGGCTTTGCGGTTCGATTCCTTTGCCATAAACTACGGCTGGCACCAGACCTTCTTTTCGGCCCTTGTTGGTTTTTCTTCCTCTTTCCGCTCTTGGTTTTGATTCTAGTCTTATTTTTTCCATTGTATTCAGCTCTACCTGTCCCGATCCGCTGTGGCGGACAAGACCTCTCAAGCATAAAATTAATTAACTTTTAATATTATTTTTAAACAATTCAATCAGATTTTCACCCTTGCTTGAAATAAATTGATGCGCATTAATGACCTCATCCGCGCTCACTGCGCCTCTGGCAAACTTCTGTATAACCTCATCTTTATCCAGGTCAGTCATTATGCCCAAACTTAGAATCCCGGCCTGATTATTCGACAAAAAAAAGATTGCCGAGGTGTTGCATTTGGAACAAGTTACGTGCAAGATTGTCTTTTGCTCCTGTTCCTCCAGCAAGACCAGATTTTCGACACTGAAACCACCTCCGCAAAAAGAGCATTTCGATAAAAAATCCAGATTATTGTTTTTGTTTTGCATTATAGGATTTTAGCAATAAAACATTTTTTAGTCAAGCGTCTTGATTCGTCGCATATAAACGCTTTGGACCAAGCCCATGGAAGCAAGCATGACCACCAAAGAACTGCCTCCATAGCTTAAAAATGGCAACGGCACTCCAGCCACCGGCACCACGCCGATATTCATGCCCACATTGATGAAAATCTGCACGAATAGCATAATTATGACTCCGACTGAAATCAGATAGCCGAAATTATCACGCGCCAGTCTGGCTGTCTCCCTGATGCGATACAAAAGAAACATATACAGCCCCAAGACCATGAATGCTCCGAATAGTCCCAACTCTTCAGCAATCACCGCAAAAATAAAATCTGTATGTTTTTCCGGCAAAAAATTAAGCTGGGACTGCGAACCATGGCCTAGTCCCTTGCCCAAAAATCCGCCGGAACCCACCGCCACAGTTGATTGGATAACATTATAACCAGTACCCAGGGGGTCATTGGCTGGTTTAACAAAATTGACAATCCTTTCTTTCTGATAAGTTTTCAAAAAAAACCATCCGCTTGTCGCGCCAATTATTCCAATGACCAATAGGATGAAAATACTTTTCTTATTGATACCTGAGGCCACCAGCATGCCACCCCAAATTCCGATTATAACCGAGGCGGAACCGAAGTCCGGCTGCTTCATTATCAAAAAAACCGGGATAAAGACCAGCACGATGGAACCGATGATGCGCCACAGCATACTCAATTCGGTTTTCTTTTTCGACAAAAAGCTGGCGAGAAAAATGATTATAACCAGTTTTACTATTTCAACCGGTTCAATATGAAAAGGCCCGAAGCCGATCCAGGCGGTCGTACCACGGACACGCGTACCGATTAAAAAAAGAGAACCAAGAAGTATCAGGGCTCCAAAATAAAGTTTCGTACTATACGAACTCAGCACTCGGTAATCAAAAGAGGAAAAAAAAGCACCCAGCCCGAGACCCAGGACAAGCGCCACAATTTGTTTTTTGAAATCACCGAGATTTAATTCACGAGTACTTGGAAAAGTCGAAACGCTATAAAGGGCGGTCAATCCTATGGCTACCAGCAGAAAGACCGAGGCGATGACCATCCAATCAAGTTTTAAAAAATTTTTCATCTAGTGTTGCTGAAATTTCGCAGGCTTGAAATATTTTTTGACAAAAGCGTCCGAATTAAAAATATTCACCTCCGGCTGAACTTCCATATTGGCTACAGTACCAGGAAATTTGTTCGGCCAAAAAAACCGAAAATCTCTATTCTCCCCGGCTTGAACCGTACCCATCTGTGTCGAATTAAGCCCTATCACCTGGCCCTGATTATCTTTTAGAATTATTTCCAATTTTATCAAAGAGAAATCGAGCGGGCTTTCATTTTTGAGCAGCCCCGTTGCTTCACTGAAGCCCACGCCATTGGTTATTTCTTTATAATTTTTATAAACTATCTTAAGCTGGGGTTTTTCATAAAGGTCATTCACCTCAATCCATTGAGGATTGCTCAGAGACAATTCAACCGAAGCAGGAATATCCGACATCGTCTGATTGCTGGAAACCAGATACTTTGTTTCTCCTGATAAAATAAAGCCTGTGTCATTCTTAGTCGCGATAATTGTTCCAGCTGCATCCTTGATCGTAAATTGATAATTAAACTTGCTGCTGCCCAAAGTTTGATTGGGGTTGGACACTACGGCATAGATATCATAGTTGTTGGCCACTCCGCTTGGCACAAAACCAGTTTTCTGAACCATCAAATCCTTTTCCGCTGTCAGGGCGCATTGCTCGGCGCAGATTCCGCCGCAATCCGCCCCTTGTTCGTTTTGATTTTGGATTCCGTCAAAACACGAGGGTTTTGTTTGAAACTTCAAATAAATAAAAACCAAAAAGGCAATTAAAATAAGAAGATAGATTGAAATTATGGCGATCCTTTTTATGCTTCTAGTCATATAAATATTCTAACACTTTTTTTCCAAACAAAAAAGAGCATTGTTTTGGCGGTGTCCTACTTTTCCGAGGCACGAGGCCTAGATATCATCGGTGCTGAAGCGCTTAACTGCCGAGTTCGGAATGGGATCGGGTGTTGCCGCTTCGCTAGAACCACCAAAACAATGCTCTCTTTAGAATGCTTTGATAACTGGAGAAAAAAATATAAATGAGAATATCGCTATCAGAATAACTGAAAAAACTATGAAAATAAACTGCAAACTGTTCTTGTGTTTTCTGAAAAATTTCATATTTCCATTATACCATTTACCCCCACACCAATTTCTACTTTGTCAATATCACAAGTTTTTTATTTTTAAATAAAAATTGGTGTGGGGGTTTAGAGATTATTAACTGCTAATCTAATGAAACGCGTAACGCGTAACGTAAATCGATTCTACGTTGCACGCTCTGCGCTCCACGTTTTTAAATTTAAGAGTGTAATTGCGACCTATTAGTATCTCTTGACTAAACGGATCTCTCCGCTTACATCTGAGACCTATCAACCTAGTAATCTTCTAGGAGATCGTGTCAAAGCAAGCTTCAACAGTTGCCTTATCTTGAAGGGGGCTTCCCGCTTATATGCTTTCAGCGGTTATCCTTTCCAAACTTAGCTACTCGACAATGCTCCTGGCGGAACAGCCGATACACCAGAGGTTTGTTCTTTCCGGTCCTCTCGTACTAGGAAAGACTCTTCTCAAGCAACGACGCCTACAGCAGATAGGAGACCAACCTGTCTCACGCATGTATTCACCTATTACTAAGTGCATTGGACTATATCTTCATCCCATCTGTTGGGATGATCAACGTCTAGTCTCTACGGGGTTAATGTGCGAATTTTTCTTTTTTTCGAGTAATTTAATTCTCGAAACATGTCAACTAATTGTGCGAGTTCTTCAAAATCTTTATAATTTTTTACTTTCTCTTTTTTAGTTAGGATTTTTAACATCAATTCTGCCTGATCTTTTTTTAAGATAAGAAAAGGTTTCACTGAAGCAAGAAATAATTTTAAATTATCCATTCTGTTTATAGAATATTCCAGAATTCCATCTTTTCTTTCCCGAAGAATTCCCAAATCTATAAGAGAACAAATTTTTTTAAAATTTTCTTTGTCTTGATTGGATTGGAACAAAACTATGTAAGGAGCCACCTGGAATCCATACCTATAGGTAGAATTCGGTTTTAGCCTAACATATATGCTTCCATCTCCATCAAGAAATCCTGCTAAATATGCACTAATTGTTGACGAAAAAATTTTACACATAACTTCCCTCGGTATTATCCTAACATATGACAGGTTGTGTCACAAGAGGACTCCACCGATATAGTTGATTTTTCATATATGATCTCTCATATACGCCGCCGTGTATGATGTCTTTTACCTTGGGCTCAAACTGTACAAAAGTCAAAAGCTAAAAGTCTTTAAGGTCAGTAAAGTATTGAAACTTTACAGACTTTGGACTTTATGGACTTTTTAACTCCTCTACGGTTTGAACCCAGCTCGCGTACCGCTTTAATTGGCGAACAGCCAAACCCTTGGGACCTTCTCCAGCCCCAGGATGCGATGAGCCGACATCGAGGTGCCAAACCCCATCGTCGATATG
>JBAYLE010000006.1:0-46800 GCA_041664225.1 Parcubacteria group bacterium | reverse complement strand
GGCTATCTGCAAGGCATGGCGGATATCAATAAAAAAGCGCAGAGCGACATCCAAAATGCAACTGACGCGGAAAATAGCCGGCTTAAAGATACATTAAATAATAATGAAACTAATATGGACTTGATAAAACAGTACTCGCAGGCGATTATCACAACCAATCTGGGAAAAATCCAAGTTAAATTTTATAATGCCGATGCGCCGGTGACAGTCAATAACTTCTTGAAGCTGGCTTCGGAAAAATTCTATGATGGTACCAAATTTCACCGCGTGATCAAGGGTTTTATGATTCAGGGCGGCGATCCAAATTCTAAAACGGTGAACACTTCTTCCTGGGGAATGGGCGGCCCAGGATACGAATTCAATGATGAATTAAAGGGAACAGAAAAATATCCTCAAGGAACTTTGGCAATGGCCAATTCTGGCCCCAACACTAATGGGAGTCAATTTTTCATTGTGACCGCTAGCCCCGCAGCGCCCCTTCCGCCCAGCTATACTGTTTTTGGGACTGTGATTTTAGGCATGGATGTCGCGCTTAAGATTGAAAACGTTAAAACGGTTTCTCCAGGGCAAGTCGATCGGCCAGTGGAAGACGTGGTAATCCAGAGTGTCGAGCCGATAAAATAATTTTTTCATCTTTCATAAAAGCCTGCCGACCAAGCAGGTTTTTTTGTTGAGTTATCCACAGGCAGGGGGTTGACAGTGATATTGACAGTGTTATAGTATCACTATGGAGGACTGCAGAACTCCATAATAATTATTTAATAACTCGCGCTTGAGGCGCGAGTACCCAAACAAATGCAGCAGCAAAATGTGCCGGCGCAAAACATGCCGGAAAAAGTTTTCTCGCAGATGGTCAAGGCGGGAACTAAAAACTATTTCTTCGATGTGAAGAAAACCATCAAGGGCAGCAACTATCTGACCATTGCCGAGTCCTATAAAAATCAGCAGGGTGAAAGAGTGACGAACCGCGTCATGCTCTTCAAGGAACACTTTCCCGAATTCGCCGGAGTGTTGAGTGAAATTAAGCAGTATATGCAGTAAAGCTAAAATTATAGCGGACTGCCCAAATAGGGTAGTCCGCTTGTGCTAAAAAAGGGAAATAGCCCCGCACCAAATTCCGAATAAAATTTTACAATCACAGCTAGATTTATTCGCGAAATCGCCTGCGGCTTAGCTAGGTTAAAATATAAATTAATTAAAAGAATTGGTGCGGGATGCTCATTTTTGTAGCTACTCGTTCCACTTGTAGACAAAAATGGCAAAAAAATTAACAATACTTCCACAAGAAATAATCCAACAAAAAATCTATTTTATTCGAGGCGAAAAGGTGATGCTCGATCGTGATTTAGCAGGACTTTATGGGGTAAGAACTAAAGAATTAAACAAGGCTGTTAAAAGAAACAAGGATCGATTCCCGGCTGATTTTATGTTTCAGCTTAACAAGCAAGAAAGCGAAGTGTTTTCAAGGTTCCAAATTGGAACCTTGAACAAAACCGCAGATAATCATTTAAGGTCACAAGCTGTGACCTTAGAAAGAGGTAAAAATATCAAATACTTGCCTTATGTTTTTACAGAACAGGGCGTGGCCATGCTCTCCAGTGTTTTGAATAGCAAACGCGCTATCCAAGTAAATATTCAAATCATGCGAACTTTTACACAAATCAGAAAAATGCTGATCTCACATAAAGACTTGCGGGAAAAGTTAGACGTGATGGAAAAGAGATATGATAAACAATTTAAAGTTGTTTTCGAGGCGCTAAGGCTGCTTTTTAAAGAAGACGAAAAGCCAAAAAAACAAATTGGCTTTCACGGATAATGCTTTTCAACAAAATAAAAGCGGGCTGTGAGATTTTTCTCAATCAGCCCGTATAATAATAGTTAGCGCATGGAAGTAATGACAGCAATTACACTATTGATGATTCTTTCCACCGGCTCTTTGTTTGAGCAACCAAAGGTTATAGCTACTTCAGCAAAATCATTTTCGTTTTCAAAATTCCCGTAGGGTGATGTGCGTGGAAAACTGCCCACGCTCAGGGAGAATTTTTTGGTTTTAGTAGCTATGTCCATTAATTCTTGAATCTTGTTTTTTTGCAGCATTGTACGAATTAACATTATTTATTTTCTCCTTTCTTTCTATGCCCATTCAATGTTTACAACCCAAACGTCTTCCGTCCAGTCTGTGTCGCTATCATCACCATAATCATAGCTACTTTTATTAACGGAGCCCTTTTCCTTCCATGCTTTAAGTCCTTCACGCCCAATCCTTTTGCAAAGAAGTTCAGCAAATAATTCTTCAATTTCAAAGCTATCCACGTCATATAGGGATTCCCATTCCTTCTCGAATATCTCATCATGCATAGTGAAGTCATAATCATCGGATGTTAATTTATAGCCTGAGAAACCCTTTTCTGCAGATATCTCAAAACTGATTTTTAGCTCGGGCATCATGAGGTTAATCTTTCGCTTAATTGCTCTAATTAATGCTTCTTTTTCTTGCTCTTTTTCTTTTTTCTCCTTTTCCTTTTTCACTTTTTCTTCCCTCTTCTTTTCTTTTGCCGCAAGTATGGAACTTTTTTTGAGATCATCTTTCCAAGCCATAGCATTCCTCCTTTTCATGGTGGTTAATTTGATTGTTAAAGAACTGTATATATTAGCAGAAAAATACAGTGTTATCAATTGTTGTTATAAAATAAAACTGAAATAATATAAATAAGATAAGGGCGCTAATACTAATTATTGCCTTGTATAAAACACCATTGACTAATTTTGTTAAAATAGTTAAACTATAAATATCTGTTGTCATAAATATCGACAGCTATGGAAATACAGGAAACTTTGCAAAAAATAGGGCTCGACAATGACGAAGTGGCCGTGTATATGGCTGCTTTGCAGTTGGGGCCCAGTTTAGTGGCGAGGATTGCTAAACAATCAGGGGTGAAGCGCACCACTGTATATTTAGTGGCGAAGTCGCTTATGGAGAAAGGTTTACTGGGGCAATATGTGACGCAACAAGGAATTCATTTGAGCGCCCAGTCCCCGGAATTTTTACTGAAACAAATGGAGGAAAAAACGAAAGAAGTGGAAAATATTATTCCTCAACTCAAGGCCATCGAAAGAAAAAAGTCGAATTTGCCCCAGGTAAAATATTTGGAAGGCAAGGAAGGATATTTTTCTATTTGCGAAGACACCTTGCAAAAGCACGCCAGTGAAATTTTGTGGCTGGGAAACATGGAGGAGCTGTATAAAATAATCGGGGAAAAATATGATAATGAATATTACATTCCCAATCGGATTAAGAGAAAAATAAAGCTGCGTTCTTTGCTTGTCAAAAATACCTGGTCAGAAAAAATAAAAACGGGAGTTGAACCGGAATTTTTGCGGCACACTAAATTTTTACCGGATGATTATAAAGCCAGTTCGTCGCAATTGATTTATCAAAACAAGGTTGCGTTTGTCAGCTCCAGCCAAGAATTAATTTGCGTTTTGGTTGAAAGTGCAGACTTGGCGGAAATGGAAAGGGCTAAATTTGAAATGTTGTGGGCGAAAAATAACTAATTTGAATAAATTGTAATATAACGATAGGATTAAATATATGGATAAAAACAATAAGAAACTGGTTCTCATAGACGGTAACGCCATTATTCATCGGGCATATCATGCGCTGCCGCCGCTCACGACCAAAAAAGGCGAGCTGGTGAACGCGGTTTATGGTTTTACCAGCGTGCTTCTCAAGGTCATTAGTGAAATTAAGCCAGACTATATTCTGGCGACTTTTGATTTGAAAGGCCCGACCTTCCGGCATGAGGAATACAAGGAATACAAAGCCACGCGCGTCAAAGCGCCAGACGAGCTTTACGCGCAGTTTGATCGCGTGAAAGAAGTGGTGCGGGCTTTTAATATTCCCATTTTTGAAATGGCTGGATTCGAAGCGGATGATGTTATTGGCACGATGGCGCATCAGGCGGAAAAAACTACCGGTGTGGAAAATATTATAGTCACTGGCGATCTAGATACTTTGCAACTTATCGACGACAAAACGAAAGTTTATGCTTTGCGCCGAGGGATGAGCGACACGATAATTTATGACACTGATGCGGTTCAAGAGCGATATAATTTGCGTCCGGATCAGATGATCGACTACAAGGGATTGCGCGGCGATCCATCAGATAATATTCCAGGCGTAAAAGGCATCGGCGAAAAAACCGCCATTGAGCTTTTGCAAAAATACGGAAGCATCGAAAATATTTATCAGAACCTTTCTGAAATTAAGGGCGCATTGCATGACAAATTAGAAAGAGATAAGGCACAAGCCATTATGAGTAAGGGATTGGCGACGATTCGAAAAAATGTGCCAGTGGAATTGGATCTCACGCAAGCTGTGACACGAGAATTTGACCGACAGAAAATTGTCAGTTTGTTTCAGGAGTTGAATTTTTTTAGCTTAATTAAGAGGCTTCCGGATTCAGTTCACGGTTCGCAGTCAACGGTTCACGGACAAAAAATAAGTGAAATTAAGGATTTTAAATTTGAATTAATTACTGAAAATAAGCTTGATGATTTCATAAAATTACTAAGCGAACAAAAAGAGATTGCGATTTATCTGCGAACGACGGGCGATAAATATTATAACAGCGATTTGCTGGGGGTTGCTTTCAGTTATAAGACTGGCCGCGCTGGTTATATTGAAATCCCAAAAACTATAAACCCAAAACTAAAAAGTATTCTGGAAAATGAAGACATTAAAAAGACCGGGTATGATTTGAAATATGTTTATGAGGTTTTGCAAAAATATGAAATAAATTTGCAGGGAGAATTATACGATACGATGATGGCTGCGTATGTTTTGAATCCCGGCGGAAAAATCGAATTTAAAAATCTGGTTTTGGAAGAATTGGGCGAAGAAATCGAGGGTAAAGCTAAAAGCGGCCAGTTGGGATTGGAAATCGAAACTCCGGAATCTATCGCGCAAAAAATTTGCTGGGCGGCGGATTATATCTGGAAACTCAAAAGTATTTACGCGGAAAAAATTGAAAAAATAAGTTTGCAGCAAAATCCGCAGAAAAATATCAAAACTGTTTTGGAAAATATTGAATCTCCGCTGATTAAAATTTTGGCCGATATGGAAATCGCCGGCATTAAACTCAACACGCTTATTTTCAAGGGCATATCCCAAAAAATTACCGAAAAGATTTTGAAACTGGAAAAAAATATTTATAAAATGGCCGGAACAACTTTCAACATCAATTCCCCGAAACAGCTCACGGAAATTCTTTTTGAAAAACTGAAACTGCCCACAGCCGACATAAAAAAAGGCAAAACTGGCTACTCAACTGCTTCCGGTGAATTATTTAAATTGCGCAAAGAGCATAAAATTATCGAAAAAATTGAAGAATATCGGGAACTTTTCAAATTAAAAACAACGTACCTCGATACTTTACCGGAAATGGTAGATGAGAATAAAAGGATCCATACCACTTTCAATCAGGCAGTGACGGCGACCGGCCGGCTTTCCTCATCGGATCCAAATTTGCAGAACATTCCGATTCGGACAGATTTGGGCCAGCTTTTACGCACCGCCTTTGTAGCCGAAAAAGGCTACAAATTAGTGAGCGCTGACTATTCGCAAATTGATCTTCGTGTCGTCGCGCATGTTTCGGGCGACAAAAAAATGATCGAAACATTTTTGAAAGGCGAGGATGTGCATCGTGCGACCGCAGCGGAAATTAACAAGGTTCCGCTTTCGCAAGTCACGGCCAAAATGCGCTCTAGCGCCAAGGCTTTGAACTTTGGCGTGATTTATGGCATGAGTGTCTTTGGTTTTTCCGTGGCGGCTGGAATCGAAAGAGATGATGCGAAAAAATTCATCGATGCCTATATGGAAAAATTTTCCGGCATTGCTCAGTATATGCGTGATACCAAGGAATCAGCCAAAAAGAATTTGTATGTTGAAACCGAAATGGGCCGGAGACGTTATATCTCTGAAATAAATTCACCGAATTTCCAAGTCCAAAACGCAGCTGAAAGAATGGCCATCAATATGCCAATTCAAGGCATGTCAGCCGACATCGTAAAGTTGGCGATGATTAAAGTTCACGAAGAATATCAAAATAATTCAGATGTTCGCATGCTTTTACAAGTGCACGACGACATCATTTTGGAGGTTAAAGAAAATATAGCCGATGAAGTGGCCAAGAAAGTGAAAGAGATTATGGAAAGTGTTTATACGCTCAAAGTTCCGCTAGTGGTCAATGTGAAAGTCGGGGATAATTGGGGAGAGATATAACTATGCCAGAATTACCAGAAGTCCAAACAATCATCGACGATTTAAACAAGAAAATTAAGGGTGATACCATCACCGATTTTTGGAGTGATTGGCCGAAGGCGATCAAGGGGAAAACTTTGAAAGAATTTACGAAAGAAATTAAGGGGCGGAAGATTTTGGGAGCAAGGAGGATCGGAAAAAATATTTTTATCGATCTATCCGGCGGAAAAACTTTGTATATACATTTGAAGATGACGGGACATTTATTAGTTAAAAGTGAAAAGTTAAAAGTGAAAAGTTATTTTGATGATAAAGTCAATAGCTACATTCATCATATTTGGTATTTGGGGAAAAATAAAACGATAGAGTTTTCGGATGTGCGGAAATTCGCCAAGATCGTTTTGGATGATACCGAAAAAATAAATAATTTGCCGGAAATAAAAAAATTAGGCGTGGATGCGATGAGTGAAAGTTTTACGCTCAAAAAATTTGAAGAAATATTGGAGCGAAGAAAAAACAAATCCATCGGGCTGGTTCTTATGGAACAAGAATTAATTTCCGGCATTGGCAATATTTATCGCAGTGAGATTTTATTTGAAGCCGGTGTTTTACCAACGCGGCATATAAGAAATTTAAACAACAAAGAAATAGAAAGAATATATCAGGCAATTAAAAAAGTCCTTGCCAGAGCCATAAAGCTGCGCGGAACATCGGACAGTGATTATCGTGACACTGCCGGCGCACCGGGAAAATTTCAGAAAGCACTGTGTGTGTATCGGCAAGCTGGAAAACCATGTAAAAAATGTGATACAATAGTGAGGCGTTCAACACTGGGGCAAAGAAGCATATTTTTTTGTTCTAAGTGCCAAAAATAAATTATAAAAAAAGAAACAATGGATACAAAGAAAAAAATAATCGTAGGAATTATTGCAGTCGTTATCGTAGTCGTCGGTGGCTATTTTTTAACCAGAAAAAAAACTCCGGTCAAACAAATAAATATTAATGGTGGCCAACAGCAGGGACCGCTTAATTTAGGCGATGTTAGCCCGATTTCCGGGTTGGCTTGTGAAAATTGGCAAAAAAGACCGGTAGCAGTTATGCAGCCGTCTGATTTGCAGGCTCGTCCAGCCGCTGGTTTTTCTGAAGCAGACATGGTCATTGAAATGCCGGCTTATACATCTTCAGTCACTCGCCTGATGGGCGTGTATATTTGCAATATTCCAAAAGAAATTGGCGCCATCAGAAGTTCCCGCCATGACTATATCGCTCTGGCTGCCGGGCTCGATGCTGTATTTGTCCATTGGGGCGGTTCGCATTTTGCGCTGGATCTTTTGAAAAATAAAATTATAGATAACATCGAGTGTATGACTGGAAATTATTGTTCCAGATGGCCGATAACAGGGAGGATGAGAATGGAAGATACCGGGCATATTACCAAGGAAAATGTTTTGCAGGCGATGAAAGATTTGGGATATAGCACGGAAAACAAATTTTCCGGGTATGCCCATCAAACTGAAGCAGCAGAAGACCAAAGGCCGAATGGCGGGCACTTGCGCGCGGCTTTCGCTAATCCATATGATGTGACTTATGACTATGACAAAGCGTCTAATTCATATTTAAGGACATGGAACACCACCGCGGATACGGACAAAAATAATGGTCAAAGAATCGCGCCGAAAAATGTAGTAGTGATGTTTGCCAAATCAGAACAAATAACCGTGGAACAAAATTATGTCGGGCAGGGGCTCAAGGACCCGTGGGCGGGCGTGGAAGACATAAAAAAGACCGGGGTTGAAAGTATCAGCGGCAGATATAATAATGTGGAAGTCGGGGATCCTTGGTATGACTCGCAAGATTCCGGAGAAGCGCATTATTATTTAAATGGGCAAGAATACGCCGGGACTTGGAAAAAAGATAAATCCAAATTGGACAGCAAGCTGATGTTTTATGATAATTCTGGCAAAGAAATGATGTTTGTGCCCGGACAGATCTGGGTGGAAATTCTGGAACCTGGACAGAATTTGAAATGGACGCCGGCGAGTTAATTTGTTGGTAGTTTGTGGTTTTTAGTTTGTAGATAGCTATTGGAAAACCCCTAATTTATGGGGTTTTCTTTTTTGTTTCTTTAAAATGCTATATACTAATAACAATCAACTAAGAACTAGTAAATGATTATCTTTCTCTACGGCAAAGATTCTTTCAGGTCAAGCCGAAAAGTCTCAGAAATAAAAGAAAAATTTTTGGCAAGCGATACCGCTGGGTCAGGCTTGTCTATCTTTGATTTTGATCAGAAAGACAGAAAGACCAGCCCGCTGGACGCCTTGGGCACTCCTAACCTATTGGCCCCCAAGCGGCTGGTGGTCATAAAAAACTTAATCTCCAGCGGGTCTGAGAAAGAACAGGAAGAAATCTCGGAATATTTTAAAAAGAATAAGTCTTTGGCAGAAGATAATGACGCGGTGGTTTTATTTTTAGAAAACGACCAGCCCAAGAAAAGCAACGCCTTGTTTAAACTTTTGGAGAAGCAGGCGAAAAGTCAAAATTTTGAAAAGCTGGTTGGGATAAAATTAACAAACTGGGTTTTGAAGCGGATCAAGGAAATCGATGGTGAGGGAAAAATTTCGAAAACAGCGCTGGACGAGCTGGTTGTTTTTTGCGGTAATGACACGAATATTTTAGATAAAGAAATTCAAAAACTGGTGAATTACGCGGAAGGCAGAATTATCAAAGAAGAAGATATTGAAATTCTGGTCCGGGCCAAAATTGATAGTAATATTTTTCAAACGATTGATGCTTTGGCTGGACGGCATAAAATGGAGGCGCTGAAATTGTTGCATCGACACTTAGAGAAAGGCGAAGATCCGTTCTATATTTTGTCTATGTTTATTTATCAATTCAGAAATTTGATCAAGATAGCCGATTTAAAAGAGAATTATGGGATGCACGAGCAAGAAATTATCAGAATTTCCAAGCTGCATCCATTTGTGGTCAAAAAAAGTATGGCTCAATTGCAGATATTCTCATTGGATAAATTAAAAAAGACTTATCAGAAACTTTCTGACTTGGATACTAAAGTGAAAACCGGGCAGATTGAGATCAGGCTGGGATTGGATAAATTTATAGTGGAACTTTAAAACCGGCTTGCGCCGGTTTTTTAAAGATCTATTTTTTCACTGCGGCTTTGACTATTTTGTTGAGTCTGGATTTCTTGCGGGCCGCGGTATTTTTGTGGATGACTTTCTTCTCAGCCGCTTTGTCCAAGGCCTTAATGGCTTTTTTTAATTCTTCTTTGGCTGTCGTTAGGTCGTTTTTTGCCACGGCTTCCTTGGTTTTTTTGATGGCGACTCTGAAAAGACCTTTAATTTTCTTGTTTTTTTCGGTTTTTCTTGAAGTTACGCGCATGTACTTCTTGGCTGATTTTTTGATAGGCATAGGATTTTATCTCTATAATGATTATATTTTTGAGCACTTAAGTTAGCTCTACTTTTATATCATGGCCGCCGCTTTTTGGCAAGCGCTTGACACAAAATGAGAAAATTGCTACGTTGTATTGTTGCTATAAATATTAATTTAAATCTATGGACAAGATGGAAATCGCCTTTCATGTGTCAGTGGCTGCGATTACAGCTATGGCAGTAGGTTTGGCAGTTTATGGCCTGATGGTCATATCTTTGGCCTTTATAAAAGTTCTTGGCTAAAGTAAAATAGGGGGAGGGGGAAAGACGTTGAAAAAACGGCTTTTCTTTTTGTTTAAAAAAGGCTAAAATTAGATTATGATTGCTAAAATTCGAGGGAAAATTGAATATCTCAAAGATAACTATGTGGTTGTGGATGTTCAGGGAGTGGGCTATAAAATATTCCTGACAGTTTATACTTTCGGCAAAATTGTCGGGCATGAAAATACAGACCTTTTTATCCACACTCACGTTCGTGAAGATGCATTGGATCTGTATGGTTTTTTGACAATGGAAGAACTGGAGATGTTCGAACTTTTGATTTCTATTTCCGGCGTGGGTCCGAAATCTGGGCTGGGAATTTTGACCGTGGCGACGCCGAAAACTATCAAGACGGCTATTCTCAATGAAGACTCATCTATTCTCACTAAGGTTTCCGGTGTGGGCAAAAAAACCGCGGAGCGGGTGATCTTGGAACTCAGAAACAAAATCGCCGACATGCCGGAGAGCGAAAAAGAAGGCGCAGCGAGCGATATGGATGCTATAGAAGCACTGACCTCTATGGGATACTCCGTCACCGAAGCGCGTGATTCTTTGAAATCAATTCCAGCCGACATCAAGGATATCGGGCAAAGAGTTGGCCTGGCGCTTAAAAATTTGGGAAAAAAATAAATTATGTTGGATTCAGATAAAAATAATTTTATTCAGGCAAACTCTCCCAATGGAGGGTTTTTGCAATCGGAGCAGTGGCGAAAGTTTCAAGAGGCAACCGGCAAAAGGACATTTAATATTTCCGCAGAAAATTTTTGGGCAAATATTGTTGAGCATGAGTTGCCAATCGTTGGGAAGTATTTTTATATCCCGCGTGGACCGTTAGGCGAAGGTAAAATGGAGGATGTAATAAATTTAGCCAAAAAAGAAAAGGTAGGCTGGATAAGAATAGACGTGGATTATAAAAATAGTGATTACAAGGTCGTAAAAGCGCCGCATGACATGCAACCCAGGGAATTATTTATTATTGATATTACGAAAAGCGAAGAGGATTTGCTCTCCGAGATGAAGTCAAAGACGCGTTACAATATTAAAGTGGCGCAAAAACACGATGTTAAAATTAGCGTGACTGATAAATCGCAACCTGACTCTCGAAAATATTTAGAAAATTTTTTAGAATTAGTTAAAGTCACGACCAAGCGCGATGGAATCACTCCACATCCGGAAAATTATTATCGCCAAATGTTTGAAACCATTCCGGCGGAAAATTTGAAATTATATATTGCGGAATATAAAAATAAAATTATCACGGCTAATATTGTTATCCATTATGGAAACACTGCTACCTATCTGCATGGTGCGTCTGACAATGAATCTCGCAATGTTATGGCGCCATATCTTTTGCAATGGCAAGCGATTCTGGATGCGAAAAAAGCCGGGTTGGCGAGGTATGATTTTGGGGGAGTGAAAATTGGCGACGATAATTCTTGGTCTGGCATTACAAAATTCAAGACTGGTTTTTCGCCAGAAACAAAACCCATAGAGTTTTCTGGGAGCTATGATATTGTAATAAATCCCGTAAAGTATAATTTATACAGAGCAATTCAGAAGATAAAAAGCTTATTATAATTCTTTGGCTTTGAAAGTCAGTTCAAATCAAGGGCTTGACTTTTTTGTTTTTTGCGCTAGAGTGGGGAGAATATAAAAAATAGGTCTTTGTAAAAATATCAAATATAGAAAGAAAGGAGGATAGCGATGATCAAAGAGGCGGTTTACATATATGGCTTTGCCAAAGGCGCAAATCTACCGCTCACCATGAAGGCGGTGACTTATGCCAACAATCTTCATAAGGATCAAAAAAGAGACGATGACGCAGAGTATTTTGAGCATCCAATCAGAGTTTGCCGGTATTTGCTCAATCATGGAATTCGCAACGATGTGACATTAGCAGCCTCGCTTTTACACGATGTTATTGAGGATACCCCGATAACTAAAGAGGAGCTGGCTGAAATTTTCGGGGAAGAAGTGGCGAACATTGTCGATCTTCTTTCGAAAAAGAAAAAAGTACCCGCTGAAGTTTATTATCGGGAAATAACGACTGATATTCGAGCGATTATTATTAAAGCGGCTGACAGGGCATGCAACATTGATGACATGATCAACTGCTACACCACGGAAAGACTCATAAGATACATCAAAGATACAGAAGAATATGTTTTGCCCATGATGAAGAGCGCCAGAAAGATTTATCTCGAATACAGTGATCCGTTGGTTGCATTTAGGGATCATATCAAAGGCGTCGTAAAGGTAGTAAAGAAGGTGATAGAGCTTTCACTGGAACTGGAAAGAATAAAAAGAGATCAAAACACAAGTTTTGCTTAAAGCTTTTACTGATAATTGGCCTGAGATTACTCAGGCCTTGTTTTTATTTGGAAAGATATTAGGCTATAATGAAAACATGAATTTTATGAAAAAACTCATTCCTCAAGCGTTCAAGAACGTTTATCATCTAGCGCAAGCCATGCTGGCTAATTTTTTGTATGGTTTTCCGTCCAAAAGCATCAAGGTGATCGGTGTGACGGGGACGGATGGCAAGACGACAACAGTGCAGATGATCACGAGAATTTTGGAAGAGGCCGGGCATACGGTGGCGATGGCTTCCACGATTAATTATAAAATTGGCGGGAAAGTTTGGAAAAACCTTTCTCATCTCACAACCATGTCCTCTTTCGCGGTTCAGAAATTTATTTTGGAAGCAGTGAAAGCACGCTGCGAATATCTGGTTTTGGAAACTTCGTCGCATTCGCTCGATCAATATCGCGTCTGGGGCGTGGAGTATAAAACAGCGGTGATTACCAATGTGACACGCGAGCATTTAGATTATCACAAGACGATGGAAAAATATCGCCAGGCAAAAGCAAGGCTTTTTCAAAAAGCCAAAATCGCGATTGTGAATTTAGACATGGAAAAGCCGGAAGAATTTTTGGAGCAGGGCAATTCTAAGAAAAAAACGTATAGTTTAAGAAATAATAAAGCGGATATTTTTGCAAATAATATTGAATTAGGGATTGATAAATCAGCTTTTGAGATTGATGGCCAAAAATTCTTCCTGCATTTGATTGGCGATTTTAATATTGAAAACGCTTTGGCGGCAATCAGCGCCGGGATTTCCGAAGGCATCGATTTATTTATATGCGCGAAGGCTTTGGAAGAAATCAAGGGTGTACCTGGGAGACTAGAATATGTGCCCAACAACAGGGGACTGAATATTTTGGTGGATTTCGCGTTGACTCCGAACGCCTTGGAAAAGTTATATGGAGTGCTGGCAAAAATCAAAAATCCGGGAGCAAAAATAATCGCGGTTTTTGGTTCCTGTGGAGAGCGTGATCGCGGGAAAAGGCCGATCATGGGGGAAATTGTTTCTCGCTATGCCGACTTTGTCATCGTGACTAATGATGAACCGTATCATGAGGATCCGCAGCAAATCATTGATGAAATAGTGGCGGGCATAAAAGGAAAAGAAAAAGAAAAGAGTTTTTGGATAGTCCCTGATCGTAGGGAAGCAATCAGAAAAGCTTTGGAGCTCGGACGGACGGACGATATCATCGCGGTAACCGGCATGGGTAATTTTGAATCGATGGTGGTGGGAACGCAAAAAATTCCGTGGAATGATAAAGAGATCATCAAAGAAGAACTGGAAAAAATATAAAATTTCAAAACTAAAAGCCGGGCTTTTTAAATATTAAGGCCCGGCTTTGTTTTGCAATTTTTTAGTTTAGCCTAAAATCTTTGCAAATAAGAGTGTTAAAACAACCCCGAGGATTCCGCCAACGATCACTTCGGAAACTCGGTGGCCCATGCGCTCTTTGAGGCGAGGAAATTGTTCTTCACTGACATTTAATTGGCGGATAAGCATATTCAAGTACCTGCCTTGGTCGCCCATATACATTCGCAGCCGCGCCGCGTCGTCGATTACGATAATGGCGAGTGCCACGGCGACAGTAAAAGCGCCAGTGTGGATGCCTTCATAATATCCAACGGAAGTTACGAGCGACACGATGAAACCGGTATGCGCGCTTGGCATGTGCCCATGGGTCATAGCATAGTGCCAGTCCCAACCATGCTTCAGAGAAAAAACAATAAACTTAGTGACCTGGATGATAAAGCCGACAGCCATGGGTATCAGGAAAATGTAATAAGGAGCGAAAAAAGAAAGAAAGTTTCTCATAGTTGTTTTCTTATGCCATTTATAGCTTTATTTTAGCACAGTCTTGTTTTTTAGTGAATTTTTCAGGCTAGCGGAAGTGTATAAATGTGCTATAATATCAATATAATAAATAAGTAAAAAATATGGGAATAATAATATTGGTCATCGTTGTAGTTATCGCCGCTTGGTTGGTTATGACATACAACGGCCTAATCACACTTAAGAATCGTGTGGATGAAGCGTGGAGCGACATCGATGTGCAACTCAAAAGAAGATATGATCTAATCCCGAATTTGGTAAATACTGTCAAAGGTTATGCGGCACACGAAAAAGAAGTTTTTGAAAAAGTGACGGAAGCCAGGGCGCGGGCGATGGGCGCGGGAACAGCTCAAGACAAAGCGCAGGCAGAAAACATGCTCTCAAACACTTTGAAAAGTTTGTTCGCGGTGGCGGAAGCCTACCCGGATTTAAAAGCCAATCAAAACTTTTTGGAATTGCAGCGAGAATTAACTGACACGGAAGATAAAATCCAAGCTTCCAGAAGATTCTATAATGGCAATGTCCGCGACTTCAACATTAAAATTGAAGTTTTTCCGAATAATTTAATCGCTGGGATGCTGAATTTTGCTAAGCGGGAATTTTTTGAAGCTGAAGGCTCCGAAAAAGAACCGGTGAAAGTGGAATTCTAAAAAAACACGAATCCCGAGTACTCGGGACAAATTTAGAACGAATTAACGCGAATATTTTTAAAAATGGAAGAGGAAAAAAATAAAAAAGAAAATTTGCCGCCGGGATATTTTCTGGGGTATAGAAAAGAAATTGATAATACGCCCAAAAGTGAAGCGGAAGTCCAGTATCAAAGCGCGAGCGACAAAAAAAAGTATAATTCCAGCAACTTGGTAATTTTGGTCACGATATTAGCGGTTGTTATTACTTCGATCTTGCTGCTTTGGGCGGTGTATTCGGTTATCCATGTAACTCGCCTTTCCAAATTGGCTGGGATGAATCTAACGGAAGAAGCTAAGGAAACCGCGTCTGCGATCGTAAATAAAAAAACCGATGATTATACTCCTGCCGGGTACGAAGAGTGGCAGACTTATAAAAATGATATTTTTGAACTTAAATATCCCCCAGAGTGGATAGTCGAAGAAAAAGCAGGAGAAGTAATAATTAGAAGATTCAATAAAAAAACCTATGGCTATTTTGACTCGCTGGCAGCATCCATGGTTTATGGCGAGTTTGATAATCAGAATGATCTTCCGATCAAGCAGGTGCTAAAAGAAAATCACCGGGTTCTGGGCAAAAATCCGACTGAAAAAACCTTGGCCGGAAAAAATGCCTTGCAAACAGAGGGAGTCGTCTTGGATAGCGGGCTGACACTGGATGGAATTTACTGGGCGCTGGGTAAAAAAGTTTTTTATGCGGAGACCACCTATTATGACAAACAGGCGGAAAATTCGAAAGCTGATTGCCAGAAGGTACTTGATTCACTGAAATTTTTGCAATAATATATGGCAACATTGTATAATCAAGCAGATAAAAATACGCGCTTGACCTGGGTTTATATCACAGGTTTTTTAGTTTTTGTCATTGGTATCGGCTATATTTTCGCCGGTGCGATGGACAATAGTGTGATTTTATATATTGCGGTTATTTTTTCAGTCTTAATGAGCTTCGGGTCGTATTGGTGGAGCGACAAAATTGTTTTGGCAATGAGCCAGGCGAAAGTTGTGACGCATGAGAATGGACGCGAGATCTATCATTTGGTTGAAAATCTTTGTATTACGGCGGGTCTTCCTCAACCAAAAATTTATATTATTGAAGACACGGCGCCGAATGCGTTCGCAACCGGACGCGATCCGGAGCATGCAGTTATTTGTGTGACGACCGGTATTTTGCAAAAACTTGAAAAAACAGAACTGGAAGGCGTCATCGCGCATGAGTTGTCGCATATTGGGAACAAAGATATTTTGCTTTCAACTGTAGTTGTGGTGATGGTCGGATTTGTAACGCTTTTGGCTGATTGGTTTCGTCATTGGGCATTTTGGGGCGGAAAGTCACGAGATAATGACAGCGGAGGCGGTCAATTGCGAATGATTTTGATGATTGCGGCGATCGTGCTTTCTATTTTAGCTCCCATCGCGGCAGTTTTGATGCAACTGGCGATTTCCAGAAAACGCGAATTCTTGGCTGATGCGGATGGGGCTTTGCTCACGCGTTATCCTGAAGGTCTCGCTCGAGCGCTCGAAAAAATTTCGGCTGATCAAGAACCGCTTGAAGCTGCCAATCGTGCCACAGCGCACTTGTATATTGTAAATCCGTTCAAAGGAAAAAAGCTTACAAAATTATTTATGACCCATCCGCCGATTGAGGAGAGGGTGAAGGCGTTGAGAGGGATGAATGTTTGATTAAGTAAATATGATAAATCTAGGCCTACGCCTAAAAAAACCATACTAAGAAATATTACAAAAAGAAAAGGCGAGATTTTATCTCGCCCCTCTATTCTTTATTTGTTAACCCATATAAAATCGTCTGGAATGTTGAGGAAAGTTCTTTGGCCTGAATTTTTTTTGATTCGCGTTACAGAGATCATGATTTTTTTTCGGACTTCTTCTGAGACCACTCGGTTGTAATTTTCCGGTTGAGTCTGGGCGATAAATGAAAGGAATCCCAGTGAATTTGTATCCACATACAGTTTCTGATCTTTCTGATTGGAATCAATATTAAAGGCAAGAGCATGCTTTTTCAGCGTATTCTTCACCGTCTCTATTGAAATCGGAGATCTTCTGTATAACTCGGGAAATATTTCCTGTTTTATTTTATGAAGATCTGATCTTTCGCTCTCAACAATGATACAGACAACGCCTTTTTCCCGCAGGAATTTTTTTACTTCGGTTAAAGACGGGAATATGCCGTTTACGATCTTGATTCCATACATAGAGTGAAAAAATGTGATCAGGTCGAACTGTTTCTTTTGCGATATGGCATATTCTTCCCACTTTGCCCTTATAACTTTAATTTGTGCTCGAGGGTGTTTTTTCAAATTTTTTTTGAAGATGTTTATCCACCGAGTCGAAGGTTCCAGAGCAGTAAATTCAATTCTGGAGCCATATTTTTTTTCAAGGATCTTGATAATCTTGATAGGTTTTGTGCCGGGGCCGGTGCCGACATCCAACCATTTAATTATTCCTCCTGCTTTGATTTTTTTCCACAATTGTGGAGCAAAAATAGGCAAGGTTTGCAAAAACCACTCTGAATCTACTTTATCTTCATCGCTATGCTCCAAAAAATAGTTCAGATTCTTGATGTATTCAGTGTCTGGATCGGATTTGCAAACTTTTTTAATCTTTTTCTCCAGTGCATCTAGTTCTTGCTTTTGAGAGAGGCGCTGTTTTGGAATAATATGGCCAAATTCAGTCATTCTCTCGTTAGTTTCCTTTAAGCAGTGTTTGTCCAGCCTTCCGACCAAAGGCATCCGCGTGACATCATAACCCCTTGAGGTAAAAGCAGTTAATTTTTTCGGGTTATTGGTGAGCAGAATAATTTCCCTGGGTGCTTGCAGATAATCAAGGATAATAGGCGGGATCTTATAAGCGAATCCATTCTTTGACTGTCTTGGGTCGGGCTTGACTCCGATCTTACGAAAGCCTTGTGCCATTGAGAGTCCGAATAATTGTTCGGCGGAGTATTCGCCCTTATGTCTTAAAAAAGCGCTGGCAGTTAATTCGGTAAAACTGCTTTGGTTTCCGCTTCCCATTCCATTTTGGCTAGCCAGATGGATGAAAACAAAAGTCGGGTTCTGGCCCTGGAATAAGTTATCGGGGTTTTTCAAATTCATCTCCAGTCCTTTCATGCTTATCTTTCTGTCAATCTTGTGGAAACGACTGGCTAATTCTATCGCTGAAAGCCATTGATCGAAACAATTGCATCGTTGTGACCCAAAAGTAAATGATGGAGCGCAGGCTGATTCTGGACGGACAATCCAGGGGGTATTTTCTATTTTTCCAACAATGCCGACGTCTATCAGTTCGGTTCCATGATTGGGGCTAATCAGAACAAATCCGATATTGAATATCGGAAAATAGTTTCCAGAAATTAAACTTTTTGCCAAGAGAATCGAGCCCCTATTGGAAATCAGCAAGCTTTTTGAAGGCGAATGCAAGTAAATTTGGTAGAGTTCCTTTAAGGATTCTCTTTGTTTTAGGTATGGAGGGAAAAGCCTAAGAATTTGAAAAAATTTCTCCCCGGTAATTTTTATGAAATCACCGGAGTTTTTTATAATTTTTTTCATTTTTTTATTCCTTTGATTTAAATTTTTAAAGATCTTTCTCCCAAGGGGAGAACAATGCATCATAAGATAATCAGACAATATGACAATAAAATTAGAATAAAATAATAAAATAATGCCTATAAAGAGCCATAGTATTTTTAAAAATATGAAAATGTTGACAAAAAAGTTGTCATATTATAATATGCTGGCATGCATGAAGATTTGGAAAAACACCTAGTTGAAGTTGGCCTAGAGCCAAAAGAAGCCCAGATTTACCTGGCGATTTTGCACTTAGGGAAAGCGACGATTGCGGACACGGCCAGAAAATCGAAGGTGAAGAGAATGACAGTTTATCAGCACATTGACGATTTGCTGCAAAAAAACCTGGTGCACAAAACCGCCGAGGGCAAAAGGATTTTTTATGTCGCCGAAAGCCCGGAAAAGATTCTGAAAATCCTGGACCGCAAGAGAAAGCATTTTGAAAAAATTCTGCCGGATCTCAAGAGCGTTTTCGCGCGCTCTTCTCACAAGCCACAAATCAGATTTTACGAGGGCATTGAAGGCATGCGCTCGATTTATGACGAGCTGACCAAAACATCGCAAACGATTTACGGCGCATTCGCGGCTGACAAATATTTTTCAGTTTTTAATGAGAATGACAATAAAAAATTTTTTGCCAATATCCACGAATCCGGCGGGCAAATCAAAGATCTGATCGAAGACACGCCGATTGGCCGAAAGCATGCCAAAAGTAAGTGGTATAAAGATCTTGGTTCTTCCAAAATTTTGCCGGAAGATTTCAAGCTGTCCGTGGACATTATGATCGCGGGCGACAAAGTTGCTATGATATCCCTAGTCAACTTAATTGGCATCGTTATTGAAAACGCCGAAATCGCGGAGCTACAGAGGAATTTTGTGAAGTTTATCCGTAAAAATTGCTAATAATATATTAAAATATATGAAAGAAAATTTTAAGGGTTTTGGAGGATTAAATCCTAGAGAAAAAACTCCAGAAGAAAGTAATAGAATTCAAAGGCACATGAAAAGAGCTGAAAAACTTCTAAAAATCGAGCTGGACATTGATAATCTTTCTGATATCGAGAAAAGATGGCTGCGAGCAGGCATCGAAGAGACACTTAGGGATGAAAAAGACGGGATTAAAGTGAAAAATTGTGAAACCGAATCTATTTTTAGATGGTTATCAAATTTGTATCTTATAAAATATGATGATATCCCAGAAGAATATGTTATAGAAAATGTGGATACGGGAGAAGAAACAAGATTTAAATCGGTCGACCTTGATCAGGCAAAAAGGACTGTGAAAGAATTAAAAGAAAAAGGTGCGAGAGTCGTTTTGTATAGCCAGGTGCCGAGAAAGTTTAAGGATAAATTGTCAATTCGTCGTCAAAATGAACATCTCATGTAAGTATATATTTATGCAATTTAAAATTCCCAAAAATACGGAAAAATACGAGTGGACAAAGCACTCGCTCATGAAAATGCAGCATTATGGACTGACAGCGCAGAGGGTTTTGCGTGTGATCAATAATCCGCAGAGGGTGGAGGAGGGCGTTGTAGAAAAAACAATTGCAGTTATGCAACCCACTTCAGTGAGCACAAAAGATGGAAAGAGGGTCTGGAGTAGCGAAATATGGGCGATGTACCGGCTCCAAGGCGGAACAAATTCCAAATTCCAAATTCCAAATTTCAAACAAATCACAAAACCCAAAATCCAAAACTTAAAACCGCTGTTTACTAAAAAGCTAAAAATCATCAGTGCGTGGCGATATCCGGGGGTAAGTCCGAAAAATAACCCGATTCCTGAGGATATTATTCGAGAAATTGAGGATTTAGTCTGAATCTTGTTATTTTGGCGTATTATTGGTATAATTTAGATAGAAATCATAAACTAAGTCGATCTTCGACAAAATTAGAAAGGCAGGTGTAATATGGAAGAACAAACAACGCAACAGCCAGCACAGCCGGCGGCTCCGCAAGGAAACCAGTCAGATGCGGAAAAAAACAAGCCGATGGCTATTATTGGCTATATCTTGCCGATACTTTTTTTCATTCCGTTAGTGACTGATGCAAAAAATAGTCCTTTCGCTAAATTTCATGCTAATCAACAGCTGAATCTTTTTTTGGCGGCAATTGCAGTCAATATTGTCGGAGGAATAATTCCAATCATTGGATGGTTTATCATCTTGCCTTTGGGTTCAGTCGCTTTGATTGTCATTGCGATTATGGGAATTATCAATGGAGCAAAGGGTGAAATGAAAAAATTGCCGATAATCGGTGGATTCGAACTTATCAAATAGATATTAATATTTCGAAACAGGCCTTCTTTGCGATTGCCTGTTTTGATTTTCTGTGTCAAAATAAAATTAAAGCAACCAAAGAAAATGACAAAAAAAACCAAAATCATCGCAACTATCGGGCCAGCCTCTGATTCAAGAGAAAAACTTGTTCAGCTTGTTGAGGCAGGCGTTAATGTAGTCAGGCTTAATTTTTCGCATGGCGATTATGTATCGCACGGAAATATTATAAAATTGATCCGTGAGTTGGGTGTGGAAATGAAGAGACCGATTGGAATTGTAGCGGACCTCCAGGGGCCGAGAATACGGATAGCAATAGATAATGATCTGGAAATAGAGAAAGGAGAAATTATAAGGGTTTCTGATGCTGTGGCATTCCCAAATTTCCAATTTCCAATTTCCAATTTCCAAACAAATTCCAATGATCCAATTTCCAAAATTATTTTTTTGGATTATCCGGATATTATCGGCGATATAAATATTGGCAATGAAATTCTGATCGAAGACGGGATAAAAAGGCTAAAAGTGACAAAAAAGCAGGATGAATTTTTGGAAGCCGAGGTCTTGAATGGCGGAATAATAAAAAATCATAAAGGCGTGAATATACCGGATGCCAATTTTCATTTTGGTGCCATGACAGAAAAAGATGAACGTGATTTGGAATTTGCTGTGGGCCAAGAGGTTGATTTTGTGGCGCTGTCTTTTGTCAGTAATGGCAAGGAAATTGAAGCAGTGCGGGAAAAAATTAAAAAAATTCTGGGACGCGATCTGATTTTACCGCAGATTATTTCTAAGATTGAAAGAAAAGAAGCCATGAAAAATATCAAGGAGATCATTAAAGCATCGGATGTTGTTATGGTGGCGCGCGGGGATCTGGGGATTGAAATGGAAGAAAGCAAAGTTGTGATCTACCAAAAAGAATTGATAGCTAAATGTTTGAAGGCCAATAAACCAGTCATTGTGGCTACCCAAATGCTTGACTCGATGATTGTGAATCCAATCCCGACCCGGGCGGAAGTTTCAGATGTTTCCAACGCGGTGATCGATCACACGGACGCAGTTATGCTTTCGGGGGAAAGCGCTAGCGGGAAATATCCGGTTGAGGCTGTCAAAGTCATGCGCGATATCATCAAAAATGTGGAAGAGTCGCCCTTTGATGATATAAATCCCGGCTTTTTGGATGATGATATTTTTACGGATTTTGCTTCGCTTATCAATAGCGCGCATGAGTTGGCTAGAAGTTCTAAGGCGAAGGCCATTATAATGTATACCGAAACAGGGCTAACGGCGCGACTGATGTCGCATCACCGGCCAGAACAATTGATGATTGCAGCCACGAATAATCTGAAAACTTACAATCAACTCTCAATTGTCTGGGGAATTCGCGCCTACCTTTTTGAAAACGGAGAAAGCCGTGAAAATTTCATTGATCTGATCATAGAGAAAACAAAGAATGATCATAAATTGGAAAAAGGCGATAAGGCGGTGGTTATCTTGGGAAGAACTTCAACTGGCAGAAGTATGACACTGATCGGCATCAAAGAGGTGGGATAAACAATAAATTGGCATCAAAATATTGTATAGTTTAAACATGTTGTGCTAACATGTTTTTACATTCTGGAAGGATCGCATAGTGGTCTAGTGCGCCGCCTTGGAAAGGCGGTAAGTCTTAACGGGCTTCGAGGGTTCAAATCCCTCTCCTTCCGCCAACGTATATTTTCTAAAATATAAATGAAAAGCGCGAAGGCAGTCAAAGTAAAAGTTATAGCTAAAGCGAAGCTGCCTTCAAAATATGGCAATTTTATTATTTATGCTTTCCGAAAAAATCTCGACGGCAAAGAACATCTGGCGATTGTCAAAGGTGAAGTTGCAAACCAAGAAAACGTTCCCCTCAGAATCCATTCCGAATGTCTGACTGGCGATGCTTTGGGATCGTTGCGCTGCGATTGTGGCGATCAGCTGAGAAAATCACTCAAGCATATAGACAAAAAAGGAAAAGGAGTAGTGATCTATTTGCGCCAAGAGGGCAGGGGCATCGGGCTGAATAACAAGATAAAAGCTTACGCGCTTCAGGATAAGGGACTGGATACCTATGATGCCAATGTGAAACTTGGTTTCAAGCCCGATGAGAGAACTTATGAAATTGCTAATGCGATAATTCGAGTTCTAAAAATAAAATCAGTACTTCTGATGACGAATAACCCGGAAAAAATAAAAGCCCTAAATGAGTCTCATATCCGAATTAAAAAAATAATTAAGCATTGCGGGGAGACTAATGATTTTAACAGGAGGTATTTGAAAACGAAAAAGACAAAATTCAAGCATTTGCTGTAGGGGAATCATGTTTATTAATCGTGGTATAATTTAATAAAGTTATTAAAATGATTTTATGAAAACTACTTATCTAAAAGAGTTCAACAAATTTGCCAAAAGTGGCATTGCCTTTATTCCCGTCGGAACAATCGAATGGCACAGCACACATCTGCCAATTGAAACAGATTTTTTGGTAGCCCAGAGGATATGTGAGATTATCTCTCAAAAAATTTCAGGCTATGTTTTGCCCCCTATTTATTTGGGTACAGACCGGGTTGGCTTTAGTGGTAAGGAAAAATTAATTGGTATGGACAGGCATGTTGGTAGGAAAAAACTTTCAGGGAGTCTATATTATTTGAATCCAGCTCAACTTTCAGATATACTAATTAGCTTAGTTAAAAATTTGAAAAGGCAAGGTTTTAAAAATATTTTTATTATCACCGGTCATGCTGGAAGCAGACAGATTAAGACACTTACTAAAATACCCAAGAAAGAAAAGGGATTATATTTTATAAATCCTTACCAAAACATGAAAAACTTAGACCACGCGGATGAATTTGAAACCTCACTTTTCTGGGCTTGTTATCCACAGGAAGAAAGAGTTGGCAGAAAAAACGGGGCTGATGAGGATTATCTAAAATACAAGGATTACGATCCGCTCAAAAAAGCTTCGCTTAAGCTAGGCAAGAAGGTTTTGAAAGAAATGGTGGAAGGGTGTTTAAAAACAGTTAAAAGTGAACTTAAATAAAAAAATAATATGAAGCTATTTTTATTTGGCGGAGCGGAAAAGGGAGAGGCTAGGGCCGAACTAAAACTTATTGAAAAAGTCTTAAACGATTTAAAGCCGGATCAGCTTTTGCATGTTCCTTATGCAAGAATAACAACGCGCGAACCTGAGTGGAAAGGGGATTGGTTTCACAGAAATATTAATCTGAAGGGATCGAAATATCTTAAAGCCAGCAGGAGAAAAGATATGCTAAAAGTTGATAAGCCATTAATTTTTATTAGTGGAGGTAGTAGCAGTTCTAATTTGATGAAGAAGTTGAAAGAGGATAAAAAACTTTTAAAAATAATAAAAAACGCAAAATATATTATTGGGGAATCGGCAGGTGCTAAAGCAATGGGAGAATATATGAGAGTAGAAGATGATACGCTTTGGAAAGGACTTGGTATTTTGAAAGACACGGTGATTGAGCCACACTATAGCGCCAAAAAAAGACAAAAACTACTGCTTGAAGAAATGCAAAAAACCAAAGTTCGCTATGGCGTGGGAATCGACAGCGGGACTGCTCTGGTGGTTGAAGTCCAGAAGTTTCCAAAATATAGTAAAATAGGCTGCGGAAAGATTGAATTGAAAAAGAGAAAATAGAAAAATAGTGCAAGCTTTTGCCACATTTTGTGTAGTATACTATAGTATATAGACTATGAATTCAGACATTGAGGAGATAAAATCAAGGCTAAACATCGTTGATGTGTTGCGGGATTATATCCGTTTGGAGAAGGCAGGGGCCAATTATCGGGCGCTCTGTCCTTTTCATAATGAAAAGAGCCCCTCTTTTATGGTCAACGAGGACAAGCAGATGTGGCACTGTTTCGGCTGCCAAAAAGGCGGGGATGTCTTTGCTTTTGTGATGGAAATTGAGGGGTTGGAATTTAGGGATGCTTTGAAACAACTGGCAGAGAAGGCCGGCATCGAGCTCAAAAAAATCAATCCCAAAGCGGCGGCTGAAAAAAATAAGACTTTGGAAATTTTGGAACTAGCAACCAAATTTTATGAGGCCCAACTCTGGGGCGAGCCGGGAAAAAAAGGAAAAATTCAGGAATATCTTTTCGGGCGCGGACTGAAAGAGGAAACAATCAAAGAATTTCGCTTGGGTTATGCGCCGCGCGGGTGGAGAAATATTCTGGAATTTTTGGTCAAAAGAGGATATCAAATACCAGAAATTGCTAAGACTGGTCTCCTGGTTGAAAAAGCAGAAAATAAACCGGGTCAAGATAAACATTACGATAGATTTAGAGATCGGGTCATTTTTCCGATTGCTGATACGAACGGCAAGGTCGTCGGTTTTTCAGCTCGGGTGGCTCCGGGGGGGGATGAAACACAAGCCAAATATGTGAATACGCCAGAAACGGAAGTTTATCATAAGAGTAAAATTTTGTATGGCATTGATAAGGCTAAAAACGAGATGCGCCAGAAAGATTTTGTTCTTCTGGTGGAGGGCAATATGGATGTCGTCGCGTCAAACCAGGTGGGGATCAAAAACACAGTCGCGGTTTCCGGAACTGCTTTGACACCAGATCAAATTACGACCATAAAAAGGTACACGGACAAAGTAAAAATGCTTTTTGATATGGATAGCGCGGGAGAAGCGGCCACAAAAAAAAGTATCAAACTTTGCTTCGAGCAGGATATGGAAGTCCAGGTTGTAAAACTTCCAGCCGGTAAGGACGCGGCTGAATTGGCCGAGAAAGACCCTAAGCAACTGAGCGCGGCGGTCGAAGAGGCGAAAAGCGCCATGGATTATTTTTTCGGTCAGGTTTTTTCCAAACATGATAAAAATAAAGTTGAACAGAAAAAAATTATAGCCGAAGAATTGTTGGACATGATCGGCAACATGGCCAGCGCGATTGAAAAGAGCCATTGGCTCAAAAAGTTGGGTGAAATGTTGGATGTTTCTGAGGCCATATTGACGGATATGCTTAAACAGGCTACGCTTAAGAATAGAATAACAAAAAAATCTTCAGTTTCGGGAAATGCGGGCATCTTTATGCCCAAGAAAAAGGCGGAAGCGCTGGTTGAAGATTTGATAGGATTAATGCTTGTTTCCAGCGATGCTTGGAAGTTAGTAATAGAAAAAGACGGAACAGATCCACTTTTTCTAAAAGATAGCCTTCTAAGCCTTCTAGTAAAAAGCGGAGAAGAAATCCAGTATAGTTTTGATGATTTTTTGAAATCATCCGTTGAGCGTGAAACGAAAGAAAAAGCCGAAAAAATATACTTCGAGAAAAAATACAGGGTCGGGTTAAACAACGAATTGGAGGAAGTTTTTTTTGAGGATCCATTGAGTGAGGTTGAACAATGTCTCAAAGAGCTGAAAAAAGAAATTAAAAAAGAAGAATTGGTAAAGATCATTGCGGACCTGAAAATTTCCGAACAGCAGGGGGACAAGGAGGCAGCGCAATTCTTGCGGTTACAATCCAAGCGAATATTAGAAGAAATAAATCAGCTTGCAAAATAGGCAATGAATCATAATTTAAGCTTTAGCGCATAACTTATTAAATTCTAATCCGTCGTGGCGGATTAGAGAATTTTGTTATTATGGCCAAAACAAAAAAAACTATAAAAAAAGGGAAGGCGAAAAATGCCAAGTCAGGGAAAGCCAAGGCTAAAAAGCTTGCTCGATCCGGGAAAACAGCCAAGCCGGCGCGTCCAAGGAAGCTTTCTCGGCTAGGGAAAAAGAATCCGCCAGCTGGCGGAGGCAAAGCCACCAAAGTAAAGAAAGTTGCCAAAAGAGCAGCTCCAAAAAAAGGATCTTCCAAGAAAATTAAGAAATCTTTCAAAAAAGCTGCCAAGGCGAAGAAGATTAAAAAATCTGTCAGTAAAATTTCACCCAAAGAAGAAGCCAAAAAAAGAGATCTAATCGGCGATTTGGTTGTGCGGGGAAAACAGAGGGGCTTTGTGACTGAAGATGAAATTCTGCATGTTATTCCAAATGCCGAGCAGAACATCGAGGACCTCGAGAGCTTGTATGAAAGGCTGGAAGAGGTGGGAGTGCGAATCATGAGTTCGGACGAAATGTTGAAATTGGAAACGGATAAGATTTCAGAAAATATTGAGGAAGAGAAAAAAACTGGAAGATCAAGAAAAAAAGAATTGGCGGAGGCTTCGGAAGATGCTTCTTCAGATCTGGTACAGATGTATTTGCGCGAAATTGGGCGCGTCGGGCTTTTGAAATCCGATGAGGAAGTTTCTTTAGCCAAGAGAATTGAAAAAGGCGATCCGCAGGCTAAACAAAAACTGACTGAAGCCAATTTGCGCCTGGTGGTTTCTATCGCCAAAAAATATGTCGGCCGTTCGCATAATCTTTCGCTTCTGGATTTGATACAAGAAGGCAATATCGGGCTTTTCCGCGCGGTGGAAAAATTTGATTATCGCAAGGGTTATAAATTTTCCACTTACGCCACTTGGTGGATCCGCCAGGCGATCACACGGGCTCTCGCTGATCAATCCCGAACTATCCGTATTCCTGTGCATATGGTGGAAACAATTAATAAGTACACACAAATAACCAGAAGGCTGGTGCAGGATTTGGGGCGCGAACCGTTGCCGGAAGAAATCGCGGTAGAAATGGGACTGGAAGTGGATAAAATCAGACATATCCAAAAAATTTCGCAGAAAACGGTGTCTCTGGAAACTTCAGTAGGTGACAGTGATGATGACAGCGTGCTTGGAGATTTTATCGAAGATACGGAAACGATCATGCCAAACCAATCAGCTTCGCGCAAGCTTTTGAAAGATCACATTGCTGAGGTTTTGGATTCCCTCACTCCGCGCGAACAAAAGATTTTAAAAATACGTTTTGGCTTGGAAGATGGCGTGGTGCACACGCTGGAAGAAGTCGGCCAGGAATTTGGCGTGACGCGCGAACGCATCCGTCAAATTGAAGCCAAGGCTTTGGAAAAAATCAGGGAGCACGGCACTATCAAAAAGCTGAGAGACTATTAGGCTTGATTTTTTAGAGCATTCTGTTATAATCAATTTGTTTTAAAAATCGGATATTTATTCCGTGATAGAAGAGCTCCTGTTAAGTTTTTAGGCCTTGGCTTAGGATTTTTTCTTAGGTCAAACATTGAAAATTTAATATTCCGCGATAGCTCAATGGTAGAGCAGTTGACTGTGAACACAATTTTTCATGTGTAATTAATATATATGAAAGAAAAAAGAAAATATGCTGATCGCGCCGAATATATTAAAAAAGCTGTATCCAAAAGAAGGAATAAGATTAAGGATATTGCAATTGAATATAAGGGCGGGAAATGCTTTCTTTGTGGTTATAAAAAATGCATAGATGCTTTGGAATTTCATCATCTTGATTCTCAGAAAAAAGAGTTTGGAATTTCCAAAGACGGCCTAACAAGAAGTTGGGCAAGGGTACAAAAGGAAATAGAAAATTGTATTCTTGTTTGCGCTAATTGCCACAGGGAATTACATAGTCAAAAACGCAGCCCTTCAAAGTAATTTGAAAGTGAAAATGAGGTGAATTGCTGGAAGCCTAAAATTTCTTCAGCAGAAATTATGGTAATCAGCAGCCAAGCCCCGAATGTTTGGGGAAGGTTCAGAGACTATTCCGAAAGGAAGTACCGTAGTTTTATGATTATGGGAAGTACCTCACTCCTTTAGGATAAAGGAGATGATATAGTCCACCCTTTTAGGAAACTAAGAGATAAGTGTAATCAATTGGTTCTAGGTTCGAATCCTAGTCGCGGAGCAAGTGATAAATTATGGCTGACTATAGCCATTTTTTTGATGATAGCAATTCGCTGATAGACAAAGATTGACAGACGCCTTATCTTGTGCTAGACTGATTCGAAGTTCTTAAGAGGCATTCACTGAAAAGTGAAAATATATAAATTTTCAACCAAAATAGGAGGAAAAACATGGCTCTGAAAAAAGAAGGACTTGCCGAAAAATTGCAAAGAGAACATGAGGCTGAGGTGAAAAAAATCGAAAAGCTTATTGATGACAAGCTCGCCCGAGATTATACAGGTAGACCCATATCCGTTACTCTGGAAACCTATCCGCATGAGAAAGTGCGCCAGGAACTCACCCGCCGCTACAAAGAAGCGGGTTGGACCATCGAATTTAAAGATGACCAAAGAGATGGACCTTTTATTACATTGCAGTAGTTCTCAATTTTGACCAGACTATCTCAATAAGGGCCTCGGGGTATATGACCGGGGTCTTTTTTTATATCCAATTAAGTTCAAATTCTTCAAATACTTTTTGAAATTCAAACCAATCGAAAGTTCTAAGTTTATCCACTAAAGGGAGAAAATGACAAATAGTGGCTATTTACGTCCATTCTTTGTCGCTTATGCTTGACTAAATTAAAATTATATGCTAGACTGTTTTGTTAGTTCTTTTTATCTAGAAAAGCACGAACTGGCAGTTAAATAATTAAAGAAATTGATTATTTAGCTGTTAGTTTGTGTAAAATAGATATCAAACAAAATCGATTTGAGGAGGGATTGGTAAATGAAAGCACCTATATTATCTGGGGATCAAATCTTATTTTTTCTGAGAACTAAGACTCTGGGGATTAACGAAAAACCATATCCGGTTATCGCAACTGTTTTAAGGGTTTGCCGCGGCGCTTTAGTGGTGGCAGAGGCCGATAGCCGGAATGGTCTGGCTGAAATTGTGTGCCATCAAAGCTCGGAGAATGATGGAACGTACTGGTATGAGTACGTCAATCAGAAAGGTAAAGGCTGTTCATTTAATGTGGCTCATCTTCAATTGTTTAATGACCTGGATGATGAAAAAACCGTGACAAAAAGTTTTATCTTTGAATAGTTTTGTTAACAAGACTGAAAAAATTTTTCACAGAAGGAGAAATGCCTTGGAAAAACCCTTGTATCACATCGCTGTTCGTAGAGATAAAAAAATCGGTTTTGTATTGATCGAGCGGACCGATTCTGGCTATGTCGGAAATCCAAAGTGGTTTTCCAGAGAAGACATGCTTGTTGAATATGCTAAGCTCGTAACTGAATTCGGAGGCAAAAATGTGGTTGTCAGTGAAGTGAAGTTTTTTTTCCTGACGGGGCATGTCGAAGAAGTTTCTTCGGAAAGTCGTCTTCCGTGGATGAAGGGAGGGACGTTCGAGTATATAGAGCCCCAAAAAAAATCAAGATAGCTTCTTAAGATCAGAGTCCGTTCAAGGGTAATAACCTTGCGGACTTTTTTATTTTTTATACCCTTGTATAATCCCGGAACTTTTTGTGATAAGATAAAAGCACAAAAATTGAGGCGGATAAAGGTGATTAAAAATAAAAGACTGATCGTAATTGTATGCTTATTTTGAATAATCTGGCGGATTATTTTCACAACAAAATTGTTTTTGCAATTTTAGTCAATTTTGTTTTGCTGGTTGTGCTATTAGCAATCAATAGGAAATATCTTAAAGAAGTTTTTTTAAAAATCAATAAGATTACTTGGATAAGTCTGGTCGTGGTCTTTCTAGGCGCCCTTTTTTTAAGGATGTATCTTCCTGTTCATAGCCATATTTTGTATATCGACGAATTTTGGTATATGGAGGCTGGCAAGAATATTTTATTTCACGGTAGCCAGGATTATTATCCGAAATTTATCGGTTGGCCGTTCATTTTGAGCATTGCTTTTGGTATTTTCGGGGTAAGTAACTGGGTCGCGATAAATACATCTATTTTTTTTGGAGCACTTTCAATCTTCGCAGTTTTCTTCACGGTTTTTTTGATCACGGAAGACGCGCCTGCCGCCTTGTTATCGTCCGCGCTGTTTTCTTTGCTTCCGATCCATATACGATGGTCAGCGACCGCGGAAACAAATGTTACTTCCTTATTCTTTATTTTACTGACGGTCTTTCTTTGTTTCCTTTATTTTGAATACAAGGAGGAATCTTTATTGTGGCTGGCTTTTTCCAGTATCGCTTTTACTTCTCAGATCAGATCAGAAAATTATTTTTTATTCCCTCTGTTTATTATCACCTTTTTAATTTATGGGAGAGATATATTAAAAAGGATTAATCTTCGTTTTCTGCTGCCCATTTTTATATTCGCCGCAATATCGCTCCCTAATTTTATCCAATCCATTAATTTCCAAATGGCTACCAATTGGATATCCAATGATACGCAAGGTTACGAGGCGGGCAGTAATTGGAGCCTGGCTAATTTACTTCACAATTCTTTAGCGTATGGAGTCGATCTATTTAATGGCAGATATTATCCTGCTGTGTTATTATTGTTTATTATTTCTGGTTTTATTTATCTATTTTATAAAAAAAGGAAGGCGTGGCTGTTTCTGATGATCTGGTTTATATCTTTCTGGCTGATTTATTTCACTTCTTGGTTTCAGACATTGGGGGCAAGAGAGCGATTTTATCTAAGCTTTTATCCGATAATCATAATATTCATAGTTTATGGGATATTTTTCATTTCCCAAGTATTGTCTTTCAAAAAAAAGTGGATTGATATGGGGGTAAGAACATTTCTTTTCGCAGTCATTATCTTTTTATTTATTCCATACATTCAAGCTTACGCCAAAATGTATTCAGATGACGCGCATGTGCTGGAAGCGAATCTGCCGGAATTAGCAGGGAAGAATATACCCGCCAATTGCACAATTGTCGCTAATTTGCCGACAATATTGCGTTCAACCACGAATTTGTCCTTCGTTGACGCGGATTTATTCTTAAAAAACGACGAGGTTCAAAAAGATGTTCTCGGATTTGACTGCGCGTTGTTTCTAGAAGATTACACCTGCTCAGGATGGGATCAGCAAAGTTTTACAAACTGCAAAGAAATAAAGAGCAGATTTTTATTGAAAGAATACCAGTCTTATAGCAAAGGCAGAATCAGGTATAAGTTCTATAATATTTCAGAAAAGTAGGATAGCCATTACAAAAATTATGCAATTTAATATGAAACAAATTTTGGCGGGTGAGTGTAGTATAGCCATGCGGATGTTAATTGTTAATAATAAAAACTATGAAAGGTTTTAATACCAACATTGAAAAAGAAACTTTAGAGAATGAGAATTTTCGCAAAGTTCTCTACACGGGTAAACACAGCCAGCTCGTGCTCATGAATCTCGAGCCGAAAGAAGAGATCGGCATGGAGGTGCATGCAGACAATGACCAATTTTTCCGCTTTGAAAAAGGAGAAGGGAAGGTGGTCATTGATGGAAATGAGTATTCTGTCAGTGGCGGTTCAGCCATTGTTGTGCCGGCTGGAGCTCAGCACAATGTGATTAATGTTTCAGGTGTCGAAGAATTAAAACTCTATACTATTTATTCGCCAGCACATCACAAAGATGGTATCGTGCGCGCCACCAAAGCGGAGGCCGAGGCCAACGAAGCTGAGTTTGACGGAGCAACTACGGAATAAAAGTTACAATGGATATTCTATCAAAAAAGTCTAAGTATAAGGGGGCTCCGTCTATAGACCCAAATCATAAAAGAGGCTTGTCAGAGCCTCTTTAATTTTATAAGAGCAAGAAAGCTAGTCCCGGATTGTATTAATAGCGTAACCACCTCTGGGGAGAAAGACAAAGAATTAAACAGTCGAATGCCGGTGATTTCCTGAAGAGAGAGGGGATTGTCGGCGTAAGCGATGGGTACTAGAGAGAGTACAGAAGAGATAGGATTGATGGTGAAAGTTGTTGAGGTGGTTTTTTTTGTGGAACTTTTTTCGGAGAATAAAAATGACCGCTAGTAGTGCTAGCGGCCTTTATTAGGAGAAATGAAATCGCCTAACGTCTAACGACGGTAATCTCTTCTGGAAGAGTTGTGGTATCTTGGTCCCCATCCGCGTTGGTAACGGTAACCCGAGTCATTCCAGATTCTTACGCCGGATCGATAACTGTAACAACCAGGGCAATCATCGTAAACGACAACTGCTTGTGGGTAAACAGGCATCCGTCTAACATATATGACAGGAGCTGGGATCGGGGGTGGAGGCGGAGCCTGGACATAAACATAAACATTAACATTAATGTTCTCCTGACGGCGGTAAACCCTTTCTTCTTTCACTATTTCCTCTCTCTCGAACTCCTCTATTTTGGTTTCCTTTTGCTGGCATCTTCCGCTCTCATAAGCCCGCCTTATTACATCATTCTGATCAACGCATAAATCATCACATGTCAGCTCCTCGTCTTTTGCTATTTTTTTTCCGATCGCCGCCATCCTATCGCGGGATAGTGTCGTTTCATCAGAATAACCGGGTCCCTGGACATAGAGCCTGTTGTGGGCGCTGACCTTCTTGTGTGTCCTTATGACTTTGACGTCGTATGAGTTTTCGATGATCAGCTTCATTGCTTCGAATCTGCTGATGCCGAACTCATCTTTTTCGTCTCGGTCATGATTGGCCGAGCTGATATAAATGACCTTTTTTTCGCATTGGTTCGCCTTAGCCTCGACTCCCAATATCGCTAAAAACAAAACTACTGTCAGACAAATTGCAAAAAACTTGCTCATTGTTCTCCTCCATTTTTTTTGTTCGGTTATTATATAAAGGTACATCGCCCTATCTCAAGTTTCAAGTTTACAGTATATAGTAAAATGATAATTTGTCAAAGAAAAATTATATTTTGTTGACATTATTTAAAAGGCTTGCTATCTCTCATTTTTATTTATGCTATAATTAAAAACGTAAAAATTAATTTTTTATAGCATTATGGATAAAATCAAAATTGAAAATCATAGCTTCACGGCCTTCTCATGGTTTGCTGGGTGGTTGTTCACTATTGGATTCCTGCATCTGGCTTTTTGGAAGGGATTGCTGGCCATTGCGCTCTGGCCGTACTACGTCGGATTATATATAAGCGCGCTGGTGCAAAACTAGTCATCATAAAATAAATGAAAACACTTGCGATTTTTGGAGCCGTTGCCGGATCTTACGCGGGGAGTTGCTTACCTTTGCTTTGGGGCGGGAGCATGCTTTCCATGGCATCCATATTTTTCAGCGCTATCGGCGGTTTCGCCGGCATCTGGGCTGGCTATAAGATCGCGCTTAAAATTGGATTATAAAAAACAAAAAATATTTAAACAAAAAAGCACGTCGAGGTGCTTTTTAAATTTCTGAAGCCCATTATTTATCGCGAATTATCCTGCACTCTTGTGGCGCGGAGATATGTTCCAGAGAGTATGCCAGTAGCCGTTATCTCGTCTCCTTTTTTAATGCTCATCAGACTCATCGGAGCTCCGTTTTTATTTATCACGCGGGAATAATTATATACCTGGATGCCGAAGCCTTCTTTCAAAGATATACTGCCGGCTTTACCGGTGCTTGGGTTTGTATCAGCGACGACCCCTTTAATCATTTGGCTGCCGGCGATTGGCGCACCTCCGCTCGTTAGGCTCTTGCCCAAGTCTTCAACTTTGATAGTCTCTAGCTTTTCTTTATCAATGGGGGTCGTTTGGGGCGAATAGATTTTTTCGTCCAAGTTTTTTTTATCGATAGCGATAGTTGTAACAAGGCCATTAATCAAATATTGCCGGACCACTTCTCCGGTTTCAGGAACAACTTCTACAATCCTATGTCTTCCTGATTCGGCGATAAGCACATGCCCATTGTCGAGCGTAGCGGTATCAGTCGGGTAACTGATTGAATTTCCATCTGATAGTTTGGAAAGACTCCAGACAATTTTTCCCTCGCGATTAACTGCGAAGACTTCACCTTTTAAACGATCCTCCAGAACAAAGCTCCCGCTTCGGTCTACGGATACATTTTGCAGCCATTTAGCATCCGGTTTCACATATTGCCAGACAATATTTTTGGTAGCGCGATCAATGAGAATAATTTTTTTTGCTGTGGTGTCAGTGATAAGAAATTGTTCGCCGCCATTGATCGGAACTACGCTAGTATTGCCTTGCAGGAATCCCGGCGCTGAACTAATGGCGTGATATTGACCGTATTCCCACACGACTTGGTTAGTGTTTTGGTCTACTATTTTGACTTGGCGATCATTGCCATCATTAATGACGACTTCATGGTCGTTGAACTTATATGATTTGTCTGGTTCATCCAAGACACCGCCGCGAAAAGTCTGAATTCCGGCGGTGCCATATTGCCAAACTAGATTATGCGTTTTTCTGTCGATTTCTTGGACCATCATGCCGTCGCCGTGTGAAGTGATGAGATTGCCGTTAGGTGCGACGGTTATGTTTTCTATGCCGCCGATAAAATACCAGCTGGAGCGAGGGATTGGATCCGCTGACATATTTTGGATCCAGGGCACCTTGCCGTCAGGCGTGAAACCGACGACGCGGTTGTTATTGAAATCTGTCCACCACAGCATGGCGAATCCGGGGCCGTAATCAATAGTTTGCTTTCCTGGTTGTTCTTGGGGAAAACGGTTTCCATCGGAAGGGGCCGGTCCTGTATTTCTTTCGCTACGTCCCAGAAAAAAAGCGGCGCTAAAAACAGCTAGAAGGGTAATGATGATAATGATTATTTTTACATTATATCGCATACGGTTAATTATAGTTTATATGCGGTTTGTTGGAAATGTTCAGCTTATTTTTCTGGGCTATTCCAAAAAGAATGCTAGAATGGGTTTATGGGCCCTGTTAGAAAATACAAATTCTACGCGGTTTATAAATACTTTATTAAAATTTATTCAATTATTAATCTTATGGTTGATGTTGATAAATTTCTAACGGGGTGGACAAAAATGACGCGTTACTTGTTGAAAATTATCTGGCCGGCGACGAGGTGGCCTTTGAAGAGCTGGTGAAAAGATACCTCAAGCCGGTTTATAATTTTTTGTATCAACTGACCAATGATCAGTCTGTTTTAGACGATCTCACTCAGGTTACTTTTTTGAAAGCTTGGAAAAATATCAAGAAATTTGATCCTGGCAAGAGCTTCAAAACCTGGATTTTTACGATTGCCAAAAATACGGCCTACGATTATTTCAAAAAGAAAAAAACCATTCCTTTTTCTAATTTTATTGATGCGGAGGGGAACAATAAATTAGAAAACATTTCTGATGCGAATATTCTGCCACCGGAAATTCTGGAAAAAGCTGATGCGGCCAAGGAGTTAGAAGGGGCCATGACCAAAATTTCCGATCACTATCGGATAATTCTTTTGATGCGCTATAAAGATGATTTTACGCTTCAAGAAATCGCTGAAATTCTCAATTTATCATACAACACCGTCAAAAGCCAGCATCAGCGGGCGCTGGCGGTATTGCGGCAGGTTCTTGATTCTAGAATTTAGTAGGGCCTTTTTTTATTTGATTCTCAGGCCTTTTTGGCTTAAAATAAAATTATGAAACGTGTATTTATCGTTCATATGTGGGATGGAAGTCCGGATGAAGCTTGGCTGGCCTGGCTCCGTTTGGAATTGGAAAAAAAGAATATCCAGGTTATGGCGCCGAAAATGCCGAACACGGGGGAACCAAAAATAGACGAATGGGTGCCATATCTCGCTGAACTGGTGGGCGCGCCGGATGAAGAAACTTATTTTGTCGGCCACAGCGTCGGCTGCCAAACCATCATGCGTTATTTGGAAACCATCTATCCTCAAAAAGTAGGCGGCGTGGTCTTTGTTGCCGGCTGGTTCCATCTGGAAAATCTAGAGGGGCCGGAAGAAGAGGCAATCGCCAAGCCGTGGATAGAAATGCCGATCGATCTGGCGAAAGTAAAAAATTCTGCCAAAAAAATTCTGGCGATTTTTTCCGAAAATGATCCGTTCGTTCCGCTCGCTGACAAAAATATTTTTCAAAAGAAGCTTGGCGCGGAAATTATAGTAGAAAAAGAGGGCGGACATTTTACGGAGGGCGATGGCGTCACGGAAATGCCAAAAGTTTTGGAGCATATATTGATGTAAGTAATTAATTATGTACGTCAAAATAAAATATTAGAAAAATAAATTTATAAAAAATATGAAATTTTTAGAAGACATCATTGATAATGCCAAAGAAGATAAATTTTACCCCATTGTTTTTTATGGTGCCTCAACTACTAGCGCTGAATACTCCATGCCGAATTGGGGTGAGATAATCAGATATTGGCTCAAAGAAAAAGTCAGTGACGCGGTCGGAAATTATAAAAAAGCATATTGGAACATACAAACTTCAAATCGCGGAATAAATGGAGGATGTTCACAAGATCTTCTTGAAAGACTTGATATTCTGGTCTTGAGCCTGGCTCCCAAAGTCATTTTTCTGAGTGTTGGCAAAAACGATGCTTATTATAGGATAGATACAAAAATTACCGCAGCGAATACCAGAAAAATCATCCAGAAATCGTTGGGCTCAGGCAGCAAGGTCGTTTTTATGACAACTGTGCCGACGCTTTGGGATAAACTGAATGAGAAAATAAAAGATTATGTCGAAGTCGATAGAATGGTGGCGCAGGAGTTTTCCGACAATGAAAATTTCATATTCATCGATTTTTATAATTTTTTTACCAAAGAAGACTTGGAAAAATCATACACACTGGTTTCAGTGGATGGAAATGAGATTGTGGGCATCGCCCCGGGGGAAATTGACCCGATCCATTATAACAAGATTGGCAATGCGTTGGTTGTGAAAATAATTTTGAAAGAAGTTTACGGGCTGGATTTCGATGCGGAAAAATTTATCAGCGACTTAGCCGATCCTGCCAAAAAATATCCAGGATATTAAAATTTGGGTAAATAATTTTAAAAACAATAAATATGAACAAAAACAAAGCCTTGAAAACGATCCTTGCGATTTCCATCCTCGGGATGCTGTTCTCTGGCTATCTGTCTTATGGAAAATTATTTCAAGCAACTTGTCCTTTGGGAGGCGGCTGTACATCAGTTTTAGGTGCGCCGGCCTGCGTCTATGGTTTCATTATGTACTTGATCGTTTTTTGTATCAGTCTGGCCGGCGTGAAAGCCAAAGAATAAATTATTAATATCGAAAAAATCGCAACATCTTTTTAAAAGAGATAAATAACTCAATGTATTTTCTTTATATCCTCAAATGCGCGGACAAGACTTTGTATACTGGGATCACCACAAATCTTGGCCGCCGCGTTGCTGAACATAATAATAATAAACTCGGCGCGAAATATACGGCCTCCCGCCAGCCGGTGAAGCTGGTCTTTTCAAAAAAATTCAAGAATCGGTCATTGGCCCTAAAAGAAGAATGCCGCATCAAAAAATTTTCGAGGCAGGAAAAATTGGAGATGATTAAAAAAGCAAAGTATGCAAAAAGTGACACACCAAGAATTTGAAAGGATCGTTGCTTCAGGAATCAAAGCGATTCCGGAAAAGTTTTTGCGCTTGATGGAAAACGTGGTGATTGTGGTTTCAAGTGAGCCGACGCAAGCGCAAAAAAGAGAATTGAAAATTCGCAGCGGGTGGACATTGTTTGGTCTCTACGAAGGCGTTCCCCAAACGACGCGTGGCAATCATTATACATCCGTCGTCCCGGACAAAATTACCATCTTTCAAAAACCGATCGAGCAGGCGGCGCGTGATAAGCAGGATATGAAGGAAATTGTAAAAAATACGGTGTGGCATGAAATCGCGCATCATTTCGGGTTGGATGAACAGCGTGTGCGCGACGCTGAGACACGCAGGAAAGGAAATTCTTCCGCAGGTTAAAATTTAGGCCAAAGTATTGACAAAAACATAGCTTTATGCTATGCTTTTTTGTTTAGGACATTAACAAAAAGAAAGGAGAAAGGCGTGAAGCATTATACAAAGGATATCGGCAAGAGAGCTGAACATATTGCAGACCGCGAAGCCAAAAAACATTATCAGAAAACAGGCGGCGGTTATGATAAGAAATGGCTCGAAGTTTATGATCGAGCTTTTCAGGAATTAGCTGGAAAATAAAAGGAGAAGCAACGATGAAAAAAACAGACAACAAAAAAGTTGCATCAGAGGGCAGATCTAAGAAAAAAGACGTCCCGTCAGGCTCTATCCTAAATGAGGATACTGGGGATCCAGAGAACTGGCTCTGCCCATGGAAAGCGTCGATCGATCCGAACAGTGGAACTACTGACGGAAGGTAGATTGCCGTAAAAGAAAGGTCCAGAACTGGCTCACAGTTTTATTACTGAGGGTCAGTTTTTTATTTGGACGAAAAACTGAATGCATCCGTTTTTGATTGCCGGTCGTATTAATGGGTATGAGCGAGAAATTAAACCAACTTTTTAGTAAAATTAGCGAAATAGAGCCATCTTTAGGATTGGAGAAGGCTGTTTTGGTGCTCATTGAATTTGAAAGAAATAAAAAATTAAGATTGAAGCTGGCATTTTCTAAAATCGGCATCAGTGTTTCATCTCTCGGATTTTTGTATGCCGTTTTTGTTTTGGGAGGAGCACTGATCAGTTCTGATTTTGCGAGTATGCTGGCACTGGTCTTTTCTGATTTGACGACGGTTGCTCAAAATTGGAACACTTACGCCTTTTCGCTTTTAGAAACCCTGCCGGCCATCGAGATAATCGGGATTTTATTTCCAGCTCTCGTTCTTTTTTGGTCGTTCAGTTTTTATTCAAAAATAAGTCAGAAAAATTTTCATAGGCATTTGCAAATGAGAATGTTGGCGTAAAAAAATAGCTATGTGTTTGAAACAAAAAGGAATAATATCAATATTGGTGGTGGTTATGGGGGCGGGTTTTTATCCGATTTTTGCCGGAGCTTCAGATTTCAGAGAGCCGAGCGTGGCTGACTGCGTGGAACGGATGGGGATGTCTGAAGAAAAATGCGCTGAAATGATTGAAAAAATGAAAAATATGACCTCAGAAGAACGAGAAGCGATGAAACAGCGCGGTCCGGCAGACGGGCAAAATCAGCCGCCCAAAAACTTCAATGAAAACAATAAATCTTTAGATAATGGCAAAAAACCGGTGGCAAGAAATGAAAATATGAGTGGCAGTATCGAGGCGCAATTGAAAATGGCTGAGCAGATAAAAAACGAAAAAGAAGAGCGATTTTCACGAACAGAAGAGCGCATTCAGGCGATTATTGATTTTTTGAAATCAAAAGACATCAATACTGATGGGTTGGAAGAAAATTTAGCCGAGTTGAAAAATAAGGCGGATGCGGTAGTGAAGGCGTTTGACGAATATATCGTTATTTTGAAAAATAATTCAGCGAGTGATGATGAGCTGCAAATTGAAATAACCGCTGTTCGTGCCAAGATCAGAGCGCTATCGATTGATATGGCGGATTTTTATCGCTCAACATTGAGAGAAAATATTAGGCTGAAGCTGGAGGAGCTGAAAGATTAACTTAATAAACAAAAAATGATCAAAAAAACCGCTCAAATCACGCTCTCCGTAATTTTCTTGGTTGTTTCCATTGGAATTGTTAGTTGGATTACTAAACAAGAAATAAAAAAGGGAGAGCAAATCATTCAAAAAACGGAAAACAATGTTGTAGAGAATAATCAAAATGTGGGGGCTAATTCAAAAGAAATTAAAAATAAAAATGAGGCCAGTCAAGCGCTTGCTGATGCGGATAACTTGATGGAAGAGATAAGCAAAGATAATTTGCAAGATAATTAATTTAAATAAATTTATAAAATATATGGATACACAAGAAATTAAAAAAGATCAGGAAATCAAACCGGAAGCAAAATGCGGGAGTTGTTCTCCAAATTGTAAATCAAAAACATTTAAAATCGCGGCTATTATTATCGGGGTGCTTCTGATTATTCTGATCAGTTTCGCATCTGGAGTGGGGGTTGGTCTTAAAAGAGGGTTATTTTCCTGCAAGTGGGGAGAAAATTATGAGCGCAACTTTATGGGTCCACAAATGGACGCGGGACGCCCCGGGCCGATGGGATTCATGGGGCCGATGATGTCTGAATTTGGCGGGAGCAATTTTCGAAATCCGCACGGCTTAGTTGGAACGATAATTTCTATTTCAGACGGAAGCTTAATAGTTAAAGACCGAGATAATAAAGAGAACACAATTTCCGTAAACGATAAAACTGTTATAAAATTAGGGCGTGATGATAAAAAATTAAGCGATCTTAAGATTGACGATAAAATCACTGTCATTGGTCAGCCCGGAGACGATGGCGTTGTCAATGCAACATTAATTCGAGCCTTTCCTTTTAATCAAGAAAATCAGAATAATTAAATATGAAAAAGAAAAATATCTGGATTTTAGCGATATTGGTAATAATTGGGGGAGGTTATTATTGGTATCACACTGCTCATCCGACGACCACGCAAGTGCAATATAAAACCGCGGCCGCGGAAAAAGGTGCAATCACAACTTCAGTTTCAGCTTCGGGCAATGTAATTGTTGATGAAAGTGTGAACATTGATCCAACTATTACTGGCACAGTGGTGAATTTATCTGTCAATGTAGGTGACTCAGTAAAAAAGGGGCAGCTTCTTTTTAATATAGATAATGATCAGTTAGGGATTGACATGGCCAGTTCTAGCGCATCTTTGATGCAATCAAAGCAGTCTCTCGAGTCGGCCAAGGCTTCCAAAAAACAGGCTGACTATGATCTTGATCATAATAAATCAGGATTGGCGATAAAAAATATATTAAAAAATAAAGCGGAAGCGGCTGAAATTTCACTTAATGTGGCAAAAGAAAATGTTAAGGTGGCGGAAGCCAGATATCAAAATGCGTTAACGGATGCAAGAAAAAGAAATGTAGTTGCTCCGATAGATGGAACAGTCAACGCGGTAAATATAAAAAATGGAGACGATTTGAGCCGGGTTTCCGGATCAAGTAGCAACGCGCAGGTGCCGATTATTATCGGTGATCTAAAAACAATCAAGGCTCAAGTGCAAGTTAACGAGGTGGATATTTATAATATAGATATTAATCAAAAGTCCGTTCTTACTTTTAACGCGATTGATGGTTTGTCGGTTTCCGGCAAAGTGGAAAAAATGGACTCTTTAGGGACATTAACTTCAGGAGTTGTCACATATAATGTGACGATAAGTTTTGACTCTCTTGATCCGAGAATCAGACCGGAAATGAGCGTGTCGGCCACGATCATTACCGGAATAAAACAGAATATTGTTATTGTTCCAAATAGCGCTGTAAAATCTCAGAATGGCCAAAGTTACGCGCAGATTTTGGAGGACGGACAAAAGATACCAAGGCAAGTTTCAGTGGAGGTCGGCATATCTAATAATACCGATACGGAAATTATCAGCGGCCTGAATGCCGGCGACAAGGTAGTGACGCAAACAATAAGTTCTAGCGCGGCTACGGCAACCTCAACTTCCAGCAGTAGCTTGCGGGTGCCAGGTTTGGGTGGCGGTGGAAGACCGGATTAAAATATAATTTTCAATGATCAATGATCAATTTACAATCAATTCCCAATGATCAATTATCAAATTTTGAAAATTGTAAATTGAAAATTGAAATTTTTTTGTGATTGAAGTTAAAAATCTTTGCAAGACTTATATAAATGGCGATATGGAGACGCAAGCAATCTGCGGTTTGACTTTTAAGATTGAAAGGGGAGAGTTCGTGGCGATTATCGGTCCGTCCGGTTCAGGGAAATCCACGTTGATGCATATTTTGGGGGCCTTGGATACTCCCACCAGTGGACAGTATTTTTTGGATGGCAAGGAAATTTCCAAGTTAAATGATGATGAGCTTTCCGATCTGCGGCGCAATAAGATCGGTTTTGTTTTTCAATCTTTCAATCTATTGCCGCGAACCACGGTGCTGCGCAATGTGATGCTACCTCTGCTTTTCAGTGATATTTCACAAAAAGACAGGGAACAGAGGGCGCGTGAAGCTTTGAAATATGCCGGTTTGGAAGAAAATAAATTTCAAAATCTTTCTAACCAATTGTCGGGCGGACAAATACAAAGAGTGGCCATTGCGCGGTCGCTGATCAATAATCCTTCCATAATTTTGGCCGATGAACCGACTGGAAATTTAGACACTAAGACTAGTAGAGTCGTGATGGAAACATTTAAAGAGTTGAATAAAAACGGGCACACAATTATCATCATCACTCACGAAAAAGAAATCGCGGAATTTACTGATCGTATAATTTCCATTCGTGACGGATTAATTGAAAGCGATATTAATATTAAAAAATAATGTTACAAGATTTATTTAAAGAAACAATCCGTTCTCTTTCGGGGAATAAAGTGAGGTCAGGTCTAACGATTCTTGGCATCGTTATCGGTATCGCTTCGGTGATTACGATGGTGGCGATCGGGCAGGGCGCGCAAAGTTCAATTTCCAAAAACATCGAAGCGATCGGATCCAATTTGATTTTAGTAAGTCCCGGTTCGCAAAGGATAGGCGGGATAAGCCAAGGAGGCGGCAGTGCGCAATCACTGGTTTCTGAAGACTCTGAGGCCATAAAAAATCAGGTTTCAAACATCAGCGCGGTTGCCCCGTCTGTTTCACGCCGTTATCAACTGACAGTTAAAGGAAATAATACCAACACTCAAGTAGTCGGGACAACGCAAGATTATTTGGCGGTGCGCAATGTGACCATTGACAGCGGATCTTTTTTAAATGATCAACAGATCAAAAGTTCGGCCAAGGTGGCAGTTTTGGGTCCGACAACGAGGGATGATTTGTTTGGCGCGGGCGTTGATCCGGTGGGGCAGACAGTGCGTATCAACAAGATGGATTTTCAGGTGATTGGCGTGACGGTGGCTAAAGGTGGCAGCGGGTTTAGTAATCAGGACGACGTGGCTTATGTGCCACTCTCAACTGCCCAACATTATTTATCAGGAAATCAATATTTAAGCAACATTAGCGTGGCCGCGGCTGATCAAAATTCCATGACGGCTGTTCAGCAGGAAATATCTGATTTGCTGATGGCTCGGCATAAGATAACTGACGCGACGCAAGCTGATTTTAATCTCATGAATCAAAATGATATTATCGCTACGGCCACCAGCATCACCGGCACCTTGACCATGTTACTTTCAGCCATTGCGGGAATTTCACTTTTGGTGGGCGGCATCGGCATTATGAATATGATGCTCACGACGGTTACTGAAAGAACACGGGAAATTGGTCTCAGAAAAGCGGTTGGTATCCGCAAAACATATATCAATTTACAATTTTTGGCCGAGGCGGTGGTGCTGACTTTTGTGGGCGGCGTTTTGGGGGTCATTTTAGGTTGGATATTGTCACTGGTAATAACCTATTTTGTGAGCTCTCTCTCAGCCAGTATTTCTCTGTCTTCAATTCTGTTGGCTTTCGGCGTTTCGGCCGGCGTGGGAATTACATTTGGTTTTTATCCTGCCCGTCATGCGGCGAACCTAAGTCCAATCGAGGCGTTGCGTTATGAATAAAAAAGTTGAATGAAAAACAGATTATGAAAAAGGAAAACGAAAAATTTGACGTGGCTGTGATTGGCGGCGGACCGGCCGGGATGATAGCAGCAGGACGGGTGGCTGAATTAGGCGCCAAAGTCGTGCTTGTGGAAAAAAATCAGAGTTTGGGCAAAAAACTTCTAATGACCGGTGGGGGGCGTTGTAACCTTACTAATATTGGAAACAGCAACAAGGAATTTACCAGTAAATTAGGCAAGAAGGGCAAGTTCCTTTTTTCTGCATTAGCAAGTTTTGGTTCGAAAGAAATTGTTGAATTTTTTGAGGCGAGGGGATTGCCGACAAAAATTGAAAAAAATGGAAGAGTTTTTCCGGTGACGGACAAAGCTCAGGATGTACTAGATGTTTTGCAAAGATATCTCAAAGAAAATAAAGTCAAAATTTTTTATGGCCAAGAGGTTGTGAATTTTGAAACGGAAGCCGGCAAGATTAAAAGCATTAAGTTGAAAGATGGTCGGATTTACGCGGATAAGTTTATTTTGTGTACTGGAGGCAAGTCCCATCCACTTACGGGTTCGACTGGTATGGGATACGCCTGGGCCCAAACTTTGGGGCATCAGGTAATTTGCCCGGCGCCGGCGCTGGTTTCGCTTAAAACTAAGGAAAATTGGTCTCGAAAACTGCAAGGATTAAGTCTTGATCAGGCGGTGATCAGTGTTTTCCAAAATAACAAAAAACAAGTGGCGGTTGCCGGCGAAATTCTTTTTACGCACTTTGGTTTGAGCGGGCCGGCAATCATAAATCTCAGCAAGCGCATCGGCGAACTGTTGGCAGGCGGGGAAGTCTCAATTGCGATTGATTTTATGCCGGGCATAAATTTTTCCGAGTTGGATAAAAATTTACAGCAGGATTTTAAGAAAAATATAAATAAGGATTTAAAAAATTATTTGCCCAAGCTACTGCCGCAAAAATTAGCTAATGAGATAATAATTTTGTCCGGAATCGAACCTAAAAGAAAATTAAACTTTGTGACCCAGGAAGAAAGGGGGAGAATAATTAATTTATTGAAGGGTTTGCGATTGACGGTAGCCGGTCTTTTGGGCTTCGATCAGGCCATGGTGACGAGTGGCGGGATAAACCTAAAAGAAATTGATTCTAAGACTATGCGGTCAAAAATTGTCAGTAATTTATTTTTGGCAGGCGAAATTATCGACTTAGATGGTCCGACGGGCGGCTATAATCTGCAAATTTGTTGGAGTACCGGCTACGCCGCCGGGACTCACGCCGCGGGAAACAAATAAAATAAAGTTTCTTACAATTCTGCAAGAAAGCTCTAATACCCCGTGTATTAGGAGTATCATTATCATTGAAAAAAATGCGTGAAGTCAGGCCAATTTATATTATTTTGTTTGTTCTGGCAGTTACAGCCGGAATATTTTTTACGGTGATAAACAAGAAGAGTGTAACTGTTTCACAGCCGACTTTGGTTGCGGTTCAAAATAACCAATCAAGTGAAGCTCCTGCGCCGCAAAATTCCAGCGCTCCCATTCAAGAGGCACTGGTCAATAATCCAAATATTACTCCAGATTTTCAACCGCCCCTGGATCGCGCCGGCGAACGATTAACAAAAAAACCTTTTGGTATTTTTATCACCCCGCAAAATTCTCCGGTCCAGCCGGAAAAATTCACAGGCTATCATACGGGTGCCGATTTTGAAATTTTTCCCGAAGAGTTAGGCGCGGACGTAGCGGTGCATGCGGTTTGCTCCGGGAAATTATTATCGAAAAAATATGCCAGCGGTTATGGGGGAGTGATGGTACAAGCTTGCATGTTGGAAAATAATCCAATAACTGTTATTTACGGTCATCTGAAATTAGCGAGCATTGCGACCGCGACCGGCAGCAATTTAAATATTGGCGACACCATCGGGATTTTAGGCGCGGCCTATAGCCAAGAAACTAACGGCGAAAGAAAACATTTGCATCTGGGATTTCACAAAGGAACAGCCGTAAGTATTTTGGGATATGTACAAAACAAAGCAGATCTCTCCGAATGGGTCGATCCGTGTTTGTATGTGTGCTATGACTGAGTCCTGAGATATCTTGCTGTAAAAGACTTGACAAAATAAACTGTTCATACTAAGATTGTTATTCAATCGAGAAATTATTATTGAGTAAAATAAAAAAGAGAAAAAGGAGGAAGCTGATATGCTCGGACAGTCTATTTTAGGCAGCGCCTACAATATACCTGGTAAATATGCAGTTTTTCAGGTAATGGAGATTGAGCCGTATCCGAAGGAAAAGGTCAGCAAGCGCTATAAGGAAATTTTGAAGTTTCGCCCGGGAGTCCTCGTGGCCGTTCCTTATCGCGGCATCCTGATTCCTAACATCACAATCACAGGTGGCGCGGTGCGCTTGTTGCAAGTCGAAGTTGACGGTGACATTTTCAAAAACCCGAAGGCTATCTGTGAGGCCATTGGGGTAACGGAGGCAATGCATCCTTATGATCTCAAGAAGTTTTGAGATCGCACGCAACAATGATCACACTGGAGGCCCTTACAATAGCGGGGCCTTTTTTCTTTTTCTTCGGCTAAAAAAATGCTAAAATTGGATCATGAGAAATCTATTTGACCAGCCGCCAGTTTTACAAAAACCGCAAAAGCAAGATGTTTGCGAACACGGAAACCCAAAAGGTTTGTGTGAGCTTTGCAGCATAATTGATAAGGTCGACTTAAGCCCAATAACAAATAGTGCTTTGGCGAAAGAAATAGGAATTGATCATTCGACGTTAAAAATT
>JBAYLE010000005.1:0-60171 GCA_041664225.1 Parcubacteria group bacterium | reverse complement strand
GTGGTGATTTTTTTGTTTTCCATTTTTTTATGTTTATTAAAAATTAGTTGTTACCTATAAGGTTAAGGGGCCACTTCTTTCCAATTTTTGTCACAAACTTGGACGCTGCAAGGTCCTTGAACAGTGAAGCTGCCAGAAAGAACGCCGTTGGTACAGGTGCGAGTTTCACAGGCACAGCTTGACCCACACGGGACGGAAGCGGATTGGCAGGCAGTGACTGCTCCGCCAGAAACCATTGCTGTTCCCCACGGCGCAGTGCAGCCGAGGCAACCGGTGGCCGAGCAATTTTGATTGGCATAGCTGCCGCTCAGGAAGCCGTTGGTGCAGGTTCTCACTTGGGGAGAGCAACTGGATCCGCACGGAACGGAACTAGCTTGATAAGCAACAACGTTGTTGCCGGAAGGAATGCTGCCACCCCATGGCAAGACGCAGGAAGCGCAAGCTGCTACACTACAAGACCCACTAGTGGCGCCAACAGCGTAAGGTGTTGTCCAGACACCGTTTTGACAGTAACCCTCTGATGCAATCAAAAGACAATTTGATCCACAAGGGACAGAACCGGCCAGATAGCAGAAGGCTCCCCAATTGCCGCTGGCCGTAGCAGCCAGTCCGCAAGGAGAGACGCAGGAAGTACAGCCCGCCACGCTGCAAGTCTGACTGGTGTAGCTGCCAGAGAGAACTCCGCTATTGCATGTTCTGGTTTGACTAGAACAGCTGGAACCGCAAGGCACGGAGCTGGCTTGGTAGGCAGTGACACTAGAGCCATTGGCTAGAGTACCGCCCCACGGCAAATTGCAGGAACAAGCCGCCACAGAACAATTCTGATTAGTGTAAGTGCCGCTCAGAACTCCGCTGTTACAGGTACGGGTTTGACTGACGCAACTACTGCCACAAGCAACAGAGCTGTTTTGGTAGGCGGTGACACTGGAGCCATTGGCAATCGTGCCGCCCCATGGGAGGGTGCAAGTCGGACAAGCCGCTACGCTACAACTGGCTGCGGTAGAGCCAGCCGTATATGGAGTTATCCAGTTACCATTAAAACAATAACCTTGGGATGAGGAACAACTGGATCCGCAAGGCACTGAACTGGCCAGATAACAGAAAGGCCCCCAATTACCACTAGTCGTGGCGGAAAGTCCGCAAGGAGAGGCACAAGAAACGCAAGCCGCTACGCTACAACTGGCTGCGGTAGAACCAGCCGCATATGGGGTTGTCCAGAGACCATTATTACAGTAACCCTGGGATGAGGAACAACTGGATCCGCACGGTACGGAGGCGGATTGATAGCATAAAGCGCCCCAGTTGCCACTGATGGTTGATCCGCCACAAGGACGGTTGCAGGAAAGACAACCGGATACCGAACAGGTCTGGCTGGTGTAGGTGCCGCTTAAGGTACCGCTGTTGCAGGTTCTAGTTTGGCTGGTGCAAGTGGATCCGCATGGAACCGAGCTGGCCTGATAGGCAGTAACGCTGGAACCATTGGCTAGCGTGCCGCCCCAGGGGAGGGCGCAGTCAGTTACGGGGCAATTGACAGTTTGCGGATTGGTCCCCCAAGGCAAAGCCGGATTATTGCCAGCTGGAGTATTGATTGCATACGTTGTAATGGTATGGTTGCCAGCAGAAAATCCAGAAATATAGCAGTCAAAGCCATGGTTGCCAGTGGTACCATAGGCGGTATTGATATCGGATCTAAGCGTAGTGGTATTACATTGACCTTTGTAGGTTCCGCCTTCGTAAAAATGGACGGGTATGCTGGTAGTGAGTGCGTCTCGGTCAATAGCCCAGCCCCAAAGATGTATGGTGCCATTAGTACAAGTTCCTCCAGACTCTACTCCGCCTTCAGGATCTTGGTTGGCGGGAGCGTTAACAACAACTGAACCGCTGCAAGAGCTTGAACCACCAGGACCTGACACGGACGCTGTGCATGTTTCCGTGCCGGTTTGGCCAGCAGGAAAGGTAAATACATAAGTAGCACTGGCGGCAACACCCAAGCCGCTTCCAGATGCAACCGGTTGAGGGCCGGTACAGCCATAGGTGGCGCTGGTAACATTATTCATAGTCACCGTGGCTGTGGAACTGCCCGGAGAGGTAATTGTACCTGGGGAATATGAGATACTGCAGGTAGGCGCCGGCGTCGTGTATTCACAGGGCTGTCCCGTGCAAGAACCTACATTGTGCCAGGAAGCTGGAACTCCGGATGTCCAAGGATTACCGGCTCCCGGGCAAGTGACACTCCCACCCGGAATCGAACCATCGCATGTGCAAGTGGTAGTTGTGCTGTTAGTTTCGGTTTTGTGCACATCAACAGTAATCTTGGCATTGGCCCCAGAATTACAAGTAGTATGGCCCGTCCCTGCCGTCTGCCAACAAATTAAAGACACGTTTTTTGCCTCAGTATCAAGATCCATTACTACTGAACCGCTTGTCGCTGTGGCAGACAATACGCGATAAGATGGTGGAAGCCAGTATACTAAATACTGCACCTTGCAAGAATAGGTTCCAGAACCGCTGGTACTCCAATACAGGGTAGTTGAGGTATTTTTTAAAACAGCAGGAGGGCTGGCATAAAAACTATTAATGGTAATAGGAAAAGATGGCGTACAGGCAACACACCCGTCACCCCCTGAGTATGAATAGCAACTATAATTGCCATATCCATCGTCGTAGCAGGAGGAGGATGCAGGACAGTTTTTATTATTAGGACAGCCACAAATTGCAGCTTCCGCCTTTTCACTGAAACTAAAAGTAACTAAAAAAACTAAGAGGAAGAAAATCAAAGCCCAGCCCTTTTTTTGTGAAAATAAATTTTTCATTTTTTGTTTTACTTAAATTGTTTTGGGCAGTTTCAAACATTTTGATTATACCACAAAACAATACAAATTGCCAAAGTCACGTTATCCACAGGTGCTCAGAATAATCTTTGGGATGAGACCGCCACCCAAAAGGCTCCCAAGACTATCCACCAGGCAAAAGGAATAGTCTTGAAAATATAAATTTCTTGAATATCTCTGCCTGCCAAGTAATTTTTAATTGCTGACGCCTGTTTTTCAGTCAGTCCTTCCGGAAAAATTTTCCCCGCTAATTCAGGAAAGTTATTGTCTTTCTTGATCTCAGCTAAAGTTTCTTTGGATATATTCATGCCTTTTTTCAGCTCAAGCGTTTTTATTTTATATCTGGAATTATGATCCACATAAAAATCCAGGAGAGCCAGAACGACCGCGAAGACAACCAGCGAAATAATAAACCTCCAAAAATTGAAGTCGGTTTTCAAAAAAAATTTGACTGCGATAAAGTAAATTAACAGCCCAATCGCAAGCCGCTTGCCGATTTTTACCCAAAAATTTAAATTTAATAATTTTTTGGAATTGATGACCTCAGCTATCAATTCATTTGTCCGGCCGCTCTTGCCCCGATGGGAAAATAAATATTTTACAAAAAATATCAGCGCTTTAAAAAAGATGAAGACCAAGAACGCCGCAAAGGAATAGAAGAGCAACCAAAAGGAAGGAAAATAAAAAAGATATGCCTGGGCGTAAAGATCCAGCGGCAACAAGAAAGCGATAAGCGTAAAAAACTTAGCGTCTCCCGAAGGCCAGAAGCCGAATTGCCAAATAAGAAAACCAACTAAAAATGAAATGGCGGTGTTGGCAACAATTTTTCCCAAATACTCAATGCTGACTATTCCAAATAAATAAGAAATGACAAGATATACGGCTCCGGCCGAAAAACCTAGCATTATCCATTTGTTTCTGATTTTTTTATATTGCCAATCTTCTTTTAATACAAAAAAACTGATGAAAAATATTATTGCCAATGGAATGTAATTGAGCGCCATATTTTTTTATTACTGTTGAGTTGCCAGTGTCAGCCTTTGGAGATTTTATCGATTATATTTTGAGGATCAACAAAGACCGGAAAAAGTTCTTTTTCGCTATAATACCCGCCCTTGGCATAAAGACCGGCGCAAATTTTTTTAAGCGAACAAGCCTGACAGGGCGGAAATTTTTTGTATTCACGAAAACCAGTCTGCTCAAATTTACCCCGCCGGTCCAAAAAGAAAATCATACGGCTTTCGCTTTTGATAATTTTTCTGGTTTCCGTGGCAATATGCTCAAATTCCGGCAGATAGCACAGGGGCACGCGTTCGACTCGGAATGTCTTTTTGTTTTGCTCCAGCATTTTTAAAGTTTTATGCAGTTCTAGCTCAAAGTCAGCTAGCTTGGGCACGACTTCCGGATTCTCTGATACCCGGTTCATGAAAGGATCCAGATTGTTAAAAACAAAATGGCTGATAAAGGGATACCTCTCAATTAGCCAGCTTGCTGTTTTTGAAAGGTGCCCGGCATTGTATCGGCTGATGGCTGTATTGACATCCACACTGATCCCCCCGATTTTTTTCAAATTATCCAGAGCTTTCTTTATGTTTTTCAGCGAATTTTTATTGCCGGAAAGCCGGCTTTGGATTCCTTCCTCGCCAGAATAAACCGAAAGATGCAAATGCTTGAGCCCGGCTTTTTTGAGTTCTTTCAAATAAGCAATCTTGGCAATCTTTTGGCCATTGGTGATGATTCTGGGAAATAATCCGGCGCGCGAAGCATATTTGATAAGTTCTGGAAGTTTTGCGTAAAGAGTCGGTTCCCCGCCGGTAAAAATAACTCCGCTGCATCCCTTCGCTTTTAGACCGTCTATTTCTTTTTTAGCTTGAGCAAATTCAAGAAACTGGTCCGTCGGCGGATTGGAACATATGATGCATTTCTGGTTGCATTCGCGCGTGATTTGAATATATCCAATATTTGCCATAAACAGTAACTATTTTTTAATGGATTTTAAAATTTTGAATCCCTTGCTCCTGATCTCGTTGATTTGGGCGCCCTGGCAAAGCTGGTCGTATTTGCAATTACTGCAACCAGTACTCTTAATAAAATAACGATGGTCAATAAAAAATTTCAAAAATTCATAGATATCAAAATTTTTCGTGAATTTAAACACTTTTTTTGGAGCCTTTTTTTGCACAAAACACGGAGGCGCCAGCTTGGCTTCCAAAAATTTTTTGTCCCGTAACTCGGAAAGATCAGCGCAAAAATCATGGAGAAAGCAAAATTCGCATCTTTCGCCAAAACATGGCATTTTTTTGCCGCTTTTCACAAATTCTAAAAAGTTTCTTTCCATCCCCTTGATCTCACCGGACATTTTGATAGGATGCTGGATCAATTCTTCAAAGCCCTCCAAATATGCTGCCGGCAAACGATTGGTCCAGATGAATAAATTTTTTCTTTTCCCTAATTGAAAAGCCCGGTGCAAATATTTTTTTGCCTCTGCTGAAGAAAAGAACAACTGATCCTTGTTTTTCCAGGCACTTCCAAATGGAACTAGGTGCAAAAGATCGAATTCAGATACTCCCATTTTTTCAAAAAAAATCATTGTTTCTTTGAGTGTCTTGTAATTTATCTTATTGATCACGATGTCCACGCTCACAATGAAATTATTGTCCAAAGCGTTCTTGAGCCCCCGCATCGCCTGTAAGTAGCTTCCTTTCACGCCTGACATTTTTTCAAAATCATTTTTTTTATGGCTATGCAAGGAGAGGGTAACCTCATCTAAACCAGCCTCTTTGAGCTTTTGGACAAAATTTTCATAAGCCAGCATCCGGCCATTGCTGATCATCTGAACATGCTTGTAGCCCAATTGCCTTGCTTTTCTAATTATTTCAAAAACTTGCGGATGAAGAGTCGGCTCTCCGCCGGAAATGATAGCTCTGGCCGCTCCTTCCTTTCCCCCCTGCTTCAAAACTCTCACCACTTCTGTTATCGGAACAAGTTTCCCGTTATGGGCTTCTTGATCCAAACAAAAAAGGCAATCATTGTTGCACGCTCTGGTGATTCTCACCCACTGCCTTTTTTCTTCCGCGGCTTTTTCTCTTAGTTTTAAATTGTTTTTTAGCATGACGGTTGTTAAGAAGATATATTTTTAAGCTTTTCGATAAGCCTAGAACGCATAATTTCTTTAGCTTTTTTAGTGGAAAGATATTTTGGATTAACTTTCATTCCGACTCTCTCTAAATCAAGCCTGTCTCCATCCCAAATCGCTCCAATAACCGGATCTCGGGATATTTTGCCCCGCGAATGGTATTTTACGGCAAATAAAATTTTTTTGAAATCAAGGGGTGCATTTCTGAAATATTTCGCCAGAATTTCATAAGCGATAGCCGCCCCCTTCTGTGCATGCGTCGATTCCCTGTCGAAATCATCCACTCTCCCAATATCATGTAGTAAGGCTCCCATCTTGACATCATCTATTTTTTCCGGGCATACCGATTTCGCAATGATAGAAGAATTTCTAACGGTTTTCAAGACATGTTTCACGTTGTGAACCGCGCTTGAATGGATGTAATTTTGCAAAATTATTTCTCCGGCTTTTTTCCAGTTAATTTTTTCTTTTTTAAGATTATTATAAAAATCATCAAATCGGCATTCAAAAATAAACTCTGGTTCGACCTTTTTGCGGCAAAGGAAATTCTCATCATTGTTTTTTTCAAAGTCATTTCTTCTCAAAATATAAATATACCCCTTATTGTTATTTTTATGCTTATTGTAAAACTTTTTTCCATGAACTATCTTATGCGTACTGCGGCTAATCATAGCATAATAAATAGCTATTGAGGGTATTTTTGTAGCGTAAATAGCTGATATTGTTTCTCCCGAAATTCTATGGCTTTTTTGCGGTTTGATAATTTTATAAAGCTTCTTCGAGCCGTGAAAAATATATTCTTTTTTAGCCAAAAAACCAAGTAATTTTTCCAGATCCGTTCCTCTTTTTAGGATATGTCTGTCTAGGTTTTTTCTGGAAATAGCACCGTCTTTATTTTTTGGAACATTTCGCAAAATACTTATTATTTTCTCCGCCTTTATCATAAAAAGTTATGTTAACAACGGTTCAAATTCATCCCACCCAAAATGATCCGGATATTCTTTCCAAGATCCTTCACAAACATGGAAATATTTGCATTTTTTGCATCGCGGTCCTCTGGCTTTGCCTTTAGTAATTCTAGCTTGAGTGTAACTTTTAATTATAAAATCCTGGTCATATATCTTCATTTCCGGCATCATATTTTCCGATATATTGTCTTCATAGCCTTCTAAAAGACAACGAGGCACGGCCTCGACCATAGCGCTCTTATTGAAATGCTTGCCGATACTTATCGCCTTTTTAAGATACGGCATAACCATTGTCATCCGCGGAACGATGCTTTGAAAATTTTTGCCAGCCGAACCAATGGCGTGGACAAATGCAAATTGGAACTGATCAACATCGAGGCTCACCAAAAGCTTGGCAATTTCCGGCAAGTGGCGATAATTGGATTTGGTGATTACGGTATTCATAATCACGGTTTGTTTGAGTTTTTTAAGATTTTTTATTCCTCTTACCGTTTGCAGAAAACTTTCGCTTTGCGTGAGATAATCGTGCAACTCAGGAATGTGGCCATGCAAAGCTAAGGCGAATTCATTGGCTCCTGCCTTGATTATTTTTTTGCAAAAATCTTTGTAGGCGAACATTCTGCCATTGGACTGGATCTGAATCATCGCAAAACCCAGCTTTTTCGCGTACCCCACCAACTCAATAATATCCTGGCGGATAGTCGGCTCACCACCGGTAAAAACGACGATCTGACAATCACGCTTGGCCTCATCCATAATTTTTTTTATTTCCGCGGTTTTTTTGTTGCCAAATTTTTTCTTCTCACTGCCCTGCACGCAAAAAAGACAATCATTATTGCACAAAAATCCTGTTTTAATGTCGGCTTTTTTCATTTTTTATAAAGATTATTTGCTTAACCAGACCTATTTCTTTCTGATTTTATTTTCTGGAAATAGACGGCTATAAAATTTTCTCCTACCGCGTAAGCATATGATTCCCCAAAAAAGTCTTCCGTTTCAAGAGGAGCGATGAATTTTTCTGAGAATTTACGGGTGAAATCCGCCGCCACTTTTTTTGCTATTACGGTTTTTCTTTCTACTTTTTTATCCAAAAAAAGCTCGATTTTTTTCATAGAGAGAGCCCTGCCCGCGACATTATAACAAATTGTGACATCTGGCTGCAAATACTCCTTGTGAGCAAAGAAGAATTTATTGATATCCGCGATCGTTTCTTTTTTAAAATTAAACTTTTTTAAATCCGCGTAAAATTCCCTCGAATTCATGCGGTAACGCACGTAAATTTTGGCGCCTTTCTTTTTTTCCCCAAAATCAAAACTGAATAATTCGATGTTTCTGTTGCGAAGAAAAAGAATGTCATCTGCCATTTTTTCTTTCCCTAGAATTTCCTTCAATACTGCGTACTTATGCTCCCGCGTGGAATATTTGATCCCGCACCAAAAATAAACCTTGAGCGCATTCTTATTTTTCTCAAAATTAGCATCGAATTGCACCGGCAAGAGGACATTCTTATCGTAAGTTTTTTCCAGCAAATAATCGATGGTCGTGAGATTTTTTTCGGTTGAAAAATTCAGGGCCTTGAAAATGTGCTTTATGATCTGTCCTCTCTTTTTATAAATTTTTTCCCTTTGCAGCTCGCTTGTCACCCTGGGATAATAATTGTGGTTCAGTATCCTGATTGACGGAATTATTTTTCCATTGCCTCTCTTTATTTTTAGCGAAAAACCAAAGTAAAAATCGTCGGACAAAAAATTGCTGTTTTGCGAATTTGCCAAATATAAAAGCGAAACAAATTTTTTCGCTTTTTGCATTGCTAACTTTCCAGGCCGGCTTATGCCGGAAAGCCCGGAAATCGATCGGCAAACATTTTTCAGGTATATTTTATCAATTTTCTTATTTCGCATAATTTTTTATTGCAGATAACCATGCTTCTGAGATTATTCCCCTTGTTGATATAATATAATTTAAATAAATCCCCTGAATTGAGCAGATCTTTTTTACCCAAAAAATCATCCTTGATATTTTTGGCCGTTGTTACATGCCCAATTCTGTATTTTCCCCGATGCGGTTCAGTCAGGACCAAATAATATGGCGAGGAATAAACACTGCCATTTGAATCAATGCTGAAAATATTTTGGCCGAAGTTTTCAAAGTAGCGTTCGGGATTCTTGATTTCAGATACTTCCTGAAAAATCAAATTTATTCCAGCCTTATGGAGCCTTACCGCTAATTTTTTTATTTTTTCTAGCTCTTTTTCAAACACCTTTAATTGTTCTTCATTCCAGTCCCATGATCCCCTGCCTGAAACCGCCGGCACTAATTCAAATCTGCGAAATCCCAAGCGTAGCATGTGTTTGAAATCTTCAAAAAGATCTTTTGCCAAAGATGGAAATGATGTCATGTACAAATTCACATCGGAAAAAATTTTGTTTCTGGAGCGTAAAGTTTTAATGTTTTCAAGCACTGTTTTATATGTCTCTCCATTATTTTCTCTTAACGGGCGATTTAAATTCTGTGTTTTTTCTCTGCCGTCGAAACTTAAACTGACTTGCACCTTGTTTTTTTTAAGATACTCGATCTTTTTCTTATCCAGCAGATACCCGTTGGTATAAAGATAAATTTCATATTTGTTACTATTTTTTGATTTTCTCACCCTATCTACTAACTTCTTCATTTTGTCAAAATGCAACAACGGTTCGCCTCCAAAAAAAGACAGGTTGATTTTTTTAAAATCATTTTCCGATCTTTTCAATAATTCCTCGATTTTATTGATCGTCTCTCCGGTCATCACGCAGTTGCCTTTGCAAACCTTGCAAAAATGGCTGCATATTTCGCAATAACGGCAATGAAAATTGCAATTATGCGTCAAGACAATAAACAAGCTGATTTCTTTCTTTTTTTCTGCCATAAGGATAAATATTTTTATTTGAGAAAATATTTTATGCTGCGGTTGAAAACACTAGCTTTCTGTTTTTCATTTTCATGCATCTTCTTTAAATTCAAATTGTCTTGATTCTTAAGCAAAGCGGCGCATAGCACTTTCTTGCCCATAAACATCGTATCTTGTTTCATTTTATCATAAGCCTTCAAGTAGGCTTGACGCTTGATTTTGAAAAATTCTTTATGCTTGATCTTTTCCAAATCGGTGGCAGAGATTACCTTCATGCTTTCCAGATAGAGTTTTTTTGTCACGCTCAACACTGCCGAGCACGGAAAAATATCTCCGCTAGGCAGGGCGACGACCATCTGCTCAGGATGGCATTCCATGCTCTTCCGCAATCCGCTTTTGGGATTGTCCAAATATCCGCTCAGATGTTTTATCTTAATATTCTGCCGGTGTTTCAGGCAGTAATAATTAATTTTGCGCAGCTCTTTTTCCAGTACCTCCAGTTTTGTCTTCGGCCAAATTTTCCCCTTCTCTTCCTTAATATTTATATTTCTAAAGCCCAATTTAACCAGGTGGAAAAAATCCTGAGCCAAAAAGTTAATCCTATTCATAGCGGCAACTTGATTAATCTGCAGTTGCGGATAACTGACAATTTTTTTAAAAAAATTGCTTTTGGCAATAATATCATAAGTGTCCACAGCTTTGTCTTGAGCGCAGCGGTTGCAGTTTTGCGTTTCCGGACCGCCATCCATACTGAGTGTCAGGCTGACTTTATTTTTCCTTAGAAAATCGAGGATTCTGCCGGAAAGCAGAGAGCCGTTTGTATCTAATCTGATTTGAACCTTGCTATTTTCTGATTTGATATGGCTGATAATTTTTTTGATTAGAGGGAAAACCAGAAGCGGCTCGCCGCCGAATAAATGCACCGCATCACCAGCGCGTAAATGCGGTAAAAAAAAATCCAGAATTTTTCTGGCTGTTTCGAAAGGCATTTTTCCCCCCGCTATTTTTTTGTTTTTTTCATAGCAATACCGGCAAGCAAAGTTGCATTGCTTTGTAACAACCAGGACTATTTCCATTTAATTTCCCACGCAAAAGTAATTATCCCGCAATTGCTTCAAAAAATCATCGCACGAGGAGAGAAAATGCAACCGGCAGAGGGTATTAAATTTGATATATTGCTCCGATATAGCATCACAATTGACAGCTGTTTTTTCGAACTTAAGAGTCTGGATGAATTTAGCCCTGATTTTGCACATTTCTTTGCTCTCTTCATTTGAGACATTATCGCAGTTGCCAGCGCTTGGCTTGCCCGAGACAACATTGATGCAATTGGCCTTTCCATAATCACTGGTTTCCTGGTCGCAAATTTTGACATCTTGGCTGAATATGGCTGTAAGCGTTGTCCGGCATCGATTCCCCCTTTGTTCCAAATCGGCTACGCCAAAAATATTTTTATCAACGCAATATTTAACGTCATCATCGGTAAAATTTTTCTTCCCCAATATTTTCGTCAAAAACACATCAACTCCGGTACCATAATCGTCCTCACAAGTTGATTTTTCATAGCTGGGCGGCAACTTGCCACAAATTGTCTTATCGCCGTCCAAAGCAGCCTTACAAAAAGAGTACTGGCCAAGCAGATCTTTAGTAGAAGGAGCAAGCTTGTCAAAATTTTCTGATGCTTTTTCAGGATTAAAAGCCTCTGGACAAGGAACGTTTTTCACCACCTTCAAATCATTATTTTGTTGGTTCACCTCGCTTGCTTTTTTATTTTTTGAGATGTTGCCACCAACTAAGGCTATGACAACCAAGATCACAACAACAATTAATGCAAGTATTATTTTTTTTGCCATAATATGTTATTAAACTTTATTACCACCCGCCGATCTGGCACCCGCTGCCGGAGCCATGCGAGCCATGGGAGCCATGCGAGCCATGGGAAGAGTGGGAAGAGTGGCATCCTGCCTGGGTTGCGTCCGGCTTGGCTATCCCGCTTATAATGCCCGCCGCCGCGATTAAAGCTATGCCCAGCTTGACGGCATCTTTTTCGACAATCTTTCCTTCCTCACTTTGCAAAAATACTTTAATGTTTTTTTTAATTTGAGGGATTTTTTTATTCCTTGCCATTTTTTTATAAGAAATTTTTATGTTTATATTATACCATAACCCGCATAATTATGTAAATACACCGCCCACCATGTTGTCCACAGCCCCTAAAAAGAATTATAACCCCTTACCCACCCAGCTTTCAAAAACGGTTCGGTATTTTTTGTCCCCCATCTTTCGGAATATATAGTCAAAGATGCCCTTATTTATCCGGCATCGCAACGTATTGGCTAACTGGGGAAAAATCGTTCCGCACTCGATATAATTAGCCAAGGGACAAACTCCGCAATATGGTTTATAGACGCAATCTTGACAGCCGGCATGATTATCCAGAGAGGATGCCAGGCACATAGTTTTTACAACTTCATTATCAATCAGCCGGTTATAGTCATTATCATCTACCTCGCCTATCATAAAGTTATCATGGCTCATCCGGCGCGCCATCCTGCCCTCATCGCAAGTAAATATTTTTCCGTCATAGTCAAAAGCCATCTGCCCGATTCCTGCCCCGCATGGCGAACGCAATTCCAGAAAATTGGGATCCTCTTGCTTTAATATTTTTCTTAGGATATTGAATGTTCCTCTTTCCGCAAAAAGTTTCCCCTTTAAGTTCAATTCCACTATGTAATCCAAGGATTTTTTGTAAAATTCCAAAAACTCTTCCGCCGTATAACCGATTAGGTCAGTTGTTTTTCGTTCCAGGCCGAAAGGGCTCAGCGGCCTGATAAAAACATTATCCAGGCCATAGCTCATATATTCGTCAATAATTTCTTTATAGTACGGGAGGGAAAATTTAGTAACTGTAAGTATTGCATTCAATTTGTCCGTCTTTTCTTTTGTTTTTTCTTGCTTTTTTTTGATTTCTTTTTGAATTTTTTTTATTTTGACGGATACAACTTTATGGCTGCTAGCGCCGTCCAAATATGTTCTGTTCTTATCATGCACTTTAGCCGGCCCATCCAACGAGCAAGCAATGTCAACTTCCTCGTCCAGCAGAAATTTCAATTTTTCGTCATCCATCAAGGAAAGATTGGAAACAATGCTTATTTTTAAATTTTTTTTCTTCTTTTTATTCACTTCTTTGGCATATTTCACAACGTATTTCAACACTGGCCAGTTGAGTAGTGGCTCTCCGCCTTGAAATTCAAGACGGACACTTTCTGAGGGAGTCCGGAAAATCAAATCAACCGTTTTCTTGGCAGTTGCTTTGCCCATATCAAAACCTTTCTGCTTGGGATTTTCCGGAATAACCTGGCAATACAAACAGCGGTGGTTGCACCGCAGCGTAAGAACAATGATAAAAAGAGAAGGCCCCTGAGAAAGCGAGTAGTTTAATTTTAAATACTGGCTGGCTAATTCAGAAAGTTTTTTCTTTCCGACATTTATGAATCCTTTTTTTTCAAGTTCCTGGTACAGCTTTTCTGTGTTCTTTATTTTTCCTGAAATAAAACGCCTAAAATCATCATTCGGCAAAGAAATCCAATTTCCGCCATCATTAGTAATGAGAGTTTTTTCCCGAAGCTGCCTGAAATAAAATTTATCCAGCTTCCTATTTTTTACTAAAAAAGATTCATCTTTTTTCATTGTATGTTCAAAAACAACAAATAATTGGAAAATTCATCCGCAATATTGTCACCCAAATTATTATCGTTTAATAATAACTTTATTTGTGTATATCCCTTTTCCTTTAAAATTTCAAAGCCGATTTTTCCGCCATAGGCTTTTTTGTATTCATTTGTGGCCTCCTTGATGCTTTTTTCTGAATACAAGCTGCTGCAAAAGTTTATTGATTTTTGATACTTTGCCATTATTTCTTTTTATTAATCTTCTTGATTTGCCTGATATTAAGAGAGTCTTTTTTATAATCCGCCTTGTCCATTTCTGCCAATTCTTCATCCAGCTGCCTTATTTCCTTTTCAATATCGGCGAATTCATCTTTGCCGGAATTTTCATCCTTTTCCAGCGCAGCGTTTATTGCCCCTCCCACTATATATTCTAAAAGTTTCGCGTTTTTCCTGGAAATTTCTTCCCGCAGTTTTGTGTTCAAAAGCTCATTGAAAAACTCTCCTTCTAGCTTTTTTAGCTCCCCTTGATTTAGTTCACGTTTACCCCTAAGAGATGCCGTGATTAGATTTTTTTCTGGCTGATCAAGATAAATATACATCCGATCAATGAAAACATAGCACGTTTTATAAATTATCTCCGGCGTGTAAATGTTTGTATTTAATGAAAAAGTGATAGCATTATCTCCTAAGTTTTTCTTCATAAATTCAGTAAAATTTTATTTAAAGTCCTATTAATGCTAATTCAGATAAAAACTCTTGTCAAGAAACTGTTTTTTGTATTTTTGCTTTAGGAAACGTAGAAACTTTATACTTTCTGATTAATGCTCTATACTTTAAACATGACAACTGCAGCCTACAACAAGCGCGCTAATTTTGACTACCAAATTTCGGACAAATACGAGGCTGGCTTGGTTTTGACCGGCCAAGAAGTGAAATCGGTCAAAGCCGGCCATATCAGCCTCAAAGAAAGCTTTGTCACAGTTAAGGGCGCAGAATTATACCTGACTAACGCCCATATCACGCCTTGGAAACACGCCGGTGAGATAAAAAACTACGAACCGACCCGCCCGAGGAAGCTTTTGCTCCGCAAAGCGGAAATCCGCCGTTTAATCGGCAAAGTGCGCACAGAAGGCTTGACACTGGTGCCAATTCGAGTGTATACTAAAAAGCGACTATTGAAGTTAGAGTTTGGCGTTGGTAAAGGAAAAAAGAAGTTTGATAAGCGCGAAGACCTCGCCAAAAAAGAAAGCGAAAGAAGGATAAAAAGGGCGCTGAAAAATTACTAGGGGGTTGCCTAGTTTCGACAGGTTGTACTTTTAAAATATGCAAGCCGAGCATGATACTTACTCGTTAAACTCGTATCAAAGTTATAAGTGCAAACTTCATAACAAAAGCGAAGGCTACATTTGCGCAAGCATTTGCAAGTTTTGCTCCCGCTTTAGCTTAAATTGCCTCTTCAGGCGATTACCTAGAGCCATCGGACTGTTGATTCTCAATAAGCAGTCTCCGGTGTCATATTATTGAGATAGAAAATATGATTTTGTTTAAGCCATATTTTCAAAACTAATTTAGACATAGATTAAAAAGATTTTGTTTATTTATCACTTTTTAATTGATCCGCCTCGGCGGAAATAAATAAACTACGCTTGTAGATTATTTTAATATAACAATTTTGGACATGGGTGCGATTCCCATCAACTCCACCGCGTAATAATTAATACTAAAACCATAAGAAGAGGACCGATCAAAAGAGTATTCCCTAAGAAAGTTCCGCGTGAAAGGATCAACGAGCAAATCAGGGTTCCCCAGATCCGGGTCATTGATGACCAAGGAAATCAATTGGGCATCATGACCCCGTTTGAAGCCTTGCAGATTGCGCGTGAACGCGAAATAGACCTGGTTGAAGTGGCGCCAACGGCCCAGCCGCCAGTCTGCCGCATCATGGACTATGGCAAGTTTCAATATCAGCAATCCAAACAAGACCGCCAAAGCAAGGCCAAACAGAAAAAGACCGAGGTCAAAGGAATAAGAATCGGTGTGCGAACAGATGACCATGATCTTAATTTTAAAAAGGACCAGACAGAAAAATTTTTGACAAAAGGCGACAAAGTGAAGATTGAAATCGTTCTTCGGGGCCGAGAGAAAGCCCACGCGGAGCTGGCCAGGACCAATCTGGTTAATTTTCTCAAAAGCATTGCTATTGATTACAAGGTTGAACAAGACATCAAAAGATTCCCCGGCGGTTTCAATGTTGTTATAACTCCTTCGTTATAAATTTTAAAATTACCGATTATATGCCAAAATTAAAGACCAAGAAAGCCTTGGTAAAAAAATTCAAAGTTACCAAGAACAGAAAAGTTACTCGCCGAAAAACCGGCCAGAATCATTACAATTCCAAAGAAACCGGATCCGAAGGCCAAAAGAAAAGAGGCGATGTCAGACTTTTTAAAACTGATGAACAAAACGTCCTAAAAGGAATGCCATATATTAACTAAACTCACTAATTTCTAAATACCATGACTAGGGTAAAAAGAGGAACAACTCATGTAAAACGCAGGAATAATCTTTTGGAAGATGCCAAGGGCTATCGCTGGAACCGCAAAAATCTTTTTCGTGAAGCCAAACAGGCCGTCATTAAAGCCGGCCAATACGCTTACCGGGACCGCCGGACCAAGAAAAGAACTATGCGCGCGCTTTGGATTACCAGACTTAACATCGCCGTGCGCGAATTGGGCCTGAAATACAGTCAGTTAGTCCAGATTATGAAAACAAAAAAGATTGCCACGGATCGCAAGGTGCTTTCCCAAATGGCCGTTGAAGATCCGAAAGTATTCGTAAAATTTATTGAAAGCATCAAATAATCCTCGCAAAAAACCAGAGATATTCTTCTCTGTTTGAAATGACAAAAAAGCCCTTTCGGGCTTTTTTCTTTATCTTCCTTTTTTGAAAATCACTTCCTTGATCAGTCTATGCAGAGCATAAATCGGCAACCAAAGCCAAAGGGTTTTTTTCGTCCATTTGTTCCCGAATTTATTGATATCCGCTCCGCACACAAGCAAAAAATCAATGACCAAATACAAAAAAAATATTCCGATAAAAATAAGGATCAAACCAAGAGCCATATGTTTTTATTTTAATGATTAGTTTGCGGATTAAACTCATAAATCACGTCCTTTTTTTCCACCACGATGCGCCATCCATTTTCTTCGGCTATTTTTTTAAGATTATAGTTGGGGTTGAAAGCAATCGGATTTTCCACTATTTTAAGAAACGACGCGTCAGATTCAGTATCCCCCACCCCAAAAGACCCGGTAAAACTTAAATTATTTTCAGTAAGATATTGACGCACAACTTGCCCCTTATCAATCGTCGGCTCAAAGATCGCTTTCCCGGTATAAATTCCATTCGCATCTATTTCATAAACAGAACCGAATACCGCGTTAAATTTCAAATACTTGTTGTATTCTTCCACAATTTCCAGCGGCGAACCGGAAATAGCAATGATCGTATAATTTTCTTCTCTTAATTTAGCTATGAGATTATTGGCAAAAATATATGTCCTGTCTTTATAAAAAGGCACAACAATCTTGCTCGCCGCCAAAACCTCCTGCTTGGAGCAACCTTTGATATTCTGGCAATAAAGCTGAACCAATTCCCGCCGATAGTCTTCGTAAGTGCCTTTATGGTCCAACCACTTGGAATAAAGAGTGGTCAAGTCTTTTCTCACTTTGTGATCAAAAACTTTCATCCAAGCCAATTCGTCAATCAATTCAAAAGCCAGATTTTTGCGAAAAATCGTGCCATCAATATCAAAAACGGCTAATCTTTTTTTATTGCTCATTATTAATCTAGAGGTTCGACCTCTCTCGACCGCAACGACCAAAAGAGGTCGAACCTCTTCTTACTCTTCAAAATTATTCTTTTTTGTCAGTGCAGCATCCGCAACTGCAAGTTCCGAGATATACGGCATAAATCGCCATAACAATGCCAACCAAAATCCATTGCGTTCCGGCCAATCCCAACACGTCAGTTCCAGCTAAAGTATCAATTGCAGCCAATACAACCGCGACAACAGAAAGGGCCATAGCGATTTTTGATAAATTTTCCTTGTTTTTCATAATAACACCCCGCTTTCTAGCCACCCGCCCCTATCCGGATTGTTTTTTATTTTCTACTTAAATAATACCATAAAAATGGTTATTCTAAAACAATCATCGCTTTCCTGCCCTGATTTATGTTTTCCGGCCTGCCAGGAAAATCATGAATGGCATTGTACAAAACATCAATATTGTAGATATATCCTTGACCCTTGCGCGTGCCAGGGTCATTGGTAATTACAGTGTTTCCATCATACCCAACCAGAACCAAGTTGTGATATAGTGGTCCCGGCGCAGTAAAATTGGGATTACCCAAGAGTCTCCCTGCCGCCGGCACGATTACGGGATTGCCTTTGGCCAAGTGTTTTTTCAAATCTTCTTTTTGAAAATCATAAACTACTTTCAGATTACCGATTTTGTAAAAATCTTCGGCCAGTTTCACAGTTTCGCTAGCAGTCGTATCTTTATAATCGCCATAATTTTTGATTTCAAACTTTACCATCTTTTGAATTTCTTTTTCGGCGATATCCGGCGTCAGCGGTTTTTTGTCCAAATAATATTTGAGCATGATAAGTGATGCTTCTTCACAAGATTCTTCATGCAGCATGTCCCAATTGGCAAACGGCGCTTGCGTTGTGAAGGGAACCTTGATTAAAATTTTATCGGGAATATTTTTTTCACCATCTTTATTCTTTTCCGGCAAAATATTTTCCCCGCCTCGCAGAGGCGTTGCGTCTCTGCTAGTCGAGGCAGGCGCTGGCGCATTTGTTTCTTCCTTGGCATTATTACCCACCGGCAAATCCTGCAGGATTTGGGTCTTTTCTCCAACCGGCGCCTCCGCGCTTTTTTTGGATAAAACAAAAAAGCCGCCAATAATAATTGCTAGCGCGCTGATAATATATAGGTATTTTGAAAATTTAGCCATACAGGATTTGCAAATTAATTACCAAGAACTATAGACTATAAACCAAGAACTAATGTATGACGACAGGCGTGCCAATCGGCGCCCAGTCATAGACAATTTTGGCCGGACCGACACCCAACCGGACACAGCCATGCGAAACCGGAGTGCCCAAATGATTAGCGCCTTCTTTATATCCCCCTGGCCATTCCGGCAACTCATGAATACCATATTTTCCGCTAGGCACCAAAGCGTTCCAGTATGGCATATACAAACCATATTCCTTAGACCAAGCACGCGGAGTTTTATTCTCTATTTCGAAAGTTCCTTTCGGCGTCGGCATACCTGCCTTGCCGGAAGAAATCATGAAAGAATCTAGAGGTTTTCCATCCTGAAAAATAGTCATTACCTGATTTGCTAGGTTGATGTCAATATATTTACCAATAGCTACCAGTGGCCGAGTAAATCTGTGAGCCTGTGTTAATCTTATGCTAAAATCCTTATCCCAAACAATGTTGGCCGGCACAAATGTCTCAAAACTGCTTTTGAAAATTTCAAAATAGCTAGTGTCATCAGCCTTTGCATATTTAGCGTAAATTTTTATCTCATAGCGCTGACCGTCTTGCACATTTTCTTTCGGGAGTAGTTTAAACTCAGTTTTTTCTGGATTATGCTGATAAACAACCGTACTCTGCGGATCTAAGACAAAATTAATGAAAAAACCGCTGGTTGATTTATCAAAATCAACGATAATCGGGCTCTCGGCATCCACAATCGAATCCTTGGCCCCGTCATTTGGAGATATACTTGTGACCCGCGGAAATCTCACCGTTTTAAAAATTAATTCGTTTCCCTCTATTTTAGACAATAAAACAGTCCTGCCTTGCGGCAAAATAATTTTATATTCTGTTTCCGGAATCCAGAATTTTTTGGGAGTGATGGCCAGTTTTTTCTTGTCTTGCCACTGAAAATTTACTGCAATGGCCGGAACAATACGCACTTCATTCGCATAATTCTTCGACCAAGTCGCCATCGGCAAATCCACTACTACCGCTTCCTCTGGAGCAACATCTCGATTTTTCTCCAAAAAAATATCCGCGCTTGCAACCGCATATTCATTTTGAATTACCAAAATAACGCCGAAAACACCCAGTACTATAATTACCAGCAATAAAAATATTTCTATTGATTTTTTTATTTTATCCGCCATAGTCTAAAAAATATGAGAGGACAGGCGTCTGTCCTCTCAATAGCATTTTCACCTTCCCATAGCCCTTTCCATACGGCAAACTTCGCTGATTTTCATCATCATTTCGTATGGAGAAACCCCTTCTCCCAAGCGAGCACTCTGCTCCTCAAGCACTTTTGTTGCATATTCTTCCTCGGTGATACCAAGTTCCGCAACAACACCTTCCACAGTTAACGGTTTATCTTTTTCGTCCTGAAGCATAATCCCTCCCCTCTATTTTTTATAAAAATTTATAAAATATACCAAGGAACAAAAATACATGCCTACCTACTTTTATTTTAACACATTATTCTGGTCAAACAAAGTTCTAGCCGTGTCCCACAATTCCGGATGGTCTTGGGTGGTTTTCAGCCAATACCACCATTCTGCTCCCCAAAGATATATTTCTGGAAAACCGACTTTCCTGGCAAATTCGACATTCTCCTGAAGTTTTTGCGCGTTCATGGATTTAAATTGCTCGGAAAGCTCACCGCTGGTCGTCCAGCCATTGATCCAAGGCTCAGCCTGCAATTCAACCACAATCGCTTCATTTTTATTGTTTATCAAATTAACTAGCCCTAACTTCGCTTGAAAAAACCTGGGTCCGATCGGATAGTCAAAATAACCGAAGCCTTCTTTCCAAATGGTGCGATACATTGTCGTGCCGAAAACATCCGCATATGAAGCCGCCTTGTACCATAAACTCAACTCGCCGCTGTCTGTAACAATAACTTTTCTAGATGGATCAAGATTTCGAACCAGTGCCACTTCACTGCCCAATAAATCAGTATCTGGAATGGGACAAATTCCAAAATCCAAAAATGGCTCATTCTCAACCTGCCAATATTTGACTTCCGGATTATTTTTATATCTCTCCACGACCGTATTAACCATCCGAAGCAAGGCAGGGTTTTTCTTCTCCGGATCATTTTTCGTCCAGTCGGGGATGAAACATTCCGGCCAGCGCGGAACCTTTTGCCCGACCGTCAGAATTATTTCTGCGTCTCTTTGGCGCGCCTCATTCAACTGCCAATCCAAATCATCAAAATTATACTCCCCCTCTTTTGGCTCAATCAGATCCCAATAAACCGGAATTCTGATTTTTTTAATGCCAAGATCATCCAAGATAGCTAAATAATTTTCTTTCCAATCCACACCGATGTCCTTTGCGTATCTCGCGGAATATGTCACACCCAGTTTAGCATCGCCGTTGGCTACGTTGACTGGCAGGTTAAAATAGATGAATATTCCGATAATTAAAGAGATGATCAATGAAACTGCCACAAGCAGTACTTTGAAAAAATTTTTAATAATAGTCATTTTTTATTTTAGAGAGATCAGGACAACCCCGGTCGTGATCAAAATTATAGCCACTATTTTTTCAATCAGGCTTTTTACATCCCGCTTTTCTTGGAAAATCTGCGGAAACCAGACAGAAAAAATTATGCCCATCAAAAGAATGAAGGCATATTCCGTTGAAACAAGCGCGTTCACGATAGTAACGCTGCCTAAAGATATGGCCCAATTGGTTAGAATTGATCCGGTTCCGCCCAACGCCTTATTCAGGATAAACAGCCCGCTTGTTTTGAGATTCTCCTTTTTTTCTTTTTTATCCTTTTTGAGTCCCGTAAAAGAATTCGAAATAATCAGGCGCCAGGCGGGTATGGCCAAAAGAGTCAGGGCGCCGATGAAAAGTCCGATGCGCGTCCAAATAAACACGTTCAAAAAATTGTCTCGTTCGTAAAAATGTTTGAAAGAAATGAAAGCAACCGCCAAGAGAACTCCGGCTCCGATTGAATAATAGAAACCGGAAAAAAATTTCCGCTTGCTTATTTTCAGCGGCAGATCAAAAGAAATCAAAAGGCCGCCAAGAATCAAGGTGGCCACCCCGATCAGTTGATGACCCAGCAAATGTTCATGCAAAAAAATAAGTGACAAGAAGTAAGTCATGAGCGCTGTCATGGCCGTAACCACCGGTATCGCCTGGCTAGCCTCACTCTTGTTGATAGCAAAAAAAAGGCAGAGGATACCATAAGTGAAGATCAGACCTGCCAAGAAAGAAAGAATTGCGCTGGAAAAACTTATCCAGTGAAAACCAAACGGCGCAAAAATCAAAAGCGCCCCCAAGCTCAAAACACCTGAATAAAAAGCATACACCGCCGGGTGTGATACCCTTTTGGAGGTCAGCAGAAATTTGTCAAGAATAATCTCGAGAGCGACCAGAAAATATGAAACGATGGCAATAACAATAAAGTTCATTTTTTAATTTTTAATTTTTGTCTTATATTTTTATACTGCGGAATTGTTCTGGCAACCAGCTCCCAAAATTTTTTGCCGTGATTCAGCTCCAGTAAATGGCAAAGCTCATGGACAACAACATAGTCACGCAACTCTTCCGGCAAAAAAGCAACCTTGTAGTTAAAATTAAGATTCCCCTTGCGGCTCGCGCTTCCCCAGCAAGATTTTTGATTTTTAATTGAAACGCGATTATAAGCAAGTTGATAGCATTGGTTGAAAAACTCCACCCGGCTCTGAATTATTTCACGCGCCAGCTCTTTTTGCGCCTGGTAATCATTTTTTTCCGCTTTCTGCCTGAGTTCCAGCTCCGCAAAATCGATATGCTGTAGCTTATTATAGATCCACTCGGCCTTTTCCGCCAGAAACTTATTGATAATATAAGCCGGATACCATTTTGGTGCCGTTACCACAAAGGCCCCGTCTGGATAAATAGCCAGCCGCATCGATCGCATGCCTCTTTTTTTGCGCAAACTATAATGAAAATCCTTGTCCTTTATTCTGATTTTTTTAATTTTCATTATCATTTTCTATATTCCAGTTTTTTGAAAGGCTTGGGCTTTGTATTGCTTTTCCAGTGCTTCAATTGCTTAATTAGACCAACTAAACCCAGGCTATGCGAATGACACACTGAAAAACGACGGTCCCTAACAGCCACATATCCTTTCTTGATCCAATATTTACACCATTCTCCGTCTTCACCTCCGCCCCCATAATCTTCATTCAAGCCTCGCCTTTCCCAAAGATCCTTTCTAATTATTGCGTTAGTAAAACCCAGAACTCCCATTTTTGATTTTTTAAATATTGTTCTGCGCTTAAATAGATTAAAAATATTGTCCCAAAAACTGTTAAAGTATAATTTTTCCCAGATTGTTGCATCAGGAAGAGCGCGCACATTTCCATAAACTCCTAAAATATTTTTGCCCACAGAGAACCCGCTTATTCCATCTCGCAACCAGGTATTGGAAATGGGCAGTGAGTGAGCGCTCAAAAAAAGAAAATATTTTTCGGCTTTGGCTTGCCTGCACCCAAAGTTAAGCGCGTATGGATAAGAGAAATCTTCAGGCTTAATTTCAAATAGCCTGACAGGATACTTCTTAACTATCTCAAGAGTCATGTCTATAGAACCAGAATCCACAATAATTATTTCGAAATCTTTATATGTTTGATCAAAAAGCTTTTCTAAAACTTCGCCAATCCACTTTTCTTCGTTTTTAGTCCTGATAATTATTGACGTTTCCATTTTTTATTATTTTTTTATACGCATAAAAGCTCTTGCGCGGTTTGCGTTCCAAAGTTTTATAATCCATCTCAATAAGCCCGAATTTCGGATCATAGCCATACAGCCATTCCAAGTTATCCATCAGCGACCAAAAATTGTAACCGCGTACATCAATCCCCTCCTCAACCGCCTTATGGACAAAAACCAGGTGCTCCTGAATAAATTTAATTCGATCTTCATCTTCAAGGCCCGCCCTGGTCGGCCCGCCATTTTCCGTGATATAGATCGGCAGCTTGAATTTTCCGCTGGCTTCTTTGAGCACTTTATAAATTCCCTCCGGGTAGGTTATCCATTTCATCACATTCTCTTTATCTTCTTCGATCGTAAATCCTAAATAAATCTGGTTTCGAGAATCCATTCTGATATTTTTTCGGTCAAATTTAATCTTACCTAAGCGATAGTAATTGACACCAATGTAATCCTGAAAGCCCCTTATCTTATTGCCCAGCAGATCTATCCTGTACCACTGCGCGATCCTATTGATAGCCTTGAGCAAAAATCCAAACCCTTCTGATTCATACCAATTATAAAGGTAGGTTATGCCGACTTGCGCTTCGGGCTTGATTTTATGAATTATTTTATATGATTCTTTGTATGCGTGAGCGACATTGTTTACTGCCCGGATAAATTTGCACGGGTTGCGAAAGCCGGGAGGAAAAACGCCCGCCAAAAAACCTTGCCCCAAGGGTACCATCGGCTCATTAAGAACCGTGAATATGTCAATCAGATCCCCCAGTTCCTGCGTAACTTTTTCCACATATTCAGCAAAAATTTTGACTGAAGCTTTTTTATGCCAGCCGTATTTTTTTTGAAACCAAATCGGACTGGTCCACCACCACAAAGTAACCTGTGTTTTTATGTTGCGCCTTTTCAAGTCTTGAAAAATTTCACGATAGTGCGCAATCGCCTCCTCGGAAAAAACACCCTCTTCCGGTTCCACCCGCGACCATTCAATCGATGTTCGAAAAATATTTACGCCGAGCTCGGAAAGCAAATCATGATCTTTTTCATAACGATTCCAGTAATCGCAAGCCAGCCCGGACTCATTGTCCGCTCTCCCCTGTTTTTCCCATTCCCACCAATCAGATTTAGAATTATTGCCTTCGATCTGATAAGACGAAGCGGCTACGCCCCACAAAAAACCTTGCGGAAATTTCCTGTTTATATTATCCATGGGTATATTTTACACCAATACATCATTAAAAAAAAGCGGGTTTCCCCGCTTTATATAAAACAATACATTAGCACCAATTCACGAACAACTTATTTACCCATCTTCCTGCGGATAAAGGCTGGGATTTCCAACTCATCATCTTCATCCTGCAAATCCTTATCCACTTGCGTGAAAGTTCTCTGCGATTTTGGCGGCACTTTTTCTTCAATAATCATCTTGGGCTCGTTTTTGCCCGGAAAAGTTATTTTTGAAATTTCTTGATTATCTTCCTCATCTTCTTTTCTCCTGGATTCAATCGTCATACGCGACATTTTTTCCAATGGTGATTCCTTGACTCTTTCCGCGTCAAAACCAGTCGCCACTACCGTAATCTGCACTTCACCTTTTTTGATTGAATCATCCACCACGGCGCCGAAAATAACCTTCGCATTCGGGTCAATTGATTCAGTGATGATATTAGCCGCTTCATTGATTTCGAGCATTGTTAGATCGCTGCAACCGCTGACATTGAAAAGCACGCCCTTGGCGCCATCGATGGAAAGTTCCAGAAGCGGACTATTGATCGCTGCTTTGGCCGCGTCGGCCGCGCGGTTTTCTCCTCCGCCGATGCCGATGCCCATCAAAGCCGAACCGCTGTTCGACATAATCGCCCGCACGTCCGCAAAGTCCACATTGACGATGCCAGGCTTAGTAATCAGGTCAGAAATACCCTGCACACCTTGACGCAGAACATCATCTACAATCTTGAAGGAATTTATCAAAGTCGTTTTTTTGTCGATAATCTGGAGTAATTTATCATTTGGGATGGTGATCAAGGTGTCCACGCGTTCCCGCAAATTTTCCAGAGCTTCATCGGCGATCGCTCTTCTTTGCGCGCCCTCAAAAGCAAACGGTTTGGTCACCACCGCTACGGTAAGCGCTCCCAATTCTTTGGCAGTTTCCGCTACAATCGGCGCCGCGCCGGATCCTGTGCCACCGCCCAGACCGCAAGTTACAAAAACCATATCCGCCCCCTTCAAAACTTCCTGGATTTCATCGCGATTTTCCTCAGCCGCCTGGCGTCCGATGTCTGGGTTCATTCCGGCTCCCAACCCTTTGGTCAGATTTTTTCCGATGTGCACTTTCTCCGAAGCTTTGTTGTGATGCAAATCTTGCGCATCCGTGTTAATCGCCACAAATTCAACGCCTTTGAGTTTGGTTTCAATCATCCGGCTGATGGCGTTTCCGCCTGATCCTCCAACACCAACGACTTTGATTCTCGCAAAAGTTTCTACGGGTGGTTTTATTTCTGCCATATGTTTTTTTGCTAATTTTGAAAAAATTTAAAAAATTCAGTAAAAAAATAAACTCAAAACACAAAAATTTAAACGCGCGACTGTTTTGTTCGCCACTCTCTTTAAATTTTTATTTTGAGTTTTTCGTTTTCGTTTTGGTTTTCCAGTCGTGCCTGATTCCTTGGTAAAATCGGCTTTTTTCCAGTACTTAAATCTATCATATCGCCGTCTATTATGTCAAATGTGATTTTACGGCGTTTTTACGGCAAAAACTTGCCCAGCCATTTTTTCATGCTGCCCACCGTGCCGCCCATGCTGTCAGTAATACTGCCCACCAGCCGGTTGCCGATACCGCCGCCCCGGCCGCTCGCCAAGCCTTCCAATCCCCATAAAACCAGTCCGACCGCAGTCGCAAAGGAAGGATCATCAACTTTATCCACCAAACCGCCCAATGGAGACGGAAAGCCAGTTTGCGCCGGAAGTCCTAGAGTGTTTTTGGCCAAATCAACCGCTCCTGGCAATTTGGCTGTTCCGCCGGTAAGTATTACGCCGGCTGGCAACAGCTTGTCCCGCCCGATCGTCCGCAATTCCTTGTTAACCATGCTAAAAATTTCTTCAAGTCTGGCTTCAATAATTTCGGCTACATGATAGCGCGAAACAATCCCCTCTTCCTGTGAATCAATCTCGGACAAATTTATGTCTTCCTTTTTGCCAATTTCTCTCGGCAGCGCGTTGCCGTATTCGATTTTTACCCGCTCGGCCACATCAATTGAAGTGCGCAGTCCGATCGCAATGTCGTTAGTAATATGGTTGCCGCCGATCGGCAAAATAGCCGTATGCAACAGATCATTTTCTTCATAAACAACCACCGAAGTAGTTCCGCCGCCGATGTCCACCAAAATAACTCCCAGTTCTCTTTGCCTTTTGGAAAGGCAGGCTTTCGCGGCGGCCAGCGGCGCTAAAACAAAATCATCGATTTTGATGCCGGCTTGCTCCACGCATTTGGTCAGATTTTTGATAACCGGAGTCGAGCCTTCAATGATGGTCGCGTCCACTTCCAAGCGCACCCCATTCATGCCTGACGGATCCTTGATATTTTTTTGATCATCCAAAGAATAATTTTTCGGAATAATATGCACTATCTCTTTGTTGGCAGGAACCGAAATCGCCTGAGCCGCGTTGATTACGCGCGCGATATCATCCTCGGTCACTTCACCGTCCGCACGTCCAACCGCAATCACTCCTTTGGAGCTTTGTGAGCTGATATGATTGCCGCCCAAACTTACCACAGCGCTGTTCACGGCCACGCCTGAGCTTCTTTCCGCGTTTTCCACCGATTCATTGACCGCCTTGATCGCTTCTTCCAAATCAACAATCATGCCTTTACGTAGGCCCGCCGAAGACGCCACGCCCACGCCAATGACGCGCGGCAATTCTTCTTCAGGAAAAGATTGTACGATAACAGTTCTCACTTGTGATGAGCCGACATCAATTCCCACAACTATGTCTCCTTTGGGCATGAATTTTACCTTAAATACTGATTAGATAAATAATAGGCTAAAAAACGACATTTGACAATGATTTTACCTCTACACCTACCCCATCAACGCCTGAATTTTCGGCACTACATAGGGCAGGAAGATTATCAAGCCGATGATCAGAGCCAAAATCGAAGAAAGGAGTACTGTGCCCGCCATCAAATCTTTGATCAGCTTGGCATAGGGATGCACCCTAGGTTTCAATATATCCACTATTCTCTCCATGATAGTATTCAATAATTCGAACACTAGAACCTCCATGATGACAATAAACAAAACAACCATTTCAGCACGAGTAACGTGAAAATAAAACATACAAAAAACAACTAAAAGCCCAATTGCCACTTCGTTCTGAAAATTCTTTTCAAATTTGAGCGCGTACACCAGGCCGCGCACGGCATGCCGGCAACTGTGTGAAAATTCTCTAAATCTTTTCATTGTTTTATTTCTTAAATTTTGTTTTTTATTCTATTTTGCAGTTCAAACATTTTTTCTCCATGCTCAAAACCCAAAAGATGCAAGATGCCATGCGAAACAACATTGGCCAGCTCTTTTTCCAATTTTATGCCTTCATCGGCCGCATATTCCTTTATATCATCATAACATAAAATCAGCTCGCCGAGAAATATTTCCTTATCCACATCTTTTTTTATTTCTTCGATTTCTCTATATTCCGCAAAAGACAAAATGTCAGTTACGCTATTGTTTTTTCTATGAACTCTATTAAGTTTCTGAATTTCCTCAGGCTTTACCAGCGCAAGACTGACAGTCACTTCTTTTTCTTCTAAAAAATTGAGTCTTAATTCCGCAAAAGTTTTTTCCGCAACAGAAATAAAAAAATCATCCTCCACGGGGCTTTGGGTTGTGTTGTTGATTTCGAGATTAATTTTCATAGGTCGCTCTTATTCAATATCGCCAATTTTTCAGCAATTCCCGTGTAATTTTGAGGAGCTGTGGAATGAAGTTCCTGCTTAATTTTTTTAGAGATGTGCAATCCATTAATAAACTTTTCAAAATCCTGCAAAGTACATTTTTTCCCCCTAGTTAATTCTTTTAATTGCTCATACGGAATGGGGTATTTTTCCCTTCGCAAAATTGTTTGGATTGCTTCAGCTACAACCTCGGGATGATTTTCAACTTCTTCCGCCATCTTTTTATAATTCAAATTTATCTTTTCCAGCCCTTTTAAGATAGATTTGTAAGCAATTAGGCTGTGCGCCAGAGCTACACCAAAATTTCTTTCGACAGTCGAGTCAGATAAATCTCTTTGTAATCTTGAAATCGGAAGCTTGTTGGCAAAAAAAGAAAAAAGCACATTAGCAATACCCAAATTACCTTCGCTATTTTCAAAGTCTATAGGATTTACCTTGTGTGGCATTGTCGAAGACCCAACCTCTCCCTTTTTGAGTTTTTGGATGATCCAATTATCACTGATATATCGCCAGATGTCCTGATCGAAATCGATCAAGATAGTATTGATTCTTTGCATGATACTGAAAAGTTCGGCATAGGTGTCATGCGATTCAATTTGCGTTGTAATTAAATTAGTTTTAAGCTTAACTTTTCTTGACGTATTAAAACCTGCAACAAAAGTCTCTGTAAACCTCATCCAGTTTACTTTTGGATAGGCTGCGCGATGAGCATTATAATTACCCGTAGCGCCATTAAGCTTGGCCTGGATTTTAAAATTCTTAAGTTGCTTTATTTGCCTTGCCAAACGAGCAGCAAATACCTTGAACTCTTTTCCGATTGTCGTAGGCGATGCTGCTTGGCCATGCGTTCGAGCAATGGCAACTACAGCTTTATTTTTTACGGCAAAGTTTTCCATTTTTGCGTTAATTTCTTCCAGAACTGGCAAGATAACTTGCGCCAGAGAGTCGGAAAGCATCAACGCATAGGACATATTATTAGTGTCCTCCGAAGTTAGCGCGAAATGAATCCACTCCAAAGAATCACTTAGCGTTGTTTTTTTAAGTTTTTCTTTTATAAAATATTCGATTGCTTTTACATCATGATTGGTCGCAGCTTCGATTTCTTTGACCCTCGAAATATCTTTTTCTTTCAAATTGGAAAGCGTCCGGATAATATTTTTTTCTTTTGCAGAAAATTTTCGAAGTCCCACTCCTGGCGTATTCGACAGACCTAAGAGATATTCTCCCTCAATAATAATTCTATATTTAATAAGAGCCTCCTCACTAAAAAATTGGGAGAGGATTTCTGTTTTTTCATGGTACCGTCCGTCAATCGGGCTAATTGCCTTAAGCCTTTGCATATTTTCTAAGATTATTCTTTATCCTCTCTTCAATTGGAATAGTAACGTCCACTTCGAATTTTTCTCCAACTATCTGTTCATATATCTGGATATACCTGGACGCCATTTCCACTATCATGTCCTCTGGAAGCTCAGGTAGAACCTCATCTTTATACGGATCACATTTATCCTTGAACCACAACCGCAAAAATTCTTTGTCAAAATATTCCGGATCTTGTCCATTCCTAAATCTTTCTTCATAACTGCCCAGCATCCACCAACGAGCCGAGTCTGGGGTGAGAAGCTCATCGATAAGCACCAAATCATTATTTTCATCCAGACCGAATTCAAATTTGGTGTCAACTAGGATCAGCCCCTTTTCATTAGCGATTCGCTGCCCTCTTTCAAAAATTCGGAGAGCTGCTTCCTTAACTTTTTCCATAATTTCTGCCGATATCAGCCCTTCTGCCACAGCTTCCCCCGAACTCAGGCTCCTGTCGTGTTCTTCTAGTTTGGTTGTGATAGTCAGGACAGTTTTTTCTAATTTCTGATTTTTCTTTAATCCTTCTGGTAGAATAAAATCACCAAAATCTCTTTTTCCGTTTTGATAATGCGTCCAGAGAGAGGTATTAGTCGATCCGGTAATATATGCACGCGGGACAACCTCAATCGGAACAATTTTATATTTTTTCCCCACAACCACATTAGGATCGGGATAATCTATGACATGATTAGGGATAATATCTTTAACTTTTTCAAACCACCACCGGCTGGTTCCGGTCAGGACTTGTCCTTTAAAAGGAATGTGAGCAATAATCCGATCAAATGAAGAATGACGGTCCGTAGAAATGAGAATCAGCTTATCTCCTTGATCATAAATATCCCGCACCTTGCCCTTTCTTTTTTGCCCTAATTCAGGCAGGTCGGTTTCCTTCAAAACATTTTTGATGTTTTGCGCTATAAATTCTTTGTCCATTTGTTTATTTTAATTAATTATTTTTTAATTTTATCAAGAATAAATAATTTCTTTATTTGATAATTTGGAAAATATTTTTACTTTTGGAATATTTGTAACTTTACCAGAAATTTTAGCTTCAATTCCAAAGTCCTTGGCTAAATTTAGACATTTTTCTGCATCTTTCTCATCCACAATCAACATCATTCCTTGCCCACCATTCCAAGTTTCATAAAATTCTTCGTCTTTTATTCCACGCCATTGTGCACATTCCTTCATTATTTTCGGCGGATCCCAGAGATCATCAATATCTGCGCCCATTCCTTGAGAAAATAAAATATCTTTAGCCAATTTTTCTTTTATAGCTCCCCCGGAAACATGAACTACTGCATGAAGCTTAACTTTCGGTTTAAAATCGCTATTGTACCAGCCATGAAGAGTGGTCACATACTTATCATAAAGAACAGATGGAGTCGCAGCCAGCTTTATACTTTTTTTGGCTTCGGGATTTTTCCACCACTGTTCTCCGAATTTATTCGCTAAAGCTTTACGCAAAGAACTAATCCCATTGCAGCGAAAACCATTTTCTTTTAAGGCTAAAATAATCTGTCCGGGCCTTATGGTTTCCCCCGTAATCATTTTGTCTTTATGGTAAGCGCCAATCATCGCACCAGTCCAATTAAGTTTAGTTTTGGAGTCTGCTATCTCTGACCCGATACAAACTCCCATCTGTGCAGTTTCGCCCTTCAAAATAACTATATTTGAATCTTTGGCAACCTTACCTAGCCCGTCCAATACGCTTTTATAAGCAAGTCTGGCTTCATCATTATCTTCACCTACTGAAACAATATCCAGAGCGTTAACAAAAACTAAAGGTACGCCTCCATAGCGAGTTATATCGCTCGCTGTCATAGCAATAAGATCATAAGCCGCGTCAGCATGAGTCTTAGCTGCATCAATAATTATTCCTTTGGTCCCGATTCCATCAGTTGAAGCTTCAATAAAAAATCCTTCAGGTAAATTTTTGAAACTAAAGGGCCTGGGTCCGCGAAATTGCCCCAGAGAAAGATCATGCACATCTACAAAAAAAGAATTTTCATAGCTAGTTTTACAAATCGAAGCTGCGTATTTACTGAAATCAGCTTCTTCGATAACATCTACGCCGTCTTGCGCATATAAGCTTTTTTGTTCTTCGCTCATTTTATTTTTTATCAGATAGATATTTTTTATATCCTTCTTCTTCCAATTTTTTGGCTTTGGCCAAAACTTCATCGGCCATTTTTTTCTTATACTCATCCATCTTGCCCGCAAGAGCAGCATCGGCCGTGGCTAAAATTTGAACGGCCAGCAAGCCCGCATTTTTTGCGTTATCAATTCCAACTGTGGCTACAGGAACGCCCGGCGGCATCTGCACAGTGGCCAGCAAAGCATCCAAGCCATTCAGTTTCCAATTAATCGGCACGCCAATCACCGGCAAGATGGTACTGCCAGCCATCGCGCCGGCCAGATGCGCGGCGCCCCCCGCGCTAGCAATTATAACCTTGAGGCCGCGTTCCTTGGCAGAAGCTGCAAAATTATGCGCCGCTTCTGGTGTGCGATGGGCCGAACAGACCGTAATTTCATACGGCACTCCGAATTCTTCCATGACCTTGGCTGCTCCCTGCATCACCTCTAAATCAGAATCTGAACCCATAATAATTCCCACTGTTGCTTTGTCCATAAGAATACAAATTAATTTTTATAAATTTTTTAATATATGTTTGGCTCTATGCTCTTTTATTTCCATCTTAGGAATTATTTCCAATGGAATTTTAGTTTCTCGATAAGTTTTTTCCATAAGGTCATGGATTTTCACCTGCTGTTCCCTGCTCTCGGTTCGCGCGTAATCTTTTTTAAAATCATAGAAATCCAGCAAAAATATTTTTTTATACCAGCACTCGTCCACTGCTTTTTGAAGATCCTGGCTTACCTTCCAGCCATAAAGCTTGTAATATGCCAGACTGTCAGGAATTCCGCGGTCAAAAAAAATGATTTTATTTTTAGAAAGCTTTTTTTCTAAATCAATCTTCATTTTCAACACTTCATCTTGAAAATGTCGCTCATTTTTGCGTATTTCCTCAATCGTCTTGCCTTTAGCCATTTCTTTGTCAATATACTCCCTAGCTACTTCATGAATGACGTAGTAGCCTTTTTCTTCAAGTTGTTTAATCAGTGTGGTTTTCCCGGAAGATGGTGCGCCAGTAATAACGTACCAGTTATTTTTTGATTTCATATTATTGAAAATATTTTACGGCGTTTTGGAAAATTTTGAGGCCTGGACCATAGATCGGAATTTTTTTGCCTTCCCGTTTGTATTTTTCCTTCAAATAGGGCCAGTTTGGCAGCTGAGTGAAAAACATCGCTCTTTCCGGATGCGGCATCATGCCTAAGATTTTTCCGCCTGCTCCCAGAACTCCGGCGATATCCTCCAGTGCTCCGTTGGGATTGGCCGGATAATCCTGATAGCGGCAAATTTCGCCCTTAAAATATTTTGCCGTAATTCTTTTTTCTTTTTTCAATTTGGCCAGCGTTTTTTTGTCGGTAAAATATTTTCCTTCTCCATGGGCAATCGGGACAGAAAGTGTTTTGATTCCAACAAGCCACGGACTCTCTCCCTCTATTTTGATATCCACCCAGCGATCCGTATAGCGCGCGGAGTCATTGAAGTTCAAAGCTCCCGGCAAGAGGCCAAGATTGGTAAGAATCTGAAAACCATTGCAGATCCCGATGACCAGTTTGTCCTCTTTCACAAAATCATTAATTTCTTTCTGAAGATGATTCTTGATTTTATTGGCATACGCCTTGCCGGAACCGGTATCATCGCCATACGAAAATCCACCCGGGATCGCGAGTATTTGAAAATTTTTAAGTTTTACACTTCCATCAATCAGGTCGTTGATATGGACGATCCGGCCTTCTGCTCCCGCCAATTCAAAAGCAAACTTCGTTTCCTCTTCACAGTTGAGTCCATAGCCGGAAAGAATTAAAACTTTTGGTTTTCTCATATTAAAAATCCTTAAATGTTGATCGATAAGCCAATAGCGCGAAATTTAAATTGAGATTCACGATATTTTTCCCATCCAGCCCTTTAATTTCCACGAAATTCTTATTGGTAACTTTCCCGATAAGCTCGGCCTTATTGCCTTTCATCTTTTTCTCAAATTCTTTTTGATTTTTTGGCGAAACAGTCACAATGATTCTCCCCTGGCTCTCGGAGAAAAGCGCCAAATCATTTTGCAAAACGTTGCCGGGAATTTTTGCGAGCGCCACATCGACGCCCAGCTTGCCCGCCATGGCAGTTTTCAAAAGCGCGACTGCGATTCCTCCGCGGCCGACGCTCACTGATGAAGCGACCAGTTCTCGTTGAATACATCTGCAAAGATCCGCGTAGATTTTTTTGTTTTTTCTGGCATCAACTTTTGGAATATTATTACCGATATATTTTTTATTTTCTTTTTCACTTATTTGTGCGAAATATTCAGAAGCACCCAGCTCATCGAAAGTTTCGCCGAGGATATAGATCAAATCACCGGGAAATTTCGCGTCCAATGAAACAGTCCTGGCAACATCCGGCACGACTCCAATCGCTGAAATGAGCAGTGTGGGCGGCACAGAAATTTTGAGCGGCTTTTTGTTTTCATCAAAGCCTTTGAAATCATTGAACATACTATCTTTTCCGGAGATAAATGGCGTACCGAAGGCAATCGCGTAATCATGGCAAGCTTTTACTGCCTGCTTGAGCTGCCATAAACGTTCCGGCTCATTGGAACTGCACCAACAAAAATTATCCAGAAGCGCCAGTCTTTCAATGTCCGCACCGCCAGCGACTGCGCCGCGGATAGCAGAGTCAATGGCGCAAGCCGCCATGTGATATGTGCTGATATCTGAATAATTAGGGTTAATTCCATAGGACAAAACTATTCCCTTTTTTGAATTTAGCACCGGGCACATAACTGCTGTATCGCCATTGACGCGTCCTCTCCCCATGAGCGGTTTCAGCACGGAACCGGCCTGAACCTCGTGGTCGTACTGCTTGGAAATAAATTCGGAACTGGTTATGTTCAAACGTTTTAACATTTGAATAACCGCCTTGTTTAAATTTTTCTCTTTCTGTTTCGGAGGCTCAAGATTTTTAATCTTTACCTCCTTGGTCTGCAACTTTTTTTCCGGCAAGCCGTTATGCAAAAAATCCAGATCTATGTCCATAACAACCCGCCCGTTATTTTTCACCACACACTTGCCCGAATTCGTAAATTCGCCGATCACAGTCGCCTCAACTCCTCTTCTCTGCATTAATTTCAAAAAGGCCGGCCATTTCTTTTTCGGCACAGACAACGTCATTCTTTCTTGAGACTCAGATATCCAAATTTTCCAAGGTTCGAGTCCGGGATATTTTACTGGAACCTTTTCTAATTCTACAAAACATCCATGAGATTCTTTGGCCATTTCCGCGACCGAGCATGACAATCCGCCCGCGCCATTATCAGTTATGCTGTTATACAAGCCGGCATCTCTCGCTTCTTTTATAATGGCATCACTCATTTTTTTCTGCGTAATCGGATCGCCGATTTGCACCGCTGTCGCCGGACTGCCGGAATCCATCGCCTCAGAAGAAAAAGTTGCTCCATGAATTCCATCCTGCCCGACTCTGCCGCCTACCATGACAATTAAATCGCCTGGCATAGCTTTCTTTTTCCAGGAGTCTTTTCCTCTGATTTTTTTCGGAATTAATCCGACCGTACCCACAAACACCAGTGGCTTTCCTCGGTATCTTTCATCAAAAAACAAAAATCCTTGGGCTGTCGGAATGCCGGAACAATTGCCGCCGACATTTACGCCCTGGATAACTCCCTGCATAATTCTTTTAGGAGAAAGTATTTTTTGTTTGAGATCCTCATCTTTGTATAGAACTCTCTTTTCTTTTGGATCGGCCAGACAAAATCCGTAGATATTCACTACCGGCTTCGCGCCTAACCCAAAACCCATAGCATCGCGATTTACCCCAACGATTCCGGTAATCGCCCCGCCAAAAGGATCGAGAGCTGAGGGGCTATTGTGAGTTTCAGCTTTGTGCGTAATTATATATTTTTCATCAAATTCTATTCCGCCGGAATTATCGGTAAAAACTGAAACACAAAAATCCTTTCTACCTTTCTTTTTTCTGATTAAATTTGTCGCTCCTTTGATGTATGTCTTATACAAACCATCTTTGATTTCATCCATCGAATTGGCGAATATCGTGTGCTTACAATGTTCCGACCATGTTTGCGCTATCGATTCCAGTTCCAAATCAGTCGGCTGTCTGCCAATTTTACGAAAATACTTTTGGATTGTCAGCATATAATCCAAATCCATCGCCAAGGGACCTCTTCTGGTTCCATCCGCGTTGGCAATCCCCTGTTTCCCGATCTTGATCAGTTCTTCGTCATTTACCTCCAGATCCACTTGCCCCACATTTTGCGACGAGCTCAGCCGGACTTTTGGCACGTCTTTTTCTGTTCCTTTTTGTTTTCTAAATTCTGCGTAACTTTTTATCCTGGCGCTTTGAATCAGGGGGTTATAGAGGCTGTCAGCGATCTTTTGGATATCTTCGAGTTTTAATTTTCCGGAAATAAAAAAAACCTGCGAGACATAGACGCCTTCGCCGTTTTTAAATTTTTTCTTCAGGAGATCTTCGATTGTTTCTTTCGCTGTCGCGCCGACATTGTCCGTAACCCCCGGCAGAAATCCGATTTCAATCATCCAATCAAATTTTCCGGAAACTTCAAGCCTGTTGATCGTTGATTTCTCCATCAAAGGGTTCGTCAAAATTTTTGCCACGCGCTTAATATCAGCAAAGTTTAACTTCGCATCTATAGCGTAAGAATCCACAATTTCAACAGCTTTTATTTTCCCCCACAGACCCAGCTCTGCAAAATTTTTCTGTTTTACTTTTGCCCGGGCGTCTGGAGTGGCATATTTTACGTTTATGCGCGTTATCATACGCCTTTATAATAACAATAAACCACGGGGGAATCAAATTTGCCTGATCGTAAGTTGTGTGGTTATATGGGGATAAGATTTTAGGGAGGATGTTAGTCCTTTGTCATTATTAACCCCGACATTTTTACATGGAGGATATTGAACATGAAACACAATCAGTATTTATTAGTCTTCGATTTTGATGAAACAATGGCCGCAACAAAAAAGCCTGGTCCCCACAATATAGGACTGAGAGACGCGCATCAGATTTCCATAAAAAGAATCTTCGGTGAAAGGGGAGCAGATTCATTTCAAGCGATCGGCGGATTGCAAAACAGAGCGCCTTTGGAACTTGTATCCGCCTTGCTATCACAGGATTTAAGATTGCAAGAAACAGCCAAGATGTATTTCATACGCAATTGCGGACGGCTTAAAAATATCCAATGGAAAGATGACGATCCAATCGGTAGCGTCACAGAGGTATTTGTGACAGAAAAAATGTTCGTGTACGCAAGCGAACTAGGTAAACATCCAGGCGGTGTAATCTGGCCGGAACCTTGCAAGGGGTTTCTGTCTCTCTTAGATTCCCTGCGCGAACTCAAAGAAAAAGGCATCCCGATAGATCTGGCCATTCTTTCTGCTGGCCACACTCCCTTCATTAAAAAAACCTTCAAAGCGTGGGGTTACCCGCTGCCAAAAGTCGTTCTTTCTGATGACGAAGTTCGCTATATAAACTGTCCTATAGAGAGAAAAATTAAGCCCTCGACCTTCTTGCTCTATCTTGTCCAGAAGCGGTTGGCACGGCTCCATGGAAAGATTAATCTGCCCCTCAAAGATGCGAAAGAAATGCGTCTGAAAATGGCCTACTTCGGCGATGATCTCGAAAGAGACGGCGAGCTTGCTCGCCGAGCCGGAATCCCTTTCGGCTGGTTCACTCCCGGCACAATATTCCAAGCGATTGATAATGGCATCCGATTCAGCGATTGGCAGGTCATTGCTAATCACCTGCGTGATGAAGAAACTTTTGTCGATATGCTGGCAGGAAAATCCATGCGGGAGATTTTCGGCATAGCATAAAGAAATTTAAAAGGAGGTAACTCAAGTGCCACGCTTGGCATCAAAGTTACCTCCTATTTTTTTTATCGCATTATAAGGTCTACGTCAGTCCTCCAATGCTGACGCCCCTCACTAACTTGCGGACCCGTTCGCTTTCTTTTTTCAGTTGCTTGAGAAGGTCCGGATTATTTTTCGGAGTCGCGGCTATCCGGCATCCATAACAATGGTCCCAATGGAAGAAATGCCTAATAACCTCTTCCCTGGAAGTCTTCGCGAACATGTCGACAACCTTTTTGATCGCCCGAGTATCATTGCCGATGATCATGATGTCAGAAAGGTCGCAGACCCAACCTTTACCGTTCACAACTATAAATAATCCTCTGCCTGCGGCTCTTCCTCCCATCGTGACATCAGTTTGGCTATCACCTATGCACACGACATCAGTCAAGGAAATATCGTTTTTTCGGCAGATCTCCTCTAAGGCTACATATTTTTGCAGCTGACCGACAGGCACCACTTCTTTCATAAATTGCCCAACCTTCATTTTACTTATGGTTTCCCATATGAATCTGGTCATTTCTTCGTAATAGCGGACGTGCTCATCGATTACCTCGCCGTTCGCATGATCATACTCGAGCACAGGCATTTCTGCCAGCCTGACAATAAAATCCTGGAGTTCTTTGCTTTCCTTCTCCTTGATCCCGATCTTGTCGAACCGCGATACCTTCGTACAATGTGCGCGCTCGGAATCGAAACCGACCAGATCGCAGAAAGCTCTCACAAAAAAACTGTAAGAGGTAGATACGATCCAGGTTGGATATGCACCACTCAGTTTTCTGAAAACTTTATCCGTAGACTTTAGCGTTCGCATGCTTTTTCGCGAAAAATCATACAGATCCCTCTCAACAGCGCCCATAGCCTTCAGAAAAGGCAGGATAACTTTCAGGGTGTGACCTGAGGAATAAGTTTCATCATACTTTTTTACTTTCCCGAAATCGCCCCATATATCGTCGATAACGCTTATACGCTGATAGGCTTTCTGCCCAACTTCCTCGCCCAATCCGCACAGGATTGCGAACCATACGAAAAGTTCGTACGCGTTGTCATTGGTCACCCACGGACCTTCGAGATCTGTAATGATAGCAATTTTTCTCTTTGTTGGTTTTCTCTGTTTGTTCATGTCATATCCCCCTCTATGTCCCCTTCAACTTCCTTTGTCAAATTTACATTGGAAGGCCATGTGATATCTATTCTTTCTTCAGCTATCGCTTTGAGAGTCTGTATAATCAACGGGAATTCGCGGCGCACCCCACATTGGCGGATGAACCGGAAAAACTGATTTGAATCTCCCTCTCTCTTTTTGATTTCATCGAGAGTTAGATACAAGAGCCTCCCCTGCATTGTTTTCCGCAGACAATCAACGCGTTGGCCGTTAATCGGATACCGGCAATAAGAAATAACCGGACCGCTATCAAGTTTGGGAACAACCAGATGTATCATGACTCCGGATTCTTTCGCGCCTATTTTTATCAATTTCCATACTACATCGCGGAACGTCCCTTGTGGACCACCTGGAAGCGCGGGATGCAGATTAATCATCGTTCGCTTTCCACATAAATCTTCTCCAGCTATCAGCATATAACCGAGAAGCACATCAAAATCAGTCGGCGGAAGAATTTTGATTATCTTTTTATCATACAGCTCCCGCCACTTGCCTTTTTTGTTATCAGGCAGCTGCTTTTTGAATTGCGCCGCTGAAAATGTAACCAGAGGAATGCCAAGTTTCCGGCAGTTTCTGATAACACGATCACTTTCCGGATTTTCCCCTTCAGTTCTGCTTGAGAAAATAAAGGCAATTTCTGTATCGGGAATAATGCCCGAAGTTGCCATTTGATACACGGTGTCGATCAATTTCCAGGCAACCTTATCCCAGCCAGAAGTGAACAATCCTATTCTTTTTTTCATATCACCTCCCAAATAATTTTGAGAGGGAGTCCGGTATTTCCGGACTCGCCTCTCATCATAATGCACGTTATGCCGCTTTACGGTGTAAAATACGCGGAATGTCTTTCCGACAATATTTACCCCAATAGTTAATCTTGTCTGCGGCCTCGTATGCCCTTCGAGCCGCTGAGGCAACATCACCCTTTTTTCTTCCGAAAGCTACCACACCGAAATTTCTTCCTCCTTTTGTTATGACGTCCTTGCCATCCTTGATTGCACCGGCGTAAAAAACAACGACGTCTTTCATGCGAGCAACGCGATTAAGACCGGAAACGACTTGCCCATCTTTTGGTTTGACTGGGTATCCGTCCTCAGCCAGTACGACACAAACCACCGGACGTTCATCCCATTCAATTTTGTGCTGCTTTAGTGTTCCGTCAGTGCAAGCAAACAGTATCGGAACAATATCACTTCTCATCTTCAGCATAAGCGGCTGAGTTTCCGGATCTCCAAAACGGCAGTTGATTTCGAGAACATAAGGCTGGCCATCCACAATCATGAAACCAATATAGCAAAGTCCGCGATAATCTATGCCTTCCATTCTCATTGCCCAGACCAGCTTTCTTGCGATCGCATTCATCTTGGCTTCTTCTTCCGCCGTGATATCTGCCGGGCCTATGCCCATGCCTCCGGTGTTTGGCCCTTCGTCACCGTCAAGCAACTGTTTGTGATCTTCGAGCAAGGCGCAAGGTATCACGTTTCGTCCGTCGGTGAAGAATTGATATGATGTTTCCTTCCCCCTGAGACGCTCTTCGATCAAAACTGTCTTTCCGGCTTTCCCGTATATGCAATCGACCATCATCTTGTCGATCATTTTGCAGCCCTGCTCAAGGTCTGGGTATAAGAAAACTCCCTTTCCTCCGGTGAGACCATCTGCCTTAAGAACGCCTTTTAATCCGATTTCTTCCAAATACTTCTTGGCTTCTTCCGGATCGGTAAAGGCTCTGTACGCAGCTGTCGGAATTTCGTATTTCAGCATCAGATCCTTGGCAAACCTTTTACTTGCTTCCATCTTGGCTCCGAGTATTGAAGGACCGAAAACCTTGATGCCATTTCTTTCGAAGATGTCCGCACTTCCAGCCGCCAGCGTATCTTCAGATCCAAAAACGACCAGGTCCACTTCGTGTCTTTTCGCAAATTCCAAAAGATCCGCGACTTCATCAGGCTTAATGTCGATGTTTATGCATTTCTTTGTTTTTTCCGTACCCGCGTTGCCCGGGGCGCAATATACTCTCCAGACAGAACCGCTCTTGGCTATCTTCCAAGCCAAAGCATGTTCACGACCGCCGCTACCAATTACGAGAATAACCTTTTTTCCTCTTGGCTTCTTCATTCTTCTCTTGATTTTAAACATAACCGTATTCTCCCTTCTCAAAAAATATCAGATTTATACAATGCTTCATCCCTTTTACCCGTTATATTTTTATCTTCTTATTGTCAAAAAACCGCTTTATCTCTCCTTCGATAAAGTATTTTATCGTAGCAAATCTACGGAAATATGCAAGCGCAAAAATGTTCTCCTATGCAAGTAATTAATTACGTAATTAATTACTTACATACAAATTAATCCTAAAATAAAAAAAGGCAGGGTGGGGTTCCCTGCCAAAAGTAAATCTTGAAATTCTTTTATTCCGGTTCTGTTGAGGCTTTCGGTTTGTCGCCTTCGTCCCAATAAACGCGAACAATCTCATGATGTTTTGTCAATTCGCGTGTGACTTCTCTTCTGATATGCGCAGGCACCTGAAACCCTCTCGAAGTCATAAAGTCTATTGTCTGAACGGGGTGTATGACAATGGAATATTTATATACTCTTCCATCGCCACTGACGCCAACCGTCGGAACTCCATTAAGGCTGACCGGACACTGAGAAATCTCTTTGTAAATATTGTGTTTTTTAAACATCTGCATGGTCATCTTGTCGGCCCAGCGTACAATTTCAACCTTATCGGGTGTAACTAAAATTCCATTTACCCGCAGAAAAATCCCCGGACCAGGGAAGGGCATTCTTTCAGCGATCTCTTCTGAAAGTCCGAGCTTATAAGCCAGTGCACGAATTTCATATTTGAATAGATCCTGAAGTGGATTATATTTAATAAGTTCGATTTCCACTTCATTGTGATGACTTTTTATATGCCCTGACCTGCCAGCTTTCCCGGATTCAACTCTGTCAGCCTTGTTTGTCCCCTGAAAAACAAATTTGGCGCCGAAAGCTTTGCCCTCGTGATCCAGTAACGGTCCATAAATTGACTGAAAGCCTTTTCTTTTCTCTTCCGCATCAATAGAATTACCCACAGCAGAAAAAAACTCTCGGCTTCTAAAAAGAACTCTCAAATTAGAGATTCCTATCTCCCTGGCGTTAGAAACGATCTCATGCAACTCTCCTTCGCGTAACGCACCGGTATCTATACAAAAGGTTCCGAGTCTTTCTCCGAGTACAGGATGAGCAATTCCGAGAGTCACTGAGGAGTCTACGCCTCCGCTGTAGGCCAAGACTGCTTTTTTGCCCTTCATTACATAAGCAATCTCGTCTCTCTTTTGGCCAATAAAATTTTCTGCTGACCAGTCTTTTTCGCACCCGCAGACATCTTCGACAAACCGGCGCAGAATTTCCTTGCCAATTGCGGTTTCCGGAGCTTCAGGATGAAATTGCACAGCATAATATCCTCTTCCGGAATCATGCATAGCCATTATAGTCCGTCCCTTATTTGTCCAACCTATCTCCCGAAAACCCGAGGGCACGCTCTGAACACTATCGCCATGGCTTGCCCAAACCTTATGCTCTTTATGGCTTATGTCTTTGAAGATCCGATCGGATGATTCAAAATATACGGAAGTTTCTCCATAATTTTTGTTGCTGATATCTTTGGTGCCAATATTAGGGACAACCCGACCACCCATTTTGTAAGCCATCCACTGCATCCCGTAACATATTCCGAAAATGGGAATCCCCATTTCAAGAATTTCATCCGGCGGCATCAAAGCATCTTCGTCGTATACACTTTGCTGACCACCTGACAAAAAGATGCCTTTCGGCTTGTTTTTCTCGAGCCATTTTTTTGCTCCCTTCGGCCCAAAAATTGCTGAGCGATGACCAGTTTCACGAATCGTCCTTTCAATAACCGCAGCCAGTTGCGAACTTAAATCGATAATGAGTATTTCCGGATTTTTTATCTCTCCCATTGCTTGTCCTCTCCTTTCCCTTTCTGGTTAATAATCTATTTTCCCTTTCCGAAAAACTTTTCGTAATACTCAGCATAAATTTTAGTTGCTTTCATGCTTAATCTTAGCTTCACCATTACATAGCCATAGATAATAAGTCTCGGAAAGTTTTTGCGTTTCGCCGTCTCGCGGCAAAACTCAATGAAACTGTTTCTCCAGCCCGTATACTTACGACGGAGCACATCCTCAAAATATTCCCGCCGCTCGATGAGATAATCTTCATCAGAAGACAGCCCGGATATTTCTTTACGGACATGATAAAGTTCCTCTCCATCTTTGTCGCACATCACGATTTTTTCAAACCGGCCTGTTCCTAAGTATCTTATTTTCACCACGTGGCCATGACAATTCATTTTTTCAACATTTAATTCTTCCATTCCGCCCCCTCTATTTATTTTCTGGTTAACAATCTATTCCTACATACCTTTATTTTTCTAAACCCAAATTGTTAAAGAATTTACTCTATCCCTCCTTGATAAAGTATTTTATCGTAGCAAGCCCAGCCTCAAAAAGCAAATTCCGAGCCAAAACAAAAACCGCCCGGTTTTTAAAATGGCGGTTTTTGCTTTATCTAAAGATTTTTTCTCTAAAAAACACGAGAGAGAACCCTCCCTGGCTAGACCTCGGATTACTAATAAGCATCCGGAACAACGGCATTGCGCCGCCTAAGCCAGTAACTTTCCCTCTCGCAAAGAATAATACAACCCCAAATAATAATCTATTTCAGCAATTCTTCTACGATCTTTTTGACCAAATTACCGTCAGCCTGACCTTTGAGCTTACCCATCGCCTGCCCCATAACTTTGCCAATGTCAGCCTTGGTGGCGGCACCGGTCTGTTTAATAACTTCCTGAATAATTTCCCGCACTTTTTCTTCACTCATCTGCTCCGGCATATATTGCATCAGAATTTCGATTTCCTGATTTTCTTTTTCCGCCAACTCCGGACGCCCGCCGGCCTCGTATTGCGCCACCGCGTCTTTTCTCTGCTTCACCGCGCGCGCGATCACATCCTGCGTTTCTGCGTCAGTTAGCCCTTCTTCTTTTTTCCTAAGCTCTATCTCGGTATTTTTGATCATCGAGTCCAGCATGCGCAAAGTATCGCGCTTCATCGCATCTCCCGCCTTCATCGCTTCTTTCATATCCGAAAATATTTTTTGTTTCAAAGACATATAATTATTCTTTGGGAATTAATTTTTTCTTTACGTTTTTGAAAGTGCCTTCGTCAAACTTGCCCATTTTTTTCAAACGGTCAACAACTTTTTTGACTTTAGCCTTATACATTGCGCCCTGGCGCAGTTCGGTTTTGCTTTTTTCATCAACTCTGAATCTGGTCTTTCTGGCATGCACCAAAACACCGCTCTGTTGAACCCGGCGGCTGAATCTTCTGATTAAACTCTCAGAAGTTTCTCTGTCTTTCTTTTTTACCTCGATCATAAAAAACCTCCTCTCTACATTAGATATAAAAAAAATTATATCGGTCTTATTTCTTCATACAACTGGGCGCCCCCCAATAAATGCAGGTGCAGATGCCCAACTTCCTGCCCGCCCCATTCACCCACGCGAAATAGCAGTTTATACCCTTTCTCAGATGTTTGCAAGTCCTCCGCTATTTTTTTCGCCGCCACAATCATGTGTCCAGCTAATTGCTCATCCGCTTCCGAGAGATCATTAATGCTTCCGATATGTTTTTTGGGAATTACCAAAACATGGATCGGCGCCAACGGATGGACATCCTTGAAGGCCAGAATCTGCTCGTCTTCATAGACCACTTCAGCTGGAATTTCCTTCGCAATAATTTTGCAAAAAATACAATCCATAAAATTTACTGCGCGGCGTGATCGCCATCGTGATTGTTATTCTGATGATTATTATCGTGATAGACCACTACATTGTCTGTCTTCAGTTTTCTTTTCACCAGATCGATCAATTTATCCATGCTGACAATTTCCTGGACGCCGGTAATCATGTTTTTGATTATCGCCGTCTTATCCAACGCCTCCTTTTGGCCTAAGATCAAAGTCAGTTCCACGCCCAGCCTGTCCGCCACGCGTAACTGCGACTTGAGGCTTCCCCGGCCAAAACTTTCCGCCACCAAAATGCCGCTTTTTTCGAGTTCAGAAAACAGTTTCAAACTTTTCTTCTTGGCCAGATCGCCCAATTGCGCCAGAAAGACTCTTGGCTTAGGCGCGCGATACGGCTTAGCCTGGACTCTTTTCATTTCAATGATTAGTCTCTCAACTCCCAGACCGAAACCGATAGCCGGCGTCGCCTCCCCGCCCAGCAATTTGATCAGCCCGTCATATCTGCCGCCGCCGCCCAGGGCGCTTTTTCGGCCCTCTTCATCAGCCGACCAAATTTCAAAAACAGTTTTAGTGTAATAATCCAGACCACGCACCAATTGCGGATTGATAACATAAGGCAACTCCAACTCATCCAGATATTCCAAAAGGCTCTTGAAATGCACCCGGCATTCATCACAAAGATGATCGACTGATTGGGGCGCCGTGGCCGCCACTTGAGAACATTTATCTTCCTTACAATCCAAAACTCTGAGCGGGTTATTCTCTAATCTGTTTTTACAATCCTGACACAGTTTTTGTTTCTTAGACTCTAAATAATTTATGAGCAATTCCCGATATTCCTTGCGGCAGGCTGCGCAACCAATCGAATTAACCTGGATCTGAACCGCCTTGATGCCCAAACTCTGCACCACGCGCGCCGCCACCTGGATCACTTGCGCATCCAAAATCGCGTCCTGTTCTCCAAAAACATCAAAATTAACTTGGTAGAATTCTCGATACCTGCCTTCTTGCGGTCGATCATAACGATAAACCGGACCAGTTGAAAAAAGCTTAATCGGCTTCGGCAAAACATTCATCCCGTGTTGGATATACGCTCGGCAAGTTCCAGCTGTCATTTCCGGCCGTAACGCCACCTTGTCTCCGCCTTTCGTCACGAAATTATACATTTCTTTTTCTACGATATCCGTTCCCTCTCCGACCCCGCGGGCAAAAAGATTGCTAAATTCAACTAGTGGCGTATCAATTCGCAAATATCCGTATTCACGCGCCAACTTTTCCGTCGACCGCCTGACCTGATCCCAGTAGCATTGATCATTGGGCAAAATGTCTTTCATGCCCCGCGGCGGCTGCAAAAGCAAGGGCTCCTTTTCCATCACCACTTTCTTTTTTTCTTGTTTCAAAGTCTTGCGACTGGTCTTTTTAACTTTTTGCTTAATTGACATAAAATTTTGTAATTTTTAATTTTGTAATTTTATAAATAAATATTAATTTACAAATTTTAAAACACAGAGAGCTGATTGAGCGGCCACGCTCGCAGTAACACTTTCCCAATCACATCTGCCTCCGGAACAGGCCCCCACGATCTCGAATCAGAACTGGCTCCGCGATTATCTCCCAATACGAAATATTGATCTTCTTTTAGGTTTATGATCAAATCGCCGGCAGTTATGACTTTCGACGCAAGATACGCACTCTCATCCAAAACAAATCCGTCCGGATGCTCGGAATTGAAAATGGTGATTTTGTTATCCTTGATCTGGATCTTTTCTCCTGGCAGGCCGATTACTCTCTTGATGAAAAATTGGGATGGATTTTTCGGATAGCGGAAAACGACGACCATTTGCCTTTGGATCTCCTTGAAAGGATTGACAGTGAAAAGCGTCGTGCCATTGATATCCGCGACTGTTTTTTTATAGCCAAACTCATTCACGATCAAATATTGATTATTTTCGAAATTTGGTTCCATGCTGGCGCCTTGCACAAAAAAGGGCTGGAATAAAAAAACCCTGATGGGAAATATGATGACGAAAGCCAGAACGAAAACTTTGATTATCTCCAAAATAAACCCGCCGACGCCGTAATATTTCTCGTCAAGATTGTCTTCTTTTGTTTCTCGGGGAGCCCATTTTTCCAAATTATCACCCATTTTTATAGATTTTTTGCGATTTAACTTCTCCATTTTATCAGAAAATTGGCTATTTGGCAATAGTAACCAAAGCCTGTTTTAAGCCAAAAAATAAAAACATCCCGAATTCTGAAATTCGCCATTCTGTTCATTATTTAGTATTATAAACCTATGGATGCGATTTATTACCGATCACCCAAAAAAAATACGGGCAAAAAAGTATTTTTTATCCTATTGGCAGTCGTGTTTCTCGCCGCGCTTTCCTATGGCGGTTTTTTCATGTATAAAATTTATTCTGTCAGTAAAAAAATAAGCGTGGATAATGCAACCTCACAACCCTCTTTCCTTGAAACCGTTAAATCACTGACTACTGATAATTCCATCGATCTCGGAAGTGCTGATCCAAACCGTATCAATATTTTGCTTTTAGGTATGGCGGGCAAAGGCAAACCGGGCCAATATCTCACCGACACTATCATGATTATGAGTATTGACCGCAAAACCAACCGGGTGGCCATGCTTTCCATCCCGCGCGATTTGTATGTCACTATCCCAAATACTGGTTACCAAAACAAAATAAACACTGTGTATCAGCTTGGCATGAACAGCGCGAAAAATTCCGGAACAAATACGATTGACCCGCTTTTGGCAGTCATTAAAAGTATCACTGCGCTCGACATTGATTATTGGGCCGTGCTTAATTTCGATGGATTTCGAAAAGCCATTGATGATATCGGCGGCATCAACATCGTAAACGAAAAAGATCTTTACGATGCCCGTTACCCGGGACCGAATTACAGCTATGAAATTTTTGAACTTAAAAAAGGCTTCCACCATCTCGATGGCGCCACAGCACTCAAATACGCGCGCGAACGGCACAATGATCCCCAGAGTGATTTCGGACGCGCCAAAAGACAGCAAGAAATTATGCAGGCGGTTAAAAATAAAATTTTCTCCGCCACAACCATCTTTAATCCGATTGCCTTAAATAATTTGCTTGATACCTTGGGGAACAACGCATCCACCAATATCACTCCGGATGAAATTGGAAGTTTCCTGGAACTTTCCAAAAAACTGGACACTCAAAACATCACCAACGCCGTGCTCGACGCGTGGAACAAGGACAGTCTTTTGAAAATTATCCACACCGGCAATCCGGACGCCCAATTTTCCGCCCTAATACCGCGTGTTGGAAATTATAGCGAAGTTCAGGATCTTGCCCAGAATATTTTTGATTTGGATAAAATAAAAAGAACGCGCGATGAAATTGCAAAGGAAAGCGCGCGCATCGCGATTGTGAACCAAAGCGGGGATTTTTCACTTTCTGAAAAAATCAGAAAGCTTCTGAACGTCAATTTGGCCTACAAAAATGTGATTACTATAAATAGTTCCAATAAATCCCCTGTCGATGTTTCCATGGTTTATGATTCCACTAGTGGCACCAAACCATTTACTGCCAATGAGTTGGTGACAAAATTGCCAGCGGTTATTTCCTATTCAGATTATTCCCTGCCGTCATATTCCGGCTCCAAATTCGACATCGTCGTCGTCCTTGGAAAAGATTTAGTAGCGAAGTATAATATGGAGGAAGGAACACTTGAGGACTTGAATAAAGCGCGCGATGATCAAGAGTCAGCTGATTTTAATAAAAATTAATTTATATGAAACTAATTTTCGGACTCGGTAATCCAGGAAAAGAATATGAACACACCCGACACAATGTGGGTTTTGAAATTGTGGACAAACTTCAAAGAGATTGGAATTTTTCGCCGTGGGAATTCAATAAAAAATTTAACGCAGAAATTTCTAAAGGCAATGACACGTTGCTAGTGAAGCCGCGAACTTTCATGAATCTTTCAGGCGAGGCCGTGCGAAGCATCTTAACTTTTTACAAACTGACACCCGATGACATTATTGTTATCCATGACGATCTGGACATTCCTGTTGGCAAATACAAAGTCGCCACCGACTCTTCTTCCGCCGGGCATCATGGCGTCGAGAATATTATAGAAAAACTCGGCACCCAAAAATTCAAACGCATCAGAATTGGAATTGGCGAAGATAATAGTGACGAAGATACTTGCAGATTAGGCGCCCACGACTATGTACTGGATAAATTTTCAGAAGAGGAAAAAGAAAAAATAAAAAACATCGAGAACGATGTTTTGAGTGAGATTAAAAAACTTTTGTAAAAAAATAGAAGGGGTTCTATGGAAGTGACTGTTGTCGCCTCCATAAAACTCCCTTCTGGGGATGAGACTGTTAGACCTGGAAGAACGACATAGCGGCCTCTGTTGTCTTGATGGCCTCTGTCTGATTTCCAACGGTCTTTTTCGTTATACCGTCATGTTCCTTAATCTCGGTTTGTAGTTTTTCGATAATGCTTTCTTTCTCGTTACGCATTGTCTCGTGGGCTTTCAACGCTGTGTTTATCACCGCGTTGTGCTCATCGATCCGCTGCTTGCCTTCCGGAGCAATGTTGTCATCAATACCGAATGAATCGGCTGTGTTTCTTATGGACAACGCAGCCACAGCCGAGGCTACTGTCTTTACGAAGACCTTGGTCTTCTCATCAATCCCGTCGCCGTTTGCTTCGACGATGGTCTCAATCGGTTTCATGAGCCCCTGGTGTATCCCGATGGCCTTATCGATACCAAGTGTCTGAACCGGCACAACGACCGAACCCTTGCCCATTTTGTAGACAATAAACAAAGCTGCTACAACTGCCAACAGACCAACGATTACGGATGTGTTCATAACAAATCCTCCTTTTTCTCTGGTGACGTTTGTCCCAGAGATATACTAAAATATTTTTATTTGAGAGATCAAACGTCTCTCATCCCCTTGTGAAACAACCTTCTATCCTTTTTCAACCATAACTGTCCATCCTAGCAGAAAAGAAAGGTCTTGTCAAGCCCCTTTCCCGAAAATTCAGTTTTTTTGGCTTAAAAAAAGTATTTTAAAGCCAAAATAAACAAAAAGAGTGCTCTTGCTCCAAACATCTTTGCTTTTCACAGTCCCGCGCGTGAGTGGCATCCCGCGGTGAATTATCACTTTGGATTGCGCTTACTCAAACGCAAACCAAGGAGGAGGCTTGCATTTGAACTTACGTGCGAGACTGTAAAAACCAAATTTTTAACGACATTAGAGCGTAGCAAAAAAGATAATTTTTGTCAAGACTAACGGACCAATAAAGAGCCTTGGGGACGTCCTAAAAAGAGGATAAAAAAACGGGGCAGAGTTTCCTCTGCCCCCCATATGCTTATGATTAATCGTTATTTCCCGGTCGCTGCTCTGAACTCGGCCATCAGCCCCTCATCGACTGTAGCTTTGTCCATTTCGGCAAGTGCCCTGTCGATCACATGCGTATCAGATGCATCGAGATCCCTCTCGATCTCAGTGTCTGAACGCAACTCAGCCTTCGTTTTGCTGAGCTCCGCAGTAAGATCAGCGAGAAAACTCGTGTCGATAGACTCCTCGTCTCTCGCTTTATCTCTCTGCGCAAGCGCGTCCTTATGTGCCTGTATCGCCTTAAGCATGGCCGGACCATTTCTGCGGACCGTTTCCAATGCCGAGAAGGCTTCCTGATAATTTCCCTTAGCGAGCGTATAGCTTTCAGCAAGAGTATCGTATGTTGCCTGCTGGGACGCAACCAAGGCATCAATCGATTTGATCTCCTGTTGAATCTGCCCGAGCTGGGTAGCCTTGGCAACATCGTCTATCATCGTTCCGCCAAGCTTCACGAGTTTTGCACGCCTGGCTTTGAGTGCTTCCAGCGGCTCGAGTTCTTTTGTGTCCGGATCAGCAATGGCTCTCATCTGTCCGCCAATCTCGCGGGCGAGAACCCTTTTCCCCTGGACTTCCCTTTCGAGCACTTGGATGATCTGCTCCAGTTTTTCTTCCGGATCAAGCACGCCCGCCAGAATGCTCTTAAACCTGCCCATCATGGCCTTCATGAACATTCCGAAATCAATTTTCTTGTCTAATGATTCAATTCCTGTCTTCATACTAAACCTCCTTCTTCGTTTCTGGTTTTATTTTTAGAGCAAATCAGACACTTCTACCGAAGGCTCAAAAGGCTCTCCAATAAACAAGCCCCCGGAACCCTTGGCCTCTCCCTTCCTGGCATCAAGATACAGAAGCCAGCGCATACCCCCTTCCTCAATTGATGTAACAAAATACAACCTGTCACCGCTAACAAAATTTCCTGATTCTCCGTCGACACCTACATCAAACGTACCAATGTCAACTACTTTCCAAGTAACTCCCGGGGTCAAACCACCAGGAAGTTGATATGGAACAGGAGTTATCTGCCCATTCAAATGAAACTGTTTGGCGGGACCGCTTTCTTCATCTTTTCCCCGATAAAACTGTTTTAGGGAATAAGTTTCAATTTCTTGAGCCCGCAACCATTTTGGTTGTCCTCCTTCACGACCAGGCACTTTGAAAATAAATATTTCTTTCGAAAGAACCAATCCTTTTGAAACGTTTCCTGTTCTTGACCAGGGCGCTTCTTTCGAAGTTTGAGTCATCTCGTGCAATGCCACCGAAGCCAGCACGGATCTCTCTCCTTCGCCAGCCAGAGTGATTGTCTGCTTAGAACGTACCTCTTTCAAACGATCTTCCGGTTTCATTCCCGATCTGTCAGTTGGTAGAATTTCGACTTTTTCTTCCCTGGGAGGAACATACTGTGAAATACCACCTTGCTTTTTATCCCTTATGAATGTGTAGATTATAAAAGCAAGACCCACGACTCCCACGACTAATAAAATCGGACCGATTATATCCATATTACCTCTCTTCCTTTTTCTTGATTTTTAATTCCAGCCGCCGCCGTCACTGCCACCGGAACTTCCGCCCCAGCCTCCACCATCACTACCGCCGGAACTTCCACCCCAGCCTCCACCATCGCTACCGCCGGAACTTCCACCAAAACCGCCACTGCCGGAATCGCTTCCGCTACCAAAGCCCCCGCCAAATCCTGGTGATGAATCATCACTATCAAAAGATCTGGCTCGTCTCTGACCTTCTTCATAATCTTCATAAGCGGCATACGCCCGGCTTCCGGTACCTTCCGCAAGCTTATCTGCCTCTTGGGCTTTTTTAACCGCGCTTGCATAATCCTTTTGAGAAGCTAAACGTTTGGCATTTGCAAGCAGACTTACGGCTGAATCAAAGTCGCTTTTGGCCGACGATGAATGACTGCCGTATTTGCTCACTTTATCTTCCTCATCATTGATTGTCCGTTGCGCCTTTTTTTCGACGCGAGGCCATTCCCCGCGGTATCTCTCCAGCTTGTCAGTACGAGCAATCAACCCAGCTAATAACTGGGAAGAGTAACCATAATCAGAAGTTGCCAAATCGAAACTCTTTACGGCATCAGAAAAAATCTGCTCCAGAAAAAGTGTTTCGGCATCTGCCAAAGTTTTTTGCGCCAAAGAATATTTCTGTCTTGCTGTTTCCAAGTTCAACGCAACATCCTGCCAAGCCGAAACGATATGATTCGCTTTTAGAATGACCAGGCTATTTTCAGCCTTGACAAATTCCTTTTCCTGAGTGTTCAGTTTGAGCACATGCTTCTCAAGTTTTGTTTTCGCTTCCGCAAATAATTTAACCTGAAAATCCGCTTCTTTGATGACTTCCAAAGACAATCCGGACACGGCCAGTGCGTTTCTATAAGCCAGCGCCAGATCCTTTTTGCCTTTTTCCACGACAACAGTAAGTGCTTTTTTTGCCTGACCAATTTTTTTCTCGGCTTCAGCATTTTTTTGGTATGCATTCTTCAAGGCTTTATTGGGTAATAGACTTGAACTTTGTCTTATTGACTCAAGATGAGCTCGTGCTTCTTTCAGCTGGACGTCTGCCTCTGCCACACTCGGTACTGATTTAGTGAGGGCATCGTGCTGTAAGACAAGCTCACTGCCAACTGCATCCAAAGTATTCTTCGCTGATTCCAATGTGGCCTTGCATCCCTTGATAAAACGGCCGGCTTCAATAGGGTCGCCGTTGCCTGAAACATCATCCTTCGGTGGAAGCAGACTACTGGCCTGATGCAAAATTTCGAAAGCTTCAACTGCTTTTTTCTCCACGTCCGATAACTGTTCGTCCATGGATTTTACGTATTTCGAGAGATATGATTTTTTTTCAACTTCCAGAACAGCTTCGGTCTCGTTATGTTTTTTGCCGAGACTTAAAATTGTTTTCTGCAAAACTTCAGATTCAGCCCTTGCCTCATCAGTCACTTTTTGATACGCAGCAATTTTCTGCCGTATCTTTTCAATGGCCGACAACGCACCTGTTTTTTGCCGCAACCTTTGACTCACGCTTTCAGAACGGCTTCTTTTGTCTTTAGCCTTTTTTTCTGATTGCGCCAGTTTCAACGCTCCTTCCGTGCTTGAAAGCTCGCGTCGAGCCTGATCAAAGAGTATGGCTAATTCGTCGAAGTACTTCTTTTTGTACCACCTTAAACTGATGGCTTGTTTTTCAACATCCGCCAGTTTTTGCTGAGCTTCAGTAAAAACCACCTCGGCTTTTTTGAGCTCCTTGGTCGCTATCTGACCGGGATGGATAAATGTCATCCAGGCACCGAAAGCAATCATCAGAACAAACAAAACAGCCAGGACCTTTTTTGAATCAAACCCCCTTATCATAATTCCTCTCCTTTCGTTCTTTTTTTGTCAAATGACAGCCCCAAAAATCCTAAGGATTTGGGATTTGCTATTATAGATACAACCAATAGTTTTGTCAATACCTCTGGATATTGTTATATTTATAAAGTGCTATGAAATATCTCAATGCTCTCAATAAGATTAACGGTCTCGGTCCGCAGAAAATGCGGACGCTTTTAAGTTTTTTTGAAACTCCGGAAAATATCTGGCAAGCCAGCATTGTTGATTTAGAAAAAAGCGGCATCGGCCCAGCCATAACCCAAAAAATAGTTTCCGAAAGGCCGGCTATCAACCCCGACGCCGAATGGGAAAGGCTCGCAAAAGAAAACATCCGCATGATTACCCAAAACGATCCGGCCTACCCCCGCCTTTTGAAAGAAATTTCCCCCGCTCCCTACATTATATATATGAAGGGAAAAATCGATCTCAACGCGGCACCTATGATTTCCATCGTCGGTTCGAGAAAGTACACTTCCTATGGCGCGCAAGCCGCCACATCTTTTGCCAAAGATTTGGCCGCGGCCGGCATCACAGTCGTCAGCGGCATGGCGCTCGGCATCGATTCTATCGCCCATTCCGGAGCGCTTTTGGCAGGAGGAAAAACTGTCGCCGTTTTGGGCGGCAGCTTGGATGATAAAAATATTTATCCCAGAAACAATTTTAATCTCTCGCGCGATATAATTGTTCAGGGCGCGCTTCTTTCGGATTATCCGATCGAAACGCCGGCTGGCATCCCCGGAAATTTTCCCGCGCGCAATCGCATCATCGCCGGCTTGTCGCTCGGCACACTAGTGGTGGAAGCCGGTGAAAAAAGCGGGACGCTCATCACTGCTACTCTGGCGCTGGAATTCAATCGTGAAGTTTTTGCCGTACCCGGCTCGATCTTTTCACCGCAATCGATCGGCACCCATAATCTGATCAGGAACGGCGCCAAAATCGTCACCGGCGTCAAGGATATTTTGGAAGAGTTGGATTTGGATGAAATGCAAGAAAAAACCGCTCCGATCGCAAAAATTCCCGAGACAAAAGAGGAGGAAATTATTTTAAAAATATTATCCACTGACCCGCTTCACATTGACAATATTTCGTTTAGGTCTAAACTGGATACCAGTGCCGTTAGCGCTTCTCTTTCCATGATGGAAATAAAAGGCTGGACAAAAAATATCGGCGGACAAAATTATATTTTAATCTAAATTTTTTATGAAATTAGTTATCGTTGAGTCACCCACCAAGGCTAAAACCATTTCAAAGTTTCTCGGCAAAAAATTCACCGTGAAATCTTCCTACGGACACATCCGCGATTTACCGGCCAAGAAGATGGGCATTGATATCGAGCACGACTTTGCGCCGGAATATGTCATTCCCGCTAAATCCGCGGAGCGTGTTTCCGAACTGAAAGAGTTGGCCCAAAAAGCGGAAGAAGTTATCCTCGCGACTGACGAAGATCGTGAGGGTGAAGCGATCTCCTGGCATCTGGTCAGCGCCCTCGACCTGAATCCGGACACAGCCAAAAGAATTGTTTTCCACGAAATTACCAAAGCCGCCATCGAAAAAGCTTTGGAAAAACCCCGCAAGCTCGATTTAAACCTGGTCGACGCGCAACAGGCGCGCCGCATCCTAGACCGACTGGTCGGCTATGAACTCTCTCCCTTTCTTTGGAAAAAAATCAGACGAGGCCTTTCGGCTGGGCGCGTCCAATCCGTGGCCGTGCGATTGATCGTGGAACGAGAACGTGAAATTGAAAAATTCAAAGCCGAAGAATTTTGGACCATTGGCGCCAAACTAAAAAAACAAGGCGACAAAAATATCTTTGATGCCAACCTGATCCAAAAAGGCGACGAAAAGATCGAGCAAGTGATCACGCTGAAACTTTTTACCGGAGACTATAAAACTAAAAAAACCGTCATCACCGACCAAAAAAGCGCCGATGCGATTCTGGCCGATCTTAAAAGCGCAAAATACAAAGTCAGTGATGTTGTCAAAAAAGAAACTTTGCGCACTCCGCCTGCTCCTTTTACAACTTCAACACTGCAACAGGCAGCCATTAATAGCTTAGGCTTTTCTTCCAAGCAGACCATGATGATCGCGCAAAAACTTTACGAAGAAGGCTTGATCACCTATATGCGAACTGATTCGACTAACTTGTCGATGGAATCCATGCTCACGGCACAAAAAATTATTACGTCACTTTTTGGCAAAAACTACGCTTTGGAAAATCCGCGTTTCTATAAAACTCGTTCCAAAGGTGCGCAAGAAGCACATGAAGCAATCCGACCGGCTTATCCGGAACGCACGCCTGACGAATTGAAAAGCAAACTGGACAACAATCAATACCGCTTGTATCGCCTGATTTGGAATCGCATGATCGCTTGCCAAATGCAAGGCGCCAAATTTAATTCCGTCAAAGTGGATATCGAAGCCAAAGGAAAAAATAATTATTTGCTGCGAGCCAATGGTTCGACATTATTGTTTGATGGCTATTTAAAAGTTTATGGCGAAGACGCAATTTCGGAAAATATTTTGCCGCCATTGAAAGTCGCGGATGCTTTGGATTTAGTCGAAGCAACAACAACTCAAAAATCCACGACTCCGCCGCCGCGTTACAGTGAAGCAACTTTGGTTAAAGTACTGGAGGAAAATGGTATCGGACGTCCATCAACTTATGCGCCAACAATTTCCACCGTCATTGAAAGAAAATATGTCGATAAAAACGAGGAGAAAAGATTATTCCCCGAAGAAATCGGCAAGTTGGTCAATGATCTTCTAGTGGAACACTTTCCAGAAATTGTGGATATCAAATTCACCGCCACTATCGAACTGGATTTTGACGAAATTGCCGAGGGCAAACGCAAGTGGGTGCCGGTTATCCGTGAATTTTATAAACCATTCCACAAAAATCTGGAATCCAAAACCAAAGAAGTCAAAAAAGAAGATTTCCAGGAAAAACTTGATCGAGTGTGTCCGGATTGCGGCGGAGATTTGATCATGAAATTCGGCCGCTTTGGCAAGTTTATTGCTTGTTCCAATTATCCAAATTGCAAACACACAGAAAAAACCGACGCGGAAAAGAAAGTGGATGATGAACACAAGGGCGAAGTTTGCGAAGTTTGCGGTGCGCCGATGGTGGTGAAGCGGGGCAAATTCGGAACTTTTCTCGGATGTTCGAATTATCCGGAATGCAAGGGCATCAAAAAAATTGAAAATAAAACCGGCATCAAGTGTCCCAAGTGCAATATCGGCGATATAGTTGAACGAAAATCCAAGCGTGGCCGGCCTTTTTATGGTTGCAACACTTATCCCAAATGTGACTTCGCGCTCTGGAATAAACCGAATGGTGAAATTTGTCCTGATTGCAAATCACTGCTCGTCTTCGCCGCCAAGGGCAAAATCAAATGCTCGAAGAAAGAATGTAAATTTGAGAAATAATTTACTCTGAATTTTTCTGAGATATGCTTGTATTATCAAAAGTATGCTAACCATTGAAGATATCTTAAAGAATATGCGAGTTGAAAAAACGCCCCAGCGCGAGGCGTTGATTCGAAGCGCCTATGAATTCGCCGAAAAGGCCCATCGCGGGCAAAAGAGAAAATCGGGAGAGGCGTATATCCAGCATTCTTTGCACACTGCGCTAAATATTGCCCATCTGGGATTAGGTTCAAAAACCATCTCCGCAGGATTGCTGCACGACGTTTCAGAAGATACCAGCGTCACTTTGAAAGAAATCGAGGCAACCTTTGGACATGAAATCGCTTTTTTGGTTGACGGCGTAACCAAGGTTGGAAAAATTAGGTTGCGCGGGGAAAAAGAAGAATTCTATCTGGAAAACATGCGCAAGATGTTTTTAGCGATGGCGGCAGATATTCGCGTGGTCATCATTAAACTGGCCGATCGTTTGCATAATATGGAAACCCTTGACGCGCTCCCAGAAAACAAACGCCAGAGAATCGCCCTGGAAACTATGGAGGTTTTCGCGCCTCTGGCCAACAGATTGGGAATCGGCGACATCAAAGCGCGCCTGGAAGATTTGGCCTTCAAATATCTGGACCGCGAAAATTACGAGTATGTAAAAAATATTGCCGAGAAAGAATTCAGCTTGCGTAAAAAGAATTTGGAGAAAGCTGTGGAAGAATTGAAAAAAGAATTGCTTAAAGAAAATATCCAGGTCATCGAAATCTATGGAAGAACCAAGCACTTGTACCGGCTTTTTCAGAAACTGCAGCGGCACGAGATGGATATTAGCAAGATTTACGATCTGGCCGGCATCCGCGTTATCGTTCCGGAAGTGGCGGATTGCTATGAAACGCTGGGCGTCGCTCATCGCAAATACCACCCGCTCGTTGGACGGATCAAAGATTATATATCGCTCCCCAAGCCGAATGGCTACCAATCCATCCACACAACAGTCTTCGGCCCAGACGGCAAGATCATGGAAATCCAGATCCGCACGCAAAAAATGCATGACGAGGCTGAATTCGGTATTGCCGCGCATTGGATTTATACCGAAAAAAGCAAAGACTGGATAAGTTTTCTGAAGTTTGGCAAAACAAGCAAAAAGTTCTCCGGCGAAGAATTGAATTGGGTCAAACAACTTCGCGAATGGCAGACTGACCTCGGCAAAGACGACACAGAATTTATGGAGGGGCTCAAGATTGAATTTTTCAAAAATCATATCTTTGCTTTTACGCCTCGCGGCGACGTCATAGATCTGCCGGAAGAAGCTACGCCAATCGACTTTGCTTACAAGGTGCACAGCGAAATTGGCCATCGCGCCGTTGGCGCCAAAGCTGACGGGAAAATGGTCACCCTTGACTATAAAATACGAAATGGCAATGTGATCGAGATTATAACTTCCAAAGAACACAAAAACCCCAGCCGGGACTGGCTGAAGTTCGTCCACACGACTTTGGCTAAGACTCACATCAAACGCGCGCTCAAAAAAGACGGAATCCTATAAATGAATTTTATCCAAAATATTGTTTAATTCTTCTTTTGAATAATAATCAACTATAATCTTCCCCCCGTCTCCGGACTTCGCAATTTTAACTTTGGTCTTTAATGTTCCAGCCAACATATCTTCTATCCTTTTAATCTCCGGATCGACGCTGATGACGCGCTTATGGGTTCTAACAGAAATTTCCTTAGTCTTATCTTCCGTTTGGCGCACAGTCAGATTATTTTTTAAGATCATTTCAAAAAGCGCTCTTTGTTTTTCCGGCTGATCAATCGCCAGAATCGCCTTGGCATGACCCTCCGTAATTTTATTTTCAATCAATGCTTTTTGGATTTCCACCGGCAATTTCAAGAGTCTTTCCTTGTTAGCGATGGCGCTGCGGCTCTTGCCCACTTTTTGCGCGACCGCTTCTTGACTGAGATCAAATTCAGTTACCAGTTTTACATATGACTTGGCTTCTTCAATCGGATTCAAATCATGTCTTTGAATATTTTCAATAATCGCCAACTCTAGTTTTTGCTGCTCCGTCGCTTTTCGCACGATGGCCGGCACGGTTTTGAGGCCGGCCAGTTTGGCCGCTTGAAATCTGCGCTCACCAGCGATTATCTCATAGCCATTTTCGCTTTTTGTCACTACTAAAGGCTGAATGATCCCGTGTTCCTTGATTGACGCTGCGAGTTCTTGCATTCTTTCTCCATCAAAATTCATCCGTGGCTGGTGCGGATTTGGAACAATGCGCATCAGCTCTATTTCCTGCACGCCACCGGAACTCACTGGTTGTTGCGCTGATTCACTTTTCTTGTCTCCAGCTCCAAAATAATTAAAATCCGTTTTGGGTTCGGTTATTTTTTGATTTTTTGGAGGAATGAGAGAAGATAATCCCCGGCCGAGGCCATAATTTTGCGCCATGCTATTTGAAATTTTAATTTTTATTTAAACTGAAAAATTTTTATCTCCTTTTTCCAACTCAATAATTTCCCTGGCCAGATTCTTGTATGCGCGCGCGCCTTTAGAAAAAGAGTCAAAGCTCAGAATTGATTTACCAAACCCTGGCGCTTCCGCCAAGCGCACGGAGCGCGGAATAATGCTGTCAAAAACATGCCCCGGAAAATGATCTTGCACTTCTTTGATTACTTGGCGGGAAAGCCGATTTCTTTTATCATACATGGTCAGCATCGCTCCCATAATTTTCAAATCCGGCTGCAAATTTTCTCGTACCAAATTTATAGTATTCAGAAGCTGGCTCAATCCCTCTAGGGCAAAATATTCTGTCTGCACTGGGATGATTATCTCGTCGCTCGCGACCAGTCCATTGATGGTCAAAAGACCCAAACTCGGCGGAGAATCAATAATAATATAATCGTAATTGGTTCTGATTTCGCGCAAAACATTATACAGCCTGAATTCGCGGTTATCCATATGCACTAGCTCTATGCCAGCTCCGGCCAAATCTTGTGAAGATGGAATAATATCGTGCCCTAAAGTTTCGGTTCTTAAAATTATCTTTGAAGGATGTTCTCCCAAAATCATCGAGTGATACAGGCTTTTTCCAATTTCTCGAATGTCTATGCCCAGCCCTGAAGACGCATTGCCCTGCGGGTCAAGATCCACTAGCAAAACAAATTTGCCCGCCGCCGCCAGATACGTCGCCAGATTGATCGCGGAAGTAGTTTTGCCCACTCCCCCTTTTTGGTTGACTAAAGAGATAATCTTTGCCATAATTATTTTCAGTATAACACAAAAGCCCAAGTGGCGGAATTGGTATACGCGCACGACTCAAAATCGTGTTCTCGCAAGGGAGTGTGGGTTCGAGTCCCACCTTGGGCACAAAAAAATCCCTTTTAACGGGATTTTTT